>NZ_PYUQ02000001.1:0-44084 GCF_003030865.2 Halomonas sp. SL1 | reverse complement strand
TAGATCGTCGGCAGCGTCAGATGTGTATAAGAGACAGGCATCAGACCGCTCCGAAGAAAAACGACAACCTTTTGTTTTAAAAAGAATTCCTGAGAAAAATGCTCCGTATCAACCGCCTTGCCAGTCTCCCGCTTTCGACTAACTTTAGCCATGTGGCCGACGCATTCCCGGGGGATGCCCGAGTCACACGGGATAATTCCACAAGGGGGTGATGCATGAAGCACACGACGTCAGGGATAGTGGCAGCGGGGCTCGCGATCTCCATGACCGGTACGGCCTGGGCGCAGGAAAACGCCTCCCAGGACACGCAGGGCAGCGAGGGCCCTCCGAATATCCTGGTGATCTGGGGCGACGACATCGGCTGGAGCAACCTCTCGGCCTACGAGCACTCGGTGATGGGCTACTCGACCCCGAACATCGACCGGATCGCCGACGAAGGCGCAATGTTCACGGACCACTATGCCCAGCCGTCCTGCACCGCGGGGCGCGCCGCCTTCCTCACTGGGCAATATCCGATCCGCTCGGGCATGACCACGGTCGGCCAGCCCGGCTCGCCCCTGGGCCTTCAGACCGAATCGCCGAGCCTCGCCGAGATGCTGAAGGCGGAAGGCTATCGCACCGGCCAGTTCGGCAAGAATCACCTGGGCGACCGCAACGAGCATCTGCCAACGATGCACGGCTTCGATGAATTCTTCGGCAATCTCTATCATCTCAACACTCAGGAAGAATCCGAACAGCGTGACTACCAGCGCTTCGGCGAGGCCTTCTCCGGGTCGCTGGAGGCCTACGAGGAACGGTTCGGCACCCGTGGGGTGCTCCACACCTTCGCCACGGAGGAATTCGACGACACGGAGATGCCGCGCTTCGGCGTGATCGGCGCCCAGACCATCGAGGACACCGGCCCGCTGACCCGCGAGCGCATGGAGAATTTCGACTCCGACGAGGTGATACCCCTGGCCCTGGACTTCATGGAGGAGGCCAGCAGCGCCGGCGATCCCTTCTTCGTATGGCTGAACACCAGCCGCATGCATCTGTACACGCACCTCGACGACGAGTGGCGCTACGCCGCGGAGGAACACACGTCCGAGGCCGATATTCACGGCTCGGGGATGCTGCAGCACGATCACGACATCGGCACGGTGCTGGACTGGCTGGACGAGCAGGGACTGGCCGGGAACACCATCGTCTGGTACTCCACCGACAACGGCCCCGAGCACAGCTCCTGGCCGCACGGCGGCACCACGCCCTTCCGCGGCGAGAAGATGACCACCTTCGAGGGCGGCGTCCGAGTTCCGTCAATGATTCGCTGGCCCGACCATATTCCCGCCGGCAGCGTCCTGAACGGCATCCAGGGCCACCAGGACATGTTCACCAGCCTGGCAGTAGCGGCCGGCGTCGAGGATCCCGCCGAGCGCATGATGAGCGAGAAGGAGCAATACATCGACGGCGTCAATAACCTGCCCTACTGGATGGGCGAACGGGACCGGTCCGATCGCGACCATATCTTCCACTACTACGAGAGCAAGCTCACCGCGGTACGCATGGGTCCCTGGAAGTTCCACTTCTCTACCAAGGAGAACTACTACGACAACCTGGTGCCGCGGACCGTACCGCTGGTGTTCAACCTGCGCATGGACCCTTACGAAAGCTACGACTCGCCGGACAGCTACGGCCACCTGATGCAGAAGGTCTCGTGGCTCATCCAGCCGATGTCGGTGCTGATGCAGGAGCACCTGGCCTCGCTGGCCGAGTATCCGCCGGTACAGGGTGGCGCTTCCTTCGACATGTCCAACGTGGTCGATGAGTTCATGAACAAGGCCATCCAGTAACCCGGCCTCGCCGTCCGCCATGGCCACCCGAGGGTGGCCATGGCGGTGTCGCGTCTGGACGTCACGCTGCCGACACGACAGGATGATCACCGTGGCTGGCCACCGGGGCGCCACGACACAGGGAATGTCATCGCATTGAATACCCAGGCCTCATCCCGTACCGCCGTCTTCGTCCATCGCTGCCTGCGCCCGAGCGCCGCGGCGGCCCTTCTGCTGACCGGCCTGCTGACCCTGTTGATAGCAGGCGCCGCCCAGGCCGCCTCGCCGCGACTGGCCAGCGAGGGCGACGGCTACGCGCCGGAAGGCAGCTGCGCCGGCTGTCATCAGGCCGAACATGACGCCTGGAAGGATTCCGACCACGGCTGGGCCATGCGCCCCGCCACGCCGGACAACGTGCTCGGCGACTTCGCGGATGCTCGCTTCACCGACAGTGGCCAGGAAGGCGAGATCCAGGCTCTGTTCCACCGGCAGGGCGAGCGTTTCCTGGTCACCCTCGAAGGCCCCGGCGAGCCCGAGGCCACCCACGAGATCGCCTATACCTTCGGCTACCAGCCCCTCCAGCAATACCTGATCGCGATGCCCGGTGGCCGACTGCAGAGCCTGACCATCGCCTGGGACTCTCGTTCGGCGGCGGAAGGGGGCCAGCGCTGGTTTTCGCTCTATCCCGGCCAGACCTTCACCCCGGACGATCCCCTGCACTGGCAGGGCCGCTACCAGAACTGGAACGCCATGTGCGCCGACTGCCACTCCACCAACCTGCAGAAGGGTTATGACCCGGTGGAGGACGTCTTCGACACCACCTGGCACGAGCAGAGCGTCGGCTGCCAGAGCTGCCACGGCCCGAGCCAGGCGCACCTCGACTGGGCCCAGGACGTGCCCTGGGCACAGGACGACGCATCGGCGGCCGCCCCGAGCGCCGAATTGAGCGCCGCCTCCAGCGACACGCCGGGCACGTCGAACAGCGCCGAGGACATCGGCCTCGGCGTGGACCTCGACGACATGTCCGGCCAGGAGATGGTCGGCCAGTGCGCCCGCTGCCACAGCCGGCGCACGACTCTGGGGGCAGGCCCGGCCCACGGCGAGCCGCTGCTCGACAGCGCGCTGCCCAGCCTGCTGACGGAGGGGCTCTATCATGCCGACGGCCAGATCCAGGGCGAGGTCTACGTCTACGGCTCCTTCGCCCAGAGCAGGATGTACCAGGCAGGCGTGACCTGCACCGACTGCCACGACCCGCACACCAACCGCGTGCGGGTCGAAGGCAACGGACTCTGCACCCAGTGCCACAACACCGCTCAATCGCCCCGCTTCCCGGAGCTCGAACCCGGCGACTACGACAGCGTCGAACACCACCATCACAGGCCCGGCAGCGAAGGCGCCCAGTGCGTGAACTGCCACATGCCGGAGACCACCTACATGGTGGTGGACCCGCGCCGCGATCACGCCTTCCGCGTGCCCCGCCCGGACCTGAACGAGGCCACTGGCAGTCCGGATGCCTGCACCCGCTGCCACGACGGCATGTCTCCCGACCGTGCGGCCGGCAGCATCAGGGACTGGTTCGGCGACCTCGCCCGCACCGAGCAAGGCGGCACTCACTACGGCGAGGTCTTCGCCGCCGCGCGCCAGGGTCGCGACGACGCCCTCCGCCCCCTGCAGCGGCTGGCGGCGGACGACGACACGCCGGACATCGTGCGCGCCACGGCCATCGACGCCCTGGCGGACATGGGGCCGCCGGCCCTGCCCACCCTCGAGGCCGCGCTGGACGACGACAGCGGCCGGGTGCGCGCGGCCGCCGCGCCGGCCTTCGCCAGCGCCCCGGACGCGCTCAGGATGGAGCGCCTGCTGCCGCTGCTCGACGACCCGCTGCGGGCGGTCCGCGACGAAGCCGTGCGCGCCCTGGCCGGCATCTCGCCGATGGAGCTGCCCGAGGAGAGCCGCCAGGCCTACCGCGCCGCCCGCGAGGACACCGAACGCCGCCTGCGCGCCAATGCGGACCTGCCGGGCAACCGCCTGAGCCTGGCGGTGCTGCTCGAGCGCAGCGGAGAGCGCGACGACGCCATCGACCAGTACCGCGCGGCCCTGGCGATGGATCCCTACTTCCTGCCGGCTCGGGTCAACCTGGTCACGCTCCACTCGCGCGGCGGCGACACGGCGGCATCACGCCGGCTGCTGGAGGACGGGCTGGCCCTCGACGACATGCCCCGCACCGACCGCGGCCACCTGGCCTACCTGCTGGCCCTGTCGCTGGCGGAGACACAGCAGTTCGACGAGGCCCTGGAGTGGCTGTCGAAGGCCACCGAGTGGCGCCCCGGGCACGTGCGAACACACTACAACCGCGCCCTGATCCTCGACCGGCTGGGCCACAAGCCCCAGGCCCTGGCGGCGCTGGAACAGGGCCTGCGACTGGCACCGGACTCGCCGGACCTGCTCTACGCCGCCGTCTACCTGAACGCCGCGGCGGGGCGGATTCCCCAGGCGCTGTCGGCCCTGGAGCGGCTGCGTCGCCAGCACCCGAACGACCCGCGCCTGCAGCAGCTCGAACGTCAGCTGCGCGCCCGTTGACGAGGCGGCCGGCGACGCCGCCTATCTTGAGACATGCCCACAGAAGGAGTCTTCCATGAGTCAGTCCCCCCGCATCCTGGTCTTCGCCGGCAGCGCCCGCCGGGGCTCGTTCAACAAGCGCCTGGCCAAGCTGGCCGCCGAACGCATCGAGGCCCACGGCGGCCGGCCGACCCTCATCGACCTGGCCGACTACCCGATGCCGCTCTACGACGGTGACCTGGAAGAGACCAGCGGCCTGCCCGAGTCGGCGCTGGCCCTGCGCGAGCAGCTCGCCGAGCACCAGGGCCTGCTGATCGCCTCGCCGGAATACAACGGCTTCATCACGCCGCTGCTCAAGAACACCATCGACTGGCTGACCCGCCCCCATCAGGGCGACAGCGGCCTGGCGCTGTTCCAGGGTCGGCTGGCGGCCGTGGTGGCCGCCTCACCGGGCGGGCTCGGCGGACTGCGCGGCCTGGCATTGATCCGCCAGCTGCTCGGCAACATCGGCGTCACGGTACTGCCGGACCAACTCGCCGTGGCCGGTGCCGGAGATGCCTTCGACGAAGAGGGACGGCTGGTCCAGGAAGGCCAGCGCAAGAGCCTCGACGGCATCTGCCGCCGGCTGGTCGAGGATCTGGAGCGCCTGCACGGCTGATCTCGGCGATGCGGCGCCCTCAGCGGGCGCCGTCGTCAGCCAGGGTCCAGGCCACCAGCCGCACCACCAGCGGCCGCACGCTCAGCACGCCGATGAAGGCCACCGGCACGGCCCGCACGTAGGCCTGAGCCACCGCCGCGGGATAGCCGGCGTCGACGCCGCCGTTCACCGCGGTGATCACCAGGCTCATCAGCAGCGTCATCAGCGCGGACATGTAGAAGGCGAAGACCACGGGCGCGAAGCGGGTCGGCACGCCACGGCGGCGTGTCGCGCCGGCGGCGTCCTGCGTAGGGCGTGAAGGCATGGTGCTGTCCTCTGTCGGTGAATCGAACGCCTTCAGCCTAGGGAAGGACAGGGGGCATCAGTAGACGCCCCGGCCTTGGTTCACTATAAAGCTTTATTGACGAATCAATGCCTGCATTACGAGATATACCCAATGGATACCCTGCGCGCCATCGAGAGCTTCGTGAAGGCCGTCGAGGCCGGCAGCATTGCCGGTGGTGCCCGGCGCCTCGGCATCAGCCCGGCCGCGGCCAGCCAGGCCATCGCGCGGCTCGAGGCCACGGTGGGCACTCGGCTGCTGGCCCGCACCACCCGCCGCATGTCGCTGACCGACAGCGGGGAGCTCTACTACCAGCACGTGCGACACGTGGCCCGCGATCTGGAGCGCGCCCACGGTGCCGTCTCCACGCTGCAGGCCGAGCCGCGCGGGCGGCTGCGGATCACCTCCACCGCCGCCTTCGGCCGCCACGTGCTGGCACCGCTGATGCCAGGCTTCAACGCCCGCTATCCACATCTGGCCCCGGAGCTGCTCACCACCGACCGCCGCGTGGACCACATCCACGAGGACGTGGACGTCAGCATTCGCTTCACGCCACAGCTCGAGGAGGGACTGGTGGCGCGGCGCATCGCCTCCATCCCCTTCCTGTTCTGCGCCTCGCCGGAGTACCTGGCCCGCGCCGGACATCCGCAGAGCCCAGAGGCGCTGCGCGACCACGATTGCCTGGTGTTTCGCTTTCCCACCGACGGCCGCTTCCTGAGCTGGGGCTTCATTCGTGACGGGATACGCTTCGAGGCGGACTTCCGGGCCGCCCTGATCAGCGACGATATCGACGTGCTGGCGAGCATGGCACTGGCCGGCGGCGGCATCACACGGCTGGCGGACTTCATCGCCGCCCCGCACATCGCGGCGGGGCGCCTGGTGCCGCTGTTCGTGGACGTGGAGGAAGGGGACGGCAGCGACACCCGCGCGGTGTCGGAGCCGATGGATATCTATCTGTGCGTCGACGACCGGCTGGCGCTGACGCCCAAGGTCTACGCCTTCATGGACTATCTGGTCGAGCATCTGCCGGCGGCCTGGCGACCGCGCTGACGGGCGCCCGGCGGCGGCTCACCGCCGCCCCTGACGGCGCAGGCGGCGGCGCACCCCGTGGCGATAGGCCACGGCGAGCGCCGGATTGATCAGCGGCAGGCCGATCAGCCACGCCAGCGGGCGCAGCCGCGGCACCCGGCGCATCAGCAGGAGGTAGGCGTCGAGACCGTCACACAGCCGGCCGTGCTCGTCCTCGACGTGAAGGGAATGCAGGGCATCATTCGGATCGATGCCGCGTTCGCGCAGGCGCGCCTGGTTGGCGGTGACGTCGACCCATTCCACTGCCGACGCCTCGCCGGCCATTCGCTCGTAGCGGCGCCGATCGCGGCGACATGTCGGGCAGACCGCATCGTAGTAGACCCTTAGCGTCGGTTCCTCTGGCATGGCAACCTCATCGTGAGACGCGCGCGGTGGGTCAGGCGGTCGCGGACGCCGGGGTCCGGGTCGCCAGGAACTCGCCCTTGCCCACCGGCACCAGGCTGGTGGTGAAGTCATCGTCCGCCTCCACCAGATCGATGAACGGCGCCAGCTCGTCGGCGTGGGAGGTGGCGTTGTCCACCACCAGCAGCCCGCCCGGCGCCAGGGTCTCGCGCACCACGGGCCACCAGTCGACGTAGCGCTCGCGGTCGGCATCGAGGAACACCAGGTCCCGCGAGGCCGGGGCCTCGCGGTCGAGCACCCGGCCGGCCTCGGCATGCAGCGATTCGATCACGTCCGCCAGCCCGGCCCGGGCGAAGTGTTCGCCGGCCATGCTCCAGCGTCCGGCGGCCCACTCCACCGTGGTGACCCGGCCGCCGAGCGCCCGGGCCGCCTCGGCCAGCCACAGGGTGGAGTAGCCGTTGGAGGTACCGATCTCGAGGATACGCCGCGCCCCGGTCGCCCGGACCAGCACGGCGAGGAACTCGCCGGTATCGCGGGTGATGTTGCGCAGTCGCTCGTCCGGCGTCGTGACGCTCCGGTCGTGGTGCTCGCCGAGACTCTCCAGCTCGGCCAGCAGGGCCCCGAAGGGCGTGGCGTGTTCCATGGCCATATCCTCTGGCATGTCGTCTCGTGATCGTCGTGCTCGCGGCTGGCGGCCCTCAGACGCCGATCTTGTCCTCGTACTCCTTGTCGGCATGACGATGCAGCGTCGAGTCGTCATCGCAGCTCGGCGACTGCAGGAAGGTCTCGGTGACGTCGAGATGGCCGAGGCTCTGGATGGTGCGGCGTCCCAGCAGCACCGGATAGTTCATGTCGCTGCGGTCCTCGAGGCTGAACTGCTCCTCGAAGCGTTCGTCGCCCATGCAGATCGTCATCAGCACCACCGGGCGGTGATCCCGGCCGCCGGCACCGACCACGGTAAGGTCGCGATAGAGCTGACGCTCGAATTCGTGGCTGACGATCTCGCCGCTCTCCTCGTCCTCGACCTCGACCTCAAAGCGCACCCAGTCCTCGCCGTCGCGCTCGAACTCCTCGATGTCCTCCGCCTGCATGGAGGACGTCAGGGCGCCGCTGTCGAGCTTGGCCTTCACTTCCACGCCCCAGCTCGGGTCGATCAGGGTCTTCTCCACCCAGCCGTAGACTTCCGGCGCCTCGGCATCACTGGCCAGGGCGGTGCCGGACAGCAGGCCGGCCCCCAGCAGGGGCATCAGGGCTCGCGACAGGGACTTGTGCATGTTCTCTCCTTCGAATCATACGGTTGAGGACGGTGCCGGCGCAGGCCGGGCAGCATCGAGTGTCATCTGACACGTCCTCGGCGTCCAGGGTTCCGTCGGGCCATGGCATCGCGCCCGCCGGCCCGAGAGGCACCGGCGGGCGCCGCCGTCATGATGAGATGTCGAGCCGGCGGCGATGCGCCTCCTTGACCTTGGGCAGGGTCAGCTCCAGCACCCCGTCGCGGAAGCTCGCCCCGGCCTTGTCGGCGTCGATGTCGCAGGGCAGTTCCACGGTGCGCAGCACGCTGCCGCGGGAGATCTCGCAGCGATAGTACTCACCCTCCTCCTTCGTGCCGCTCTCCTTGCGGCTCTCGCCCTTGATGGTGACCGTGCGGTCGGTCACCGAGACGTCGAGATCCTCGCGAGCGAACCCGGGAACCTCGGCGCGCACCACCACCTCGGCGTCCTTGTCGAGGATATCGACCCGCGGCATCCGCGGCTCCAGACGATCCCAGCGCAGCGGATGCATCCAGTCCCGCGCCAGCAGGCCATCGAACAGGCGATCCAGCTCGCGGAACGGGCTGGCGGGACGCGACTCGGGGACCCGGGCTTCCGGCTCATCGGCCCCGGTGGCCGGGCGGGAGGAAGCGGCTTGTTGAAATGTCTTGTCGGCCATGATGTGGCACCTCGATACCGTCGATACGCAGAAGAATGCGCGGCGAGGCCTTGGCAGCCATCCTCGATCCCTCAGCTGCCCTCGATCCCTCCATGCGCTCGATCCATCGCCCGTCGTCCTCGCCGGCAGGGAGACGACCGCGCTTGCCGGTCGCATCATCAAGCGTAGGCGAGCGATCACTCACCACGATGACGCCGATCAACGTTTGTGTCGGTTCCTGTCCCGCAACCGCGGGCGTGGCGGCTAGCCTTAGGGGAAAGGGCCAACGACGGGAGACGCGGCATGGTGCTGGAACACGAACTCGGCCGGCATCGCCTGTTCAACGGACTGCAGACGGTGCTGATCCTGGGCGGCCTGACGCTGACGCTGTCCCTGCCCGGCTACCTGCTGGCGGGACCGGGCGGCGTGCTGATGAGCCTCTCGGCGGTGATCGTGACGGCCGTGATGATGAGCTGGATGCCGGCCCGGATGATCCTGGCCCGGGCCGGCGCCGAGCGGCTGCCGCCGTCCCGGGCGCCGGAGGTGCATGCGCTGCTCCGGCATCTCTACGCCGGCGCCGGCCTGACGATCGCGCCGCAGCTCTACTATGCGCCCTCGGCGGAGATCAACGCCTTCGCCGTGGGCGGCCCCCACGACGGCGGCATCGCGGTCACCGACGGCCTGCTGCGCTCGTTGACGCGGCGGGAGCTGGGCGGGGTGCTGGCCCATGAAGTGAGCCATCTGCGGCGCGGCGACACCCGGGTGATGTCGATCGCCACGGCCATGACCCGCATGACGCTGTGGCTGACCACGGCCGTGCAGCTGGCGATCCTGATCAGCCTGCCGATGATGCTGTCCGGCGAGGGCTCCCTGCCCTGGCTCACCCTGCTGACGATCGCCGTGGCGCCGACGCTCAGCGTGCTGCTATCACTGGCGCTGTCGCGCAATCGCGAATACACCGCCGACATGGAGGCCGTGGCGCTCACCGGCGATCCGGCGGGTCTCGCCTCGGCGCTGGTGGTACTGGAGCGTCAGCGCAGCGGCTGGCTGGCAAGCCTGTTCGGGCGTCGCCCGCCGCTGGAGATCGCCTGGCTGCGCACTCATCCGTCCACCGCGGCACGCATCCACCGGCTGGCCGAGATCGACGACGCGCCACATGCCCCGTTCGGCGATACCGACGAGGTCATGCCGCTTCGGCGCCCGATCCCGACCCGACGTCGCGGCGGGCACCGCTGGCGCTGAGGAAAGCCGCCGGCGGCTCAGTCCCGGCGACCTTCCCGCTCCAGGTCTTCCACGTCACCCATGGACGCCAGCTTGACGTCGCGCACGGTGCGGATGGTGGGCTTGAAGGCGAACAGCGCCGAGCCGACGATGAAGCACCAGGTCGCCAGCGTCTGCTGGCTCTCGTAGAGGAACAGCACCGAGCCGACCAGGAAGGCAGCCGCGGCGCCGAAGTCGACGAAGGTGTAGATCAGCTCCCAGAGGGCGTAGAGCCGGCGGGTGCGCGGGTTTTCCTCGCGCCGGTCGCGATCGAATAGCGCCATGCACATCTCCTTGGACGATGGGGAAGGTCTCAGGGAGCGGCGCGTCGCAGCTGTTCGAACTCCTCGTCGCCGACTTCCTGACGCTCGGCATCGAGGATCCTGCCGCCCAGCGCGGCCACCGAGCGGGTGAAGTCGATCAGCGCATCGGGACTGTGGGCGACCCGCCGCTTGTTGCGAAAATGCACCAGGATGGAGATGCCGTCGACCACCGGATGCTCACCGTCCTCGTGAAGCGGCGGCAGCGCGCCGGGCGGCGTGCTGTTGGCGATCACCATGCGATAGCCGGTGCGCGGCGGATGGACGTTGTAGACCCGCTGCTTCGGATCGTAGGCCGCCCCGACCTCCTCCAGCTTGCGCCGGAGACGCCGATTGGTATCGAGCCCCGGCCAGTCGAGCACCACGAACAGGCACTGGCGCACCTCAGCGCCCTTGGCGACGCGAAAGCGCTCGGCCACCTGCTCGGGCTCGGGGAGCGTCGGGCCACTGGACGCCGAAGCGGGTTCAGGCGGCGACTCGGGCTTGGCCGCCGGCGCGGGCGTCGGCTCGCCGGATGTCTCGGCGCGGTCTCGGCGCAGATACCAGAAGACCCCCAGGGCCGAGACGCCCATGGCCAGTGCCACCACGGCCATCAGCATGGCACCGCTCATCATGTCCATCGCCCTCTATCACCATCGAACCGTCATTTCCCTGAAAGAAACATGCCCACGGCCTCGGCACAATGCTTCCATGCCGGAAGCATCCCCCGGAAATCACGGCATTTTTCGGCTTTGTCAGCAAGGCTTCGTAACGTACTGCTTTGTCAGGAAAAGTTGGCGTCACCCCGACACCTGCGCCGCACGCTGATCGAGTCCCGCCCTCTCGTCGGGGCGCCGCCAGCTCATCAAGGGCGCCGCCAGCTAGTACAGAGAACCCAGCACGTTCGCCAGCGCCGGCGCCAGCAGCGGCGCCATGGGAATGGCGTTGCTGACATGGACGATGCAGTCGGTGCTCCACACCTCCCCCACGCCGGCGGCCTCGATCACCGCCAGGGCATCGTCGGCGAACAGCGCATGGGTCACCGCCAGGTCCACCGACGCCGCGCCGGCGGCCAGCAGCGCCTCGGCGGCCCGGGCCACGGTGTGGCCGGTGCTGGCCACGTCGTCCATCAGCACCGTTCGACGGCCGCGCAGCGCGATATCGGGCAGCGCGATCACCACCTCGCGGTCGCCGCGGCGGGTCTTGTGACAGACGCCGAAGGCGAAGCCCGTGGCGCTGGCGGCCTGCTGCACCCACTGGCGCGACTCGGCATCGGGGCCGATCAGCAGCGCCTCGTCGCGCTGCGCGGCGATCAGCTCGCCGAGGCGGACGGCGCCTGACAGTGCGACGGCATGCTCGAGCGGGATCGCCTGGTCGAGGCGGTCGATACGATGCAGATGCGGGTCGACGGTGATCACGGCGTCGAACAGCTCGGCCAGGAAGGCGCCGACCAGCGCCTGGCTGACGATCTCGCCGGGATGAAAGGCGATGTCCTGGCGCATGTAGGCCAGATAGGGCGCCACCAGCACCAGATGCCGTACGCCCTGACGACGGGCATGGCGGGCGATCAGCAGCAGCTCGACCAGCTTGTTGTTGGGCCGGTCGAGGCTGCGGTAGATCACCAGGGTCTCCGGCATCGGCTCGGGGGAAGCGGCGGTGCCGGCGAAGGGCAGCGTCAGGTGCAGCTCCTGATCGGGAAAGCGGTGCTCCGCCACGGCCCGGGCCTCGAGTCCGGCAGCCTCGGCCAGCCGCCGGGCCGGGCCGGCCTCGTCGTTGACGTAGAGCAGCATGATGCTCATGGGCTCGCCATCCCTCCCGTTACCCTTCCACATTGAGCCGCACGATGCCCTCGGGCGAGCCGATGGCGACGCCGCGATCGCGCTCGCAGGCCTGGCGGGCGAAGGTCAGCTCGTTGGGCGAGGCGGCGTAGACGCGATACAGCGGCTGGCCGGTGTTCACCGTGTCGCCGATGCGCACCGCCAGATCGACGCCGGCCCCGATCGCCCGCGGCGCCCCGGCGAGCCGGGCGATGCGCGCCAGCTGCAGGTTGTCCAGGGCGGTCACGGCGCCGCCGGTGTGAGCGGTCACTTCCAGGGTATGCGGTGCCAGCGGCGGATGCTCGGGATCGAAGGCGTGCGCGCCCTGGGCCTGGATGATGGCCCGCATCTTGTCGAGCGCGCGGCCGTCGTCGAGGATGTCGCGCGCCAACCCGAAGCCGTCGCCGCCGCGCACGTCGGGGTCGAACTCCAGCATCCGCCCGGCCAGGCGCAGCGCCTTCTGGCGCAGGTCCATGGGCGCTTCGGAATGGTTGGTGAGCACTCGCATCACGTCCCGAGCCTCCAGGGCGGGGCCGATGCCGCGCCCCACCGGCTGGCTGCCATCGGTGATCACCACGTCCAGCGTCAGGCCCAGGCGCCGGGCCACGAACTCGAACAGCTTGCGCAGCCGATGGGCCTCGGGCATGGAGCGCACCTTGGCGTGGGGTCCGATGGGCAGGTCGAGCAGCAGATGGGTCGAGCCGGCGGCGATCTTCTTGGACAGGATCGAGGCCACCATCTGGCCCGGCGAGTCCACCGACAGCGGTCGCTCCACCGAGATCAGCACGTCATCCGCGGGCGACAGCTCGCTGGTGCCGCCCCAGGCCAGGCAACCGCGGTGAGTACGCACCAGCTCACCCAGCTCGTCGAAGGGCATGTCGACCCGCGCCAGCACCTCCATGGTATCGGCGGTGCCGGAGGGCGAGGTGATCGCCCGGGACGAGGTCTTGGGGCACAGCAGGCCATGGGCGGCGACGATCGGCACCAGCAGCATCGAGGTGCGATTGCCGGGCACGCCGCCGATGCAGTGCTTGTCGACCACCGGCTGCTCGTGCCAGTCCAGCCGCCGCCCCACCCGGCTCATGGCGTCGCTGAGATAGAACACTTCCTCGCGGTCGAGCTCGCCCAGGTCGCAGGCGACCACGAAGGCAGTGAGCTCGATCTTGGAATAGCGCCGTTCGGCGATGTCGCGGATGATGCCGCGGAAGTCGTCGCGGGTCAGGCGCTCGCCGGCGAGCTTGCGGTGCATGGCGGGAATCGAGGCCGGCGGCTCGGCCTGGCGGATGCTGACCGGGCAGCCCTCCGCCGCGTCCAGCGAGGCGAAGGCATCCTCGGAGAGGCCGAGCTCGCCGCAGCCGACGATGGCCGCGTCGTCGACCACGTTGAGCGTGGCCAGGATACGCCGGCCGTCGGCGCGCACCTCCACCTTGGCCAGGGCCTGGAATCCCTCGGCCCGGTAGCGGTCGCACTCGCGGTGCATGTAGGCCACGTTCTCGCGATAGGTGTCGATGCCGACGCGCTTGAGCGTCAGCGGCGTCAGCGTATCGGCCTGTTCGGCGGGCTCGGTGGCGGGCGATCCATTCATGCCGTCATGGCACCCCGGTGATCGGTCCATGACGACAGCCTAGCAGCGCCTGGAAGATGCCTCCCATGACGCCGGACAAGCCGCCGGCACAACGCGGCGCGCCCGCCTCGTTGTGGCAACGGGGCGGGCGCGATCGGAGCGAGACAGATCGTTTGTCACGCTCGGTTAGAGACGGTCAGTTCGACACGCTCGGTTGGAGACGGTCAGTTTGTCACGCTCAGTTCGAGGGGAAGTTGAACTGGGCGCTCTCCTGCTGGGCGCGCTGCGGCCAGCGCTGGGACACGGCCTTGCGGCGGGTGTAGAAGCGCACCGCGTCGGGGCCGTAGGCGTGCAGGTCACCGAACAGCGATTCTTTCCAGCCGCCGAAGCTGTGGAAGGCCACCGGCACCGGCAGCGGCACGTTGATGCCGACCATGCCGACCTCGATGGCATCACTGAAGCGGCGACCGGCCTCGCCATCACGGGTGAACACGCAGGTGCCGTTACCGTACTGGTGGGCGTTGATCAGCGCGATGGCCTCCTCGAAGGTCTCGACGCGCACCACGCACAGTACCGGTCCGAAGATCTCGTCGCGATAGATGTCCATCGCCGGCGTCACCCGGTCGAACAGGGTCGCGCCCAGGAAGTAGCCCTTTGATCCCTCGACCAGCGGATGCTCACGGCCGTCGACCACCAGCTCGGCGCCGGCCTGCTCGCCCCGCTCGATATAGCCGGCGACCCTGTCGCGATGGCCGGCGTTGACCAGCGCACCCATGTCCAGCCCCTTCTCGGTGCCGGGGCCGATCTTCAGGGTGCGGGCCTGATCGGCGAGCTTGCCGACCAGGGCATCGGCGGTCTCGTCGCCCACGCAGACCGCCACCGAGATCGCCATGCAGCGCTCGCCGGCGCTGCCGAAGGCCGCCCCGATCAGGGTGCTGGCGGCGTTGTCCAGGTCGGCGTCGGGCAGCACGATGGCGTGGTTCTTGGCCCCGCCCAAGGCCTGCACGCGCTTGCCGTTCTCGGCGCCGCGGCGATAGATGCTCCTGGCCACCGGCGTGGAGCCCACGAACGACAGCGCCTTCACGTCCGGCGCGTCGATCAGCGCCTCCACGGTCTCGCGGTCGCCGTGGACCACGCTGAAGATGCCGCGCGGCAGGCCGGCCTCGTCGAGCAGCTCGGCCATCTTGATCGCGGTCGAGGGCACCTGCTCCGAGGGCTTGAGGATGAAGGCGTTGCCGCAGGCGATGGCCATCGGGTACATCCACAGCGGCACCATGGCCGGGAAGTTGAACGGCGTGATGCCGGCCACGATGCCCAGCGGCTGGTGGTTGGACCAGGTATCGATGCCCGGCCCGGCGTTGTGGGAGTACTCGCCCTTGAGCAGCTCCGGCACGCCGCAGGCGTACTCGACGTTCTCGATGCCGCGCTTGAGCTCGCCCATGGCGTCCTCGAGCACCTTGCCGTGCTCTTCGGCGACCAGCTGGCAGATCTCGTCGGCGTCACGCTCAAGCAGCGTCTTGAAGCGGAACATCACCTGGGCGCGCTTGGCCGGCGGCAGATCGCGCCAGGCCGGCTGGGCCTCGCGAGCGGCCTCGATGGCGCGCGCCACGGTGGCGGTATCGCCCAGCGTCACGCGGCGCACGGCCTCGCCGGTGGCGGGGTTGAAGACGTCGAGCGTACGGTCGCCGGCCGGGCGCTCGCCAGCGATCCAGTGGTTCACATCGGTCATGGGGGCTCTCTTCATTGCTTGGGCAGACCAGA
Source organism: Halomonas sp. SL1 (assembly GCF_003030865.2). Taxonomy (NCBI): domain Bacteria; kingdom Pseudomonadati; phylum Pseudomonadota; class Gammaproteobacteria; order Oceanospirillales; family Halomonadaceae; genus Halomonas; species Halomonas sp. SL1. Next base: position 28,697 of record NZ_PYUQ02000001.1, on the reverse strand, counting down.
AGCCACGCTCCTTTCTGGAGCGACTTTCTCAATTGACTGGCAGAAGCGATGAGCCTTTCCGGGCCCAAGCCCCGCGAGGGCGCTGTAAACCCTTCCCTGGGCGCTACTTTTGCCATCCATGGCAAAAAACCCTCGCTTGGTCTTGTCCCCGGCGCTCATCTAGCCAACCGTCAGTCGGGCAGTACTCACACTTCCCGGTCGAGCAGGGCCTCGTCGAACGGATAGCGCGACAGCTTCTCGATGCCGGTGTCGGTGACCAGCACCTCCTCCTCCAGCTTGACGCCGTCGGCGGCGCCGACCTCGCCGATGTAGCTCTCCACCGAGACGACCATGCCGGGCTCCAGGATGCCGTCCTTGGAGAAGCGGTCGAAGTCCATATGGTGGGCGACCAGCGGCGTCTCGCCGTGCATGCCCACGCCGTGGATGATCGAGGGATAGCGGCGGTCGAGGAAGCGCTCGGGAATCTTCCACGCCTGCTCGGCGATCTCGCGGTAGCTCATGCCCGGCTTGAGGATGCCCATGTTGTGGTGCACCTGGTCGTAGGCCATGCGGTAGAGGCTCTTCTGGTAGGCGCTCGGCTTGCCGGGCCCCACATGGAAGGTACGCGAGAAGTCGGAGTAGTAGCCGTGGCAGCCGATGGTATCGGTGTCCAGCGCCACCAGCTCGCCGGGGCGGATCACCCGGTCACTGGCCTCGTTGAACCAGGGGTTGGTGCGCGGCCCGGAGGACAGCAGCCGGGTCTCGATGAACTCGCCGCCCTGGCGAATGACGTCGCCGTACATGATGGCGAACAGCTCGTTCTCGGTGACGCCGGGCTTGATGGCGGCCTCGACCTCGGCCACGGCGGCCTCGCTGCCGGCCATGGACTGGGCCAGGCAGGCGATCTCCTCGGGGGTCTTGATGCGACGGCAGTGCAGGGTGTCCTGCATGCAGTCGAAGACCTCCAGCCCCTGGGCCTCCAGCGAGCGCGCCAGGTTCAGGGCGCAGCGATCCAGGCCGATCTTCCTGTTGCCACGGCCGTGCTCCTCGATCAGCTCGGCGATCTCGACGCCGAAGGGATCGGAGGACAGGTTGTCGCGCTGGTTGACCGCCGACCACACCACCTTGGAGGTGCGCGACTCGTCGATGGTCTCCAGCCAGGTGGAGACGTGGGCGCTGCCCGGGTACTCGAACAGGATCACCGGGCCGTCGAGCGGCACGTAGACGTAGCGAGTCGAGTTGCGCAGGAAGTAGCCGAACATGTTGCGCGAGCCGGTGGCATAGCGCTGGTTGTACGGGTCGAACAGCACCACGGCGGCATAGCCCTGCTCGGCCATCATGGCGCGCAGGCGATCGAGGCGGCCGGCGCGCAGCTGCTTCGGGTCGAAGGCGGTGGGGATGCTGTCGCCGTTAGCCATGGGGGCCGAGGGAATCACCGGGATCTGGTCCGGTTCGTTGTCGGTCAGCTTCTCGAAATCCACGATGCTCATGTCAGGTCTCTCGGAGAGTCGTTATTGAGTGTCGGTCTGGATGGCGCCGGCCGGACCGGCGCCAAGGGCATGACGATCGGCAGGCGCGATCAGTCGACCAGGGCGTCGCTGCGCTGCATGCCCTCTTCGAGCAGCCGCTCGTGGACCGGTGCCATGCGGCCGAAGATGCGGCGAGCGCGTTCGGGGCGACCGATGAAGCCCGGCTCCTTGGCGTAGGCGAAGATCACCGTGTGGCGCTCCTTGTCGCCCTCGACCGGGGTGACCCGGTGCAGGGAGTAGCGGCCGAAGAAGATCTGCAGATCGCCGGGCTGAAGATCCAGCGACTTGAGCCGCGAGCGGTCGCCGTCGATGACCTCCTCGACCTCGTCGAAGTTCTCGCCCTCGGGGCTGCGGATGCCCGGGGCATACTCGAAGCGGCCGCCGCCGTGGGACTGGCGGGTCATCATGGTGACGATGAACTCGTTGGTGTCGTAGTGCCACGGATGCTGGCAGCCCTCGCGCAGCACGTTGACCACCAGGTCGGCCAGCGGGTCGGCGTACGGGTGGATCTCCTCCATGCCGACCACGGTGGCGATGAAACGCTGGAAATCGGCGTTCCGGTAGACCTGGCGAATGATGGTGTCACCGTCGATGCGGTCGCCGGCGACGAAGCCGTTGGTGCGGTCGCCGAAGCGGTTCAGCGGGTGGCTGGCCGGCTTCGAGGGATCGGCGTCGCTGTTGTAGGGATTGGTCTCGGTCTGGTTGTAGTGCGCCTCGGGCGACAGGCGCTCGGTCTCGCGCTCCAGGCGCTCGAGGGCCTCGTCGGGCACGAAGTGCTTGAGCACCACGCAGCCGTCGTCCTCCAGCTGGCGGCGGCAGCGGTCGATCAGCGCACGTCCGGTGTCGCCGTCGAGATCGTCGAGGGGATAACGTTGCAGATCGATGAGGCCATCGAGGGCGGTGGCGGGGGTATCGACCGAGGGTTCCACAGGCATGGTTGTCTCCGCTGTCGTGTGCATGCTGGACAGCCTAGAGACGGCATCTCCATAATAAAAATGAATCATTGAGATACAACCAATTTCAAAGGCTCATTAATTTATGGATACGGACCTGCTCCGCGCCTTCGTCACCGTGGCCGAGTGCCAGGGGTTCAGCGCCGCCGGCAAGGTGCTGCATCGCACCCAGTCGGCGGTGAGCCTGCAGATCAAGCGCCTCGAGGACCAGATGCGACAGTCGCTGTTCGAGCGCACCAGCCGCAGCGTGCTGCTGACCCGCCACGGCGAGCGACTGCTGCCCTACGCCCGGCACATGCTGACCCTCGAGGACGAGGCCCGTGAGGCCCTGGGCGAGCGCCAGCGCGGCGAACTGATCCGTTTCGCCACCTCCGAGGAACAGGCCAGCGCCTACCTGCCCGAGCTTATGGAGCGCTACGCCCGGCGCTTTCCGGACACGCGCCTCAACATCACCTGCGACATGAGCGCGGCGCTGGTCGGCCAGTTTCAGGAGGGCCTGCTGGACGTGGTGCTGTCGATCCGCCACGTGCCGACGCAGTCGGGGCAGCTGCTGGGCTGGGAGCCGATGGTGTGGGTGGTCGCCGAGGACTGCCGGCTGGAAGAGTGGGACGTGCTGCCGCTGGCGCTCAACCCGGAGGGCTGCACCTTCCGCGCCCATGCGCTGTCGGCGCTGGGCCGCGACGAGCGGCGCTGGGAGATCCGCTACGCCAGCACTTCGCCCACCGGCATCAACCTGCCGGTCCAGGCGGGCCTGGCGATGACGGTGAAGACGCCGCGCAGCGTGCCGGCGGGCTGCCGGATCGTCGGCGAGGCCGAGGGCCTGCCGACGCTGGGGCAGGTCGAGATCGAGCTGCATCGCCGCCCGGGCCACACCCGCGAGGCGCTGGACGCCTTCTGCGAGGAACTCGAACGCATCGTCACCGAAAACGACGCCATCGCCGCCCCCCAAGCGGGCGAGGCGACGGACGAGGCCAGCAACGGCTGAGCCCCGCCGATGGCGGGGCTCGAAAACTGACGCTTGCTGCCTGTCAGGCGGTGATCAGCCTCGCTGATACGTACCGATCAGCCGGTTCATGCCCAGCAGGTGCGGCTCGAGCTGCTTGAGCAGCTCGGTCATGGAGAGCCCTTCCGGCAGCGCCGTGGGCTTGTCCAGCGCCAGCACCCAGAAGTAGTACAGATGCGTGCCGTGGCCTTCCGGCGGCATGGGGCCGCCATAGCCGTTGCGCTGGAAGTCGTTGTGCCCGCGAGTGCCCTCGGCGGTGGCCTCCTCCAATGAGGTGACGGAACCCGGCAGGTTGTAGAGCAGCCAGTGCACGAAGCCCTGCTGGCCGTGCTGCACCAGCGGCGCATCCGGATCGTGGCAGATCACCGCATAGCCCTTGGTGCCCTCCGGCGGGTTCTCCCAGGCCAGGGGCGGCGAAAGATCGTCACCGTCCGCCGCATGCCGCCCGGGCATGGCTTGAAAGTTCTCGAAGGCGGAGCTGGTCACCTGAATCTTCGAAAGGGCAAAGGCCATGAGACGTCCTCCCTGATGGGGTCGTGAATACCGAATTCAGCGTCGGCAAGGCGTTGGCGCCTGTCAACGCCGCTGTCCCCTGTATGATGGCGGGCCGGACACTCTTCAACCCGGCAGGCTCCCATGAAGCGACTGTTGATCGTGGCCCATGCGCCCTCCCCCAACACCCGCCGGCTGCGCGAGGCCGCCGAACGCGGCGCCCGCCATCCCGACATCGAGGCCATCGAGGTGGTCGTCAGGCCGCCGCTGGAGGCCGGCCCCGACGACGTGCGCGCCTGCGACGCCATCCTGCTCGGCACGCCCGAGAACCTCGGGTATATGAGCGGCGCCCTCAAGGACTTCTTCGACCGCAGCTACTACGCCGTGCTGGACGACACCCGCGGCCTGCCCTGCGCGCTCTACATCCGGGCCGGCCTCGACGGCACCGGCACCCGGCGCGCCGTGGAAGGCATCGTCACCGGGCTCGGCTGGAAGTGGGCGCAGGCCCCGCTGACGCTGCGCGGCGAGTGGCAGGACGCCTTCGAGGCCCGGGTGGAGGAGCTCGGCATGGCGATGGCGGCAGGGCTCGAGGCGGGCGTGCTGTAAGCCCCGGCCACCGCCGACGGGCCGGGCATGATATTCCCTCATCCTGCCGTGGCGGCCACCTCCTTCACGGCGTAGAGGTCGGCATAGGCGTCGCGCAGCTGGTTCTTCTGCACCTTGCCCATCACGTTGCGCGGCAGCGCCTCGATGGTGAACACCCGCTTGGGCTGCTTGTAGCGCGCCAACCGGTCGGCGAGCGCCGCCTGGACGGCCGCCTCGTCGGGGGCGACCTCGCCCTCGCGGGCCACGATCACCGCGGTGACGCCCTCGCCGAGGTCAGGATGCCCGACGCCGAACACCGCGGACTCGGCGACGCCCGGCAGCTCGTCGATCAGCTGCTCGACCTCCTTCGGATAGACGTTGTAGCCGCCGGAGATCACCAGGTCCTTGTCGCGGCCGACGATGTGCAGGTAGCCGTCGGCATCGATCCGCCCCAGGTCGCCGGTGATGAAGAAGCCGTCGTCGCGGAATTCGCTGCGGGTCTTCTCCGGCATCTGCCAGTAGCCCCGGAAGACGTTGTCGCCGCGCACCTCCACCCGCCCGGTCTCGCCGCGGGGCAGCTCGGCGCCGCTGTCGCGGTCGGTGATGCGCACCTCGCTGCCCGGCAGCGGGAAGCCGACCGTGCCGGGGCGCCGCTCGCCGTCGTAGGGATTGGAGGTGTTCATGTTGGTCTCGGTCATGCCGTAGCGTTCGAGGATGACATGGCCGGTCCGCTCTCGGAATTGATCATGCGTCTCAGCCAGCAGCGGCGCCGAGCCGGAGACGAACAGCCGCATGTTGGCCACGGCCTCGCGGTCCAGCCGCGGCGACTGCAGCAGCCGGGTGTAGAAGGTCGGCACGCCCATCAGCACCGTGGCCCGGGGCATCAGGTCGAGCAGCTGCTCGACGTCGAGCCTGGGCAGGAAGGTCATCGAGGCGCCCACCGTCAGCACGATGTTGCAGGCCACGAACAGCCCGTGGGTATGGAAGATCGGCAGCGCATGCAGCAGGTGGTCGTCGGCGGTGAAGCGCCAGGCCTCGGCCAGCGCCCGGCTGTTGGAGGCCAGGTTGGCGTGGCTGAGCATCGCCCCCTTGGAACGCCCGGTGGTGCCGGAGGTGTAGAGGATCGCCGCCAGGTCATCGGCCTCGAGGCAGGCGATCTCGGTCATCGGCTCGGCGTCGGCGGCACGTTCCATCAGGCTGCCGTCGCCGGCCGTGCCCAGGCTCTCCACGTGGACCACCAGCCCCTCCTGGTAGAAGCGATTGGCGTCCGACGCCCGCGCCGGCGGGCACACGTAGAGCTGCGGCGCGGCGTCGCCCAGGAAGTACGCGATCTCGGCGCCGGTATAGCCGGTGTTGAGGGGCAGGTAGACCGCGCCGGCCTGCAGGCAGGCCAGGTAGAGCATGATCGCCTCGGGGCTCTTGTCGACCTGCACCGCCACCCGATCGCCGGGCTGCACGTCGAGGGACTGCAGCACCCCGGCCAGGCGCCGGGAGGTCTCGAGCACCTCGCCGTAGGCGTAGCGACGCCCGTCGGGAGTGTCGATCAGGGTCTTGTCGGGCGTGGCGCGGAAGTGATGCTCGAACTGCAGGAACAGATTGTGATGGTGCATGGCAGTCGTCCTCGTGATCGTGGGGAAATCGGGGGAATCAGGCATCGGCCGGCGCGGCCAGCAGCGGCTGGGCGCGTCTGGCCTGGCGCTGGATGTCGCCGGCGCAGACCACGCTGCCCTCGCGGCTGTAGGCCTCGTGGTTCTGCTCGATGCGGTCCGGCTCGTAGCGGTAGTTGACCATCAGGCCATGGGCCTGACGGCAGCCCTTGGCGGAGATGTCGGCGGGCCAGTTCAGGCGGTGCAGGCTCGCCCCGTTGCCCAGGTGAAAGCGCGCCACCGGATCCCGGGGCAGGCCGTGGCGCCGCTTGGCCTCGATGAGATAGTGGGCGGCCAGTGCCGTGAGCTCGGGCTCGAGCGCCTCCCGGGCCGCCGGATCGTCGCGCCAGGCGGTGGCGTCGAGCGCATCGGCGGTCTCGGGCGACAGCCGGCACTCGCCGGCCTCGCGGCGCTCCGAAAGCCACTTGGCGAAGCCCGGCACCGGCGACAGGGTCACGAAGTTGGCGAGCTCTGGCAGCTCGCGCTGGAGCTCCTGTACCACCTGTTTGATCAGGAAGTTGCCGAAGGAAATGCCCTTCAGGCCGGCCTGGCAGTTGCTGATGCTGTAGAACACCGCGGTGTCGGCGTCCTGGGGCGCCACCTCGTCGCCGCCGGCCAGCAGCGTCTGGATATTGCCGGGAATGCCGCGACACAGCGCCACCTCGACGAAGATCAGCGGCTCGTCGCCGATGGCCGGGTGGAAGAAGGCGTAGCAGCGCCGGTCCTCGGGATCGAGGCGCCGACGCAGATCGTTCCAGTCCTGAATCTCGTGCACCGCCTCGTAGCGGATCAGCTTCTCGAGCACCGCCGCCGGGGTGTTCCAGTCGATGCTCCGGAGCACCAGGAAGCCGCGGTTGAACCAGGACGCGAACAGGTGCGCGAAGTCCTCGTCGAGGCCGGCCAGCGCCGGCGCCTCGCCGAGATGCCCCAGCAGGTCGGCGCGCATCTTGACCAGCTCGACGGTGCCGCCGGGGCACAGGTTGAGCCGGCGCAGCAGCTCCTGGCGCGGCGGCTCGCAGGCCTCGATCAGCGCCCGCAGACCGGCCTCGTCCTCGCCCTCGCGATAGGCCGCATAGGCGGCATGGATCGCCTCGGGTCGCGCGCCGTGTCGCTCGGCGAGCCGGCTCAGGAAGTCACGACGCGCCTCGGCCTCCAGGGCGGCATAGCCGTCGAGCACCCGCCGGGCGACCAGGATCTGCGAGGCCTCGCCGCCGCCTCCGGCCAGCAGGGCGTCGCAGGCCGAGGTGAGCTCGTCGAGACCGGGCGTCGCCGCCCCCTGCCCTCCGCTGACGCCGCGCTCCCGCCCCGGGCGCTGGCGGGCCCGACGGGCGACGCTCGACAGCAGGCCTTCCAGGAAATCCATGTTCATCTTCATGCCGCGTCCTCCAGAGACCAGGGCCGTCTTGCGGTGGCGTTGATTCGGCACATGGAATACATGATGCCGAGTTGTTATATATAACAGGTAGGTTCAAGATATAGTTGTGTCAAGCGGGAGGACAGCAAATGAGCAAGGTTTCCCAGGCGCAGCGACTGCGCGACCTGCTGGAAGACGCCATCATCAAGGGGCGCTACCCGCCCGGGGCACGCCTCGATCCGGAGGCCCTGGAGCGGGAGTACGACTGCTCGCGCACGCCGGTCCGCGAGGCGATCCAGCAGCTGGCGATGTCGGGCATGGTGAAGGTGGTGCCGAAGCGCGGCACCTTCGTGACCCAGCTCAGCGTGGCCGAGCTGGTGGAACGCTTCGAGGTGATGGCCGAACTGGAGGGCATGTGCGCGCGGCTGGCGGCGCGGCGCATCGGCGCCGAGGAACTGGAGGCGCTGCGCGAGGCCCACGAGGCCTGCCGACGCATGGCCGAGGCCGGCGACGCCAACGGCTACTACTACGAGAACAGCATCTTCCATCAGCGCATCTACGAGGCCAGCCACAACGCCTTCCTGGCCCAGGAGGCCACCCGGCTGCACGCGGTGCTGCAGCCCTACCGACGCATGCAGCTGCACCTGCGCCACCGCCCGGAGCGCTCGCTGGCCGAGCACGAGGCGGTGCTGGACGCCATCGCCGCCGGCGACGAGCAGCGCGCCCAGACCGAGCTCGTCTCTCACGTCCAGATCCAGGGCGAGCGCTTCAATGACCTGGTCGCCTCGGTGCAGCAGCTCCAGCAGACCGGCAACGACTGAGCCCCGATGACTGAACACCAACGACGACGGCACCCCTCGGGGTGCCGTCGTCATGGAGAGCCACTTCGCGGACGCGCTGCCGTCGTCAGCGGAGGCGCTCGAACACCGTGGCCACGCCCTGCCCCATGCCGATGCACATGGTCGCCAGGCCCAGGCTGGTGTCCTGCTCGCGCATCACGTTGAGCAGCGTGGTGCAGATGCGCGCCCCGGAGCAGCCCAGCGGGTGGCCCAGGGCGATGGCGCCGCCGTGCAGGTTGACCGCCTCGTCCATGCGGTCGCGCAGGCCCAGGTCCTTGAGCACCGGCAGCGACTGGGCGGCGAAGGCCTCGTTGAGCTCCACGGTCTGGATGTCGTCCATGGTCAGCCCCGCCACCTTCAGCGCCTTCTTCGAGGCCGGCACCGGACCGTAGCCCATGATCGAGGCATCGCAGCCCGCCACCCCGGTGGAGAGCACCCGGGCGATGGGCTCGAGGCCCAGCGCCTCGGCCCGCTCGGCGCTCATCACCGCCATGCCGCTGGCGCCCACCGACAGCGCCGAGGAGGTGCCGGCGGTGACGGTGCCGCCCTTGGGGTCGAAGGCCGGCTTGAGCTCGGCCATCGCCTCGAGGCTGGCGTCGTCGCGGATCACCTCGTCACGGTCGACCCGCACCCGGTAGCCGCGCGAATCATGGCCCTCGACGCCGACGATCTCGCGGTCGAAGCCGCCACCGTCCCGGGCCTCCCTGGCCAGCCGGTGGGAGCGCACGCCGAAGGCGTCCTGATCCTCGCGCGAGATGCCATGCATCTTGCCCAGCAGCTCGGCGGTCAGGCCCATCATCATCGCCGCCTTGGCGGCGTGCTTGCTGGCCGCCGGATTGACGTCGATGCCGTGGGTCATGGGCACGTGCTCCATGTGCTCGACGCCGCCGATCACGTAGACGTCGCCCATGCCGGCGCGGATGTTGGCCGCGGCGATGTGCAGCGCGCTCATCGAGGAGCCGCACAGCCGGTTGACGGTCTGGGCGGGCACGCTGCGCGGGATGCCGGTCATGATCGCCGCGTTACGGGCGATGTTCATGGCCTGCTCCAGGGTCTGGTTCACGCAGCCCCAGATGACGTCGTCGACCTCTTTCGGGTCGAGCCCCGGGTTGCGGTCGAACAGCGCCTGCATGACGGCGGCGGACAGGTTCTCGGCGCGCACGTGGCGGAAGGCGCCGTTCCTGGCCCGGGCCATGGCGGTGCGCACGCCGTCGACCACCACGATGTCTCTCGGATGCAAACTCATCGATACTGTCTCCCTGTGAATCAGGCCGGGTCGGCGTCGCGGTGAAAGCGCTGGCCGCTGCGCGCCATCTCGCGCAGCCCGTCGGTGGGCGCGTAGAGCGGCCCCAGCTCAGCGGCGAGCTCGTCCGCCTGGGCGACGAAGGCCTCCGCCCCCATGGCATCGATGTAGCGCAGCGCCCCGCCGCGGAACGGCGGGAAGCCGATGCCGTAGATCAGCGCCATGTCGGCCTCGGCGGCACTGCCGACGATGCCGTCCTCGAGGCAGCGCACCGCCTCCAGGCACAGCGGCACCATCATCCGCGCGATGATCGCCTCGTCGGAGAACTCCCGCTCGCCCTCGGCCACCTGCCGCACCAGCGCCAGCGCCTCGTCGTCCTCGACCTTCTGGGGCTTGCCCTTCCTGTCTTCCTCGTAGGCGTAGAAGCCCTTGCCATTCTTCTGGCCGAGGCGCTCGTGCTCGACCATCAGCGGGATCACGCCGCCACTCATCTCGCCCATGCGCTCGGGGAAGCCTTCGGCCATCACCTCGCCGGCGTGCAGCGCGGTATCCATGCCCACCACGTCGAGCAGGTAGGCCGGCCCCATCGGCCAGCCGAAGCGCTCCATCACCTTGTCGACCCGGCGGAAGTCGGCGCCCTGGGCCACCAGGGCGCTGAAGCCGCCGAAGTAGGGGAACAGGATGCGGTTGACCAGAAACCCCGGGCAATCGTTGACCACGATCGGCGTCTTGCCCATCTGGCGGGCGTAGGCGACGGTGGCCGCCACGGCGGCGTCACCGGTCTTCTCGCCGCGGATCACCTCCACCAGCGGCATGCGGTGCACCGGGTTGAAGAAGTGCATGCCGCAGAACTGCTCGGGGCGCTTCAGGTGCTCGGCCAGCCGGGTGATGGAGATGGTCGAGGTATTGGAGGCGAGGATGGCATCGTCACCCAGCGCCGCCTCGGCCTCGGCCAGCACCGCGCCCTTGACCTTGGGGTTCTCCACCACGGCCTCGACCACCAGGTCGACCTCGCCGAAGTCGCCGTAGGACAGCGTCGGGCGAATGTGAGTCAGCCGCTCGGCCATCTGCTCGGTGGTAAGTTTCTTTCGCTCGACCTGCTTGGCGAACAGCTTGCGGGCCTCCTTGAGGCCGAGGTCGATGGCCTCGGCCTTGATGTCCTTCATCAGGATCGGCGTGCCCTTGGAGGCGCTCTGGTAGGCGATGCCGCCGCCCATGATGCCGGCGCCCAGCACCGCGGCCCGCTCGACGGGGCGCGCCTGCTTGGCATAGCGACCGCCGGCCTTCTTGACCGCCTGGTCGTTGAGGAACAGCCCCACCAGGTTGTAGCAGACGTCGGTCTTCGCCAGTTTGGCGAAGGACGCGGCCTCGATCGCCTGGGCGCGCTCGCGGGTCTCGCCGGCGCCCTTCTGGATCACCTTGATCGCCTCGATCGGCGCCGGGTAGTGCGGCCCGGCCTTGCCGGCCACGTAGCCCTTGGCGGTCTCGAAGACCATCATCTGCTCGATGGCGTCGAGCCCGAGGGGCGAACGCTTCTCGGTGCGCCGGGCCTCGTGGTCGAGCTCGCCGCGGCGGGCGCGATCGAGCAGATCGCGGGCCGCCTCCTGCAGCGACTCGCCGGGCACCACGGCATCCACGGCACCCATACGAAGCGCCTCGTCGGCCTTGTTCTGGGTCCCGCCGGCGATCCACTCGATGGCGTTGTCGGCACCGATCAGTCGCGGCAGTCGCACGCAGCCGCCCCAGCCCGGCAGGATGCCCAGCTTGGTTTCCGGCAGGCCGAGCTGGGCCGAATCGCTCATCACCCGAAAGTCGGTGGTCAAGGCCAGCTCGCAGCCGCCACCCAGCGCCAGGCCGTTGAGGGCGGTGACGGTGGGAAACGGCAGATCCTCGATGGCATTGAAGATGCTGTGCACCCGCTCGAGCATGGTACGGATCTCGTCTTCCCCGCGCTCGAACATGCCATGGAACTCGGTGATGTCGGCGCCAACGACGAAGGCCTCCTTGGCGCTGGTCACGATCAGCCCTTCGAGGCCGGATTCGGCGCGGAGCGCCTCCACCGCCTCGGCGAGCTCGCCGACCACCGTCGACGACAGGGTGTTGACCGACTCGTCGCGGTGGTCGAGGGTCAGGGTGGCGACGGCGTCATCGTCGCGCGCCACGGTGATGGCATTGCCTTGGTAGATCATCCACGAATCTCCGTGCAGAAATTCATACGGCCGTTTGATTCCATCAGCTTGGGCCAGTCCACGAGGAGCGTCAAGCCCTGTTCGAGGCGATCGGCGTCGCTTCCCGGCGACTCCCGCCACCGGCGGCACCCTGCTAGGATGCGCCCATGACTGCCGACCGCCTGCCACCGCCCCCCGATTCCCGTGCCTCCCGCCTCGAGGGCTGGCACCACCGCTTCACCCGCGTGGCGGAACGCGCCCGCCGCTGGCACTGGCTGTGGCCGCCGGTGGCTTTCGCGGCCGGCGCGGCGAGCTTCTTCCTGGTGGAGCGCCAGCAGTGGCTGGGGGCCGCCCTGGCGCTCGGCATGCTGGTGGCCTGGGTGCTGCTGCTCACGGAGAGTCTGATCGCCCGCTGGCTGACCCACCGGGGCTATCCCGCCCTGCCGCGCGGCATCACCACCTTCATCGCCCAGATGGTCCACCAGGAGACACTGTTCTTCACCCTGCCGTTCCTGCTGGCGACGACCGTCTGGACCAGCGGCCAGGCGCTGTTCACGGCGCTGATGGTGGGGCTCGCGCTGCTGTCGATCCTCGACCCGCTCTACTACCGCCTGGCCGCCCGCCACCGCTGGCTCTACTTCGCCTTCCACGCCCAGTGCGTGTTCCTGGTGGTGCTGGTGACGCTGCCGACGGTGCTGCACCTGACCACCGGCGAGAGCCTGATCATCGCGCTGATCGCCATGATGGTCTTCAGCCTGCCGAGCCTGATGCAGCTGCTGCGGCCGATGAACACCGCCCGCTGGCTGGCCATGCTGGTGCTGCTGCCGCTGCTGGCCGGCCTCGGCTGGCTGGGACGCGCCTGGGTGCCGCCGGCCAGCCTGTGGCTCTCGGGCCATGCGCTGTCGCCCGGCTTCGACGAACAGACCCGCACGCCAGAGGGCGGCCTGCGGCTCACCCCGCAGGCGCTGGCCGCTCACGGGCTCTACGCCTACACGGCGATTCACGCCCCGCGGGGCCTGGAGGAGAAGGTCGTGCACGAATGGCGCCATGACGGCCGGCTGATCGATCGCATCCCGCTGCAGATTCAGGGCGGCCGCGAGGCAGGCTACCGGGCCTGGACGCACAAGCGTCACTTCCCGAAGGAAGCATCGGGCCGCTGGCGAGTGGACGTGATGACCGCCAGCGGCCAGCGGATCGGCGTGCTGCGTTTCCGGGTCAGCGACACGCCGGAACAGGCGACCTTAGCCGATGGTCGTATCCGCCTGCCGGTCGGGCTGCCGGGGCTCGACCTGCGGCGCCTCATCGCCCGGCCGGCGGAAGCACCGTAGAGTGCTAACGGCTTGCATTACACTCCGGAGCTCCGGACAATCCCATCAGATTCATCGTTTGTGCAGACACTCATGCAACAGAACATCGGTTTCACCCTTGCTCGACTGCCGCGCCTGTGGCGCGCGGTCATCGATCGTCGTCTGGCCCCCGAGGGGCTGACCCAGACACGCTGGGTCACGCTCTACCATCTGTGGCAGATGGGCGATGACCAGCCCCAATGCGACCTGGCGCGGACCATCGGGGTCGAGGCGCCGTCGCTGGTCCGCACCCTCGACCAGCTCGCCGAGCAGGGGCTGGTCAAACGCTGCCCCTGCGACAAGGACCGGCGCACCAAGCGCATCATGCTCACCGACGAGGCGATGCCGCTGCTCGAGCGCATCGACAACGTGGTCAGCGAGATCCGGGAAGAGATGCTGGCGGGCCTGTCCGACGAGGAGGTCGAACAGCTGGGCGACCTGCTGGGCCGCATCGAGGCCAACGGGCTGGCTATCCAGGCCCGGGAAGAAGGCTGACGCCGCTCCTCGTCCAGGCCCCGCCTCCGCCCTGGACGGACGATGCCCAGGCACCGCGCTAGCCGCGCGGTGGCCCAAGATCGGGCTGCCGTTCGGGGCGGTCCGGCCGCCCCGCGAGGCCATCGCGCAGCTCGTCCATGTCGGCGGCCATGGCCGCGAAGGCCTCCGTCCCCAGCGATTCATCCCACCACAGGATCAGCGCCTCGGCGCTCGACTCCACCGCTACCGCGTCCGCGGGAAGGCGTGCCAGCAGCGCCTCGAAACGGCCCCGCACGGCGGCCGGCAACGCATGCAGCGGTTCCTTGCGCCAGCGCCAGCCCTCGATGAAGGGCTTCAGGGCATCGCTGGCCTCGGCGTCGCGCAGCAGCAGGAAGTCGGGGCCTCGCCGACGGGGCGGATAGACCCAGCGATAGGCGGGACGCCGCCGGTCGTCCTGGTGAAGCGGCGACGGGTCGAGACGCACCTGGATCCCGGCCTGTCTGGCCGCCTCGCGCAGCGTCGTGGCGCGCTGCTCCCGGGGGCTCGGGCGAAGCCACATCGCCGGCGCGAACACCAGCCCGACGACGGCGGCAATGATCAACCAGACCATAAGCGTTTTCCGCTCCTCTCTTGATGCAAGTCGTTGTCTTGTCTCACCGTGCGTCCTAGAGTGGGAGGCAGCCACCTACCCTGGACCATCCGCCGGAGGCAATGCCATGAGCAACGAGTATCGTCACGTCCTGGTCGCCGTCGACCTGACCAAGGATTCCCACAAGGTGCTGGAGCGGGCGATGCAGATCGCCGACCGCAACGAGGCCAGGCTCTCCATCATGCATACCCTCGAGCCTCTCGGCTTCGCCTACGGCGGCGACATTCCCATGGATCTCACCAGCATTCAGGATCAGCTCGATGAGCACGCCAAGCAGCGCCTGTCCGAGATCGCCGATGCCCACGTGGCCAAGGAGAACCAGCACGTGGTGGTGGGCATGCCCGACACCGAGATCCACCGCTTCGCCGAGGAGCAGAACGTCGACCTGATCGTGGTCGGCTCCCACGGTCGCCACGGCTTCGCGCTGCTGCTGGGCTCCACCTCCACCGGCGTCCTGCATGGCGCCCAGTGCGACGTACTGGCGGTGCGGGTCGGCAAGGACGGCGAATCCGAGGAGTAAGCCTCTCCGTACATCGCACGATGCATACGAAAGGCGCCCCAGGGGCGCCTTTCTGCTTTAGCAGACACTCCACTGTGTTCGCTGGGCAGTGTCCAAGATTCGCGTCATGAGCGAAGATAGGTTGACCGCTGCCGGAGCGCAGAATCGAGCGAAGGTTCCGAGCCAACCGGAAGGCAGCCTGCCACATGAGGATTCCGATCGGACCGGCGCCCCGGTACCGCCGGCGGTCAAGATCGCCAGGTTTGTTCCCGACAAACCTACGCACTTCCCACATCCCTGTGGATCATCGAGCGCAATAGCGAATCCCTCAGGCTTCGCCGGCCGCCATCGCCTCCAACTCCATCCACCGCTCCATCGCGGTTTCGAGCGCTTCCTGCCGGTCGTTCAGCGCCTGCAGCGTCGCGGTGACCGTCTCGCTGTCCTGCTGGTAGAAGGCCGGATCGCCGACCTGCTCCTCGAAGTCGGCCACCGCCGCCTCCAGGCGCTCGATCTCCGCCGGCAGGCCGTCCAGCTCGCGCTGCAGCTTGTAGGACAGCTTGACGCGCTTCGGCGCGGCCTTGGCCGTCGCCTCGCTCTCGCTGGCCGATGCGGCCGGTTCGCTCGCCGCCGGGGCCTGCTCGGCGACCGGCTCCGCCGCCTGACGGGCCGCCCCCTCCCAGGGCGCCGGTGGCAGCTTGCCACCCTGGCGCACCCAGTCGTGGTAGCCGCCCACGTACTCGCGCACGCAGCCCTGGCCCTCGAAGGCCAGCACGCTGGTCACCACGTTGTCCATGAAGGCGCGGTCGTGGGACACCAGCAGCAGAGTGCCGTCGAAGTCGAGCAGCAGCTCCTCGAGCAGCTCCAGGGTCTCCACGTCCAGGTCGTTGGTCGGCTCGTCGAGCACCAGCACGTTGGCCGGCTGGGTGAACAGCTTGGCCAGCAGCAGGCGGTTGGACTCACCGCCGGACAGCGCCTTGACCGGCTGGCGCACGCGCTCCGGGGTGAACAGGAAGTCCTGCAGGTAGCTCATCACATGGCGATCGCGGCCGCCCACGGTGAGCCGGTCGCTGCCCTGGGCGACGTTGTCGTAGACCGTCTTCTCCGGCTCGAGGCCGGCGCGCAGCTGGTCGAAGTAGGCCACCTGCAGCTTGGTGCCCATCCGCACCTGCCCCTCGCTGGGCTCGAGCTCGCCGAGCAGGATCTTGAGCAGGGTCGTCTTGCCGGCGCCGTTGCGGCCGATCAGGCCGATGCGGTCGCCGCGCTGAATCTCGAGGTTGAGGTCGCGAATGACCGCCTCGCCGTCGTAGTACTGGGTGACGTGAGACAGCTCCACCACCCGCTTGCCACTGCGCTCGCCGGTGTCCACCGAGAGGCTGGCGCGGCCCTGGCGCTCGCGACGCTCGCCGCGGTCGCGACGCATCTGCTGCAGGGCGCGCACGCGGCCCTCGTTGCGGGTCCGGCGAGCCTTGATGCCCTGACGGATCCACGCCTCTTCCTGGGCCAGCTTCTTGTCGAACTCGGCGTTCTCGCGGGCCTCGACCTCGAGTTCGTGGGTCTTCTGCTCCTGGTATTTGGCGTAGTCGCCGGGATAGCGCCCCAGGCGGCCGCGGTCGAGCTCGAGGATGTTGGTGGCCAGCCGCGACAGGAAGGCGCGGTCGTGGGTGATGAACAGCACCGCGCCGTTGAAGGCGGACAGCTGTTCCTCCAGCCAGGCGATGGTGTCCAGGTCCAGGTGGTTGGTGGGCTCGTCGAGCAGCAGCAGGTCGGGCTCGACCACCAGCGCCTGCGCCAGCGCCACGCGCCGCCGCCAGCCGCCGGAGAGGTCCGCCATGGCGGCATCCGCCGGCAGCCCCAGGCGCGTCAGCACCACGTCGATGCGCTGGTGGAAGGACCAGCCGTCGATGGCCTCGAGGCGGGTCTGTAGCTGGGCCATCCGCGTCATGTCGGGCTCGGCCTGCTGCACCAGATGGTGATACTCGGACAGCAGCTCGCCGGCCTCGGGCAGGCCCTGGGCGACCACGTCGAAGATGGTCTCGCCGGAGGCGGCGGGCAGGTCCTGGGCGAGCACGCCGATCTTGAGGCCGGGCGCGCGCCAGATGGTGCCGCCGTCGGGCAGGCTCTCGCCCGACACCAGCTTGAGCAGGGTCGACTTGCCGGTTCCGTTGCGGCCCACCAGCGCCAGACGCTCGCCCTTCTCCAGCACCAGATCGGCGCCGTCGAGAAGCACATGGGTGCCGTAGGCCAGTTGCAGCTGTTCCAGACGTAGCAGGGTCACGCATTCACCTCATCGTTCGATCAAGCCGCCAGTGTAACGCATGCCTGCCCCGACGTGGCCCCACCCCACCCTCCGCGGGTACAATGCGCGCCCGTTTCCCGCGCGCTAGACGAACCGCCCAGAGGAGAGCTTCGCCTTGGCCGACGCCACGCCCCCCTTCGACGACGTGCTGCCCGAGGCGCTGAGATTCCGTTCGCCGGCCCCGCTGGTGGACATCGGCGCCAACCTGACCCACGAGAGCTTCGCCCGCGACCTCGAGGCGACGATCCAGCGCGCTCGCGCCGCCGGCGTCGACACGCTGATCCTCACCGGCACCGACCGCGAGCACGCCGAGCAGGCCGTGACCCTGGCGCGCCGCTACCCGGGGCTGTATGCCACCGCCGGCGTGCATCCCCATGACGCCAGCCGCTGGAACGCCGAGCTCGAGGCCGCGATGCGCGAGCTCCACCGCCAGCCGGAGGTCGTGTCGGTGGGCGAATGCGGCCTGGACTTCAACCGCAACTTCTCGACGCCGGCCGAGCAGCAGCACGCCTTCGAGGCGCAGCTTACGCTGGCCGCCGAGAGCGGCCTGCCGCTGTTCCTCCACGAGCGCGACGCCGGGCCGCGCATGCGCGAGATGCTGCACGCCTGGCGCGACGACATCTCGAAGGCGGTGGTGCACTGCTTCACCGCCGACCGAGACACCCTTTACGGCTACCTGGACCTCGACCTGCACATCGGCCTGACCGGCTGGCTGTGCGACGAGCGCCGCGGCCATCACCTGCGCGAGCTGGTGGGGGCGATTCCCGCCGAGCGGCTGATGGTGGAAACCGACTGCCCCTACCTGCTGCCGCGCAATTTACCTGCCAAACTCAAGGGCAGACGCCACGAGCCGGCGCTGCTGCCCTGGATCGTGCGCGAGATCGCCCACTGGCGCGGCGACACGGAAGCCGACCTGGCCCGCATCACCACCGCCACCGCCCGGGCCTTCTTCGGCCTCGACGAGCCTGCCCGCGAGGAGGGGCAACAGAATGGATGATCTGCCTGCGTTCATCGCCATCGAGACCGGCGACGACGGCGACCTGCCGCTGTCCATCGCCTGGACCCTGCCCGATGGCCGCGTCAAGCACACCCTGATCCAGCCCGACGACGAGTGGCTGGACGACGAGCTGGTCTCGCTGGGCGCCTACAGCCTGGAGGAGCTCTCCAGCATGGGCGTGAGCCCGCTGGACGTGATCCGCGAGCTGGAGACCGACCACTTCAACGCCACCCTCTACACCGCCGGCGTCGGCGACGACGAGGCGGCGCTGTCGCGGCTGTTCGAGACCTACGGGCTGGACCCGTTCGTCGAGCTGGCCCCGGCCGAGAGCCTCTATGCCGAGCTGGCGCCCGGCGACTGGTCCCGCGCCCGCGGCGAGCTGTTCGGCGAGCTGGGGCTCGAACCGCTGCGCCCCGAGGAGGAGATCCAGGTGATGCTGACGCTGCATCAGCGGCTCGGCAACGCCGAGCTCTGAGACAGCGACGAGACCGTCAGGCGGGCTCGGCGGCGGGCGCCTCACGGCGTTCGAGACACGCCCGGCCCGCCACCAGCGCCGCCTCGAGCGGCGCGCCCTCGCCTCTCTCCCGGCCCTGGCCGTAGAAGACCGCCAGCGCGGTGCGGAAGGCCTCGGCCCGGGCCGGCAGGCCTTCCCGCTCGTAGCGCGCCGCCCGCGCCGCGACCCGCTCGGCGAAGCCTTCCCGGTCGACCTCCACCTCGCCCAGGTTGTCCACGCTGACCTGGAAGCGATGGCCGCAGGCGGCGGCGAACAGACTCTCCAGCGCCTGGGGCGCTACCTCCACCGCCTCGAAGTCGCGCTGCTGGTCGGCGTCGCGGCCGTCGGGCAGGTACCAGTAGCCGTAGTCCTCGAGCTCGCGGCGCCGCGCGCCGGCGATGCACCAGTGGCTGATCTCGTGCAGCGCGCTGGCGTAGAAGCCGCGGGCGAAGATCACCCGATGCCAGGGCGTCTCGGCATCGGCGGGCAGGTACAGCGGCTCGTCGCCGCCGCGCACCAGGCGGGTGTTGCAGGCGGGCAGGAAGAGGCCGTCGAACAGGGCGATGACATCCTCGAGGCGGTGGCTCACGCGGGCTCCGGCGGGTCGTGAATGGGCGGCACAGTATAGCGAGGCCGGCCCGGCGGCGAAAACCGCCAGGTCAGGTGCCTGCCATGCTCCGTGCGCTTCGCCTTCATCCATCTCTCGCGGCCGCCATTTCCCCTCATGCGACCCGGTCGACCGGCGGGATGTTGTGGTTCAACCGAAACAGGTTGCCGGGGTCGACGCGGGCCTTGAGGCGGGCCAGACGGTCGTAGTGCTGGCGATAGTTGTCGGCGACCCGATGGCCGTCGTCGTCGGCCATGAAGTTCACGTAGCCGCCGCCGTCGGTGTAGGGCCGCAGGGCACGATAGTAGTCCCGCCCCCAGGCGATGTTGCGCTCGCTGTCTGCGGGGTCGGACCAGCTCGGGCCCAGTGCCGTGGCGAAGCCGGCATCGCGATAGGCGAAGGCGGTGGCCCCGGCCTCGACCCGGCCGCTGGCCCCGTCGAGGGGGAACAGCAGGGTCGCCGTTTCCGCGCTGGGCAGCCGGGCCCCGAAGTCCAGGTGCACCGCGATCGCCTCGTCCGTGGGCGGCCCGGAGAAGCATCCCTTCCAGTAATGATGCAGCCCCGGCGGCAGCAGCTCGTCGAACAGGGTGTTGATGGTCGGGTACGGCATGCGCCGCAGCGCCTGCCCCTGAATCTCGCCGAGGTCGGCCAGCCACTCGCCGATCCGGGCATCGTCCTGTTCCGGCCCGCTCCAGCAGCTCAGCACCGCCGCCATCGGCCGACCGTGCCAGGCCTCGGGCAGAAACGGCAGCGGCGGCCCCGGCGTGATGGCCAGCAGCGCGCCCAGGGCCTCGGGTGCCTCACAGATCCGCTCCCGGTAGCGGCGGATCACCTCACCGTCGAGCGGATAGAAGGTCGGGCCACCGAGGATGTCCGGGACCTCGTGCAGGCGATACTCGAAGGCCGTCACCACGCCGAAGTTGCCGCCGCCGCCGCGCAGCGCCCAGAACAGCTCGGCATGGGCGTCCTCGCGGCAGGTCAGGCATGCGCCGTCCGCGGTGACGACATCGGCGGCGATCAGGTTGTCGCAGGCGAGGCCGAAGCGCCGGTTCAGATAGCCGAGCCCGCCACCCAGCGTCAGCCCGGCGATGCCGGTGGTGGACACGATGCCGCCCGGCGTCGCCAAGCCGAAGGCCGCCGCGGCCCGGTTGAGATCGGCCCAGGTCGCACCACCGCCGGCGCGCAGGGTGCGCGCCTCGGGATCGACCCGGCAATCGTTCAGGCCGCCGAGGTCGAGCACCAGGCCGTCGTCGCAGGTGCCGTAGCCCGCCACGCTGTGCCCGCCGCCGCGCACCGCCAGCGCCAGCCCCGTGCTCCGGGCGGCCTCGAGGGTGGCCGTCACGTCGGCGGTGTCCGCCGCCTGGACGATCAGCGCCGGGTGACGGTCGTGCTGCGCATTATAGACCCTACGCGCCGCGTCATACTCGGGATGATCCGGGCGTGTCAGGCGCCCGTGGAGGCGTGAAACCAGCGCCCGGACGGCCGCCTCGGCCCGCTCCGGTTCGCCCCGCCCCGTGGCATCGATATCGTGATCGTTCATCTCGCACCTCCCGGCGACTCGCGCCTGCGCTGGATCACGACGGCCGCCGTCGCGGCCTCCTTCTCTAGGTATAGCGCCGATTCACCGCCGCGGCATGACGCGCCCGGCACGCCACGGCGGCGAGGCGCCGAGGCGGCGAGGCGGCGAGGCGCCGAGGGGGCTGCTAGACTAGCGCGCTCTCCCCGATTGCATGGAGCACGGGGGCCGACCTTTCCATGGAGCATGATTCTTGGCCCAGTTCATTCCTCGGCTGCTCGCCACCACACGCACGGAAACCCGCCCGCTGATTCGCCTGGCGCTGCCGATCTGCGGCGCCCAGCTCGCCCAGGCCGCCATGAGCACGGTGGACGTGATGATGACCGGGCGGCTCAGCGCCACCGACCTGGCCGCCGTCTCGGTGGGTTCCAGCCTGTGGATGCCGCTGATGCTGCTGATGACCGGCACCCTCATGGGCCTGACCCCGGTGGTAGCGCAGCTGCTCGGCGCCGAACGCCGGGACGGCATTCGCCCGCAGGTGCACCAGGCGCTGTGGATCGGCCTGGTGATGGGCGTGATCGCGGCGGTACTCCTGTGGACGGCGGTGATGCCGGTATTTCACCTGATGGAGGTGCCCGAGGCGGTGGCCGAGCGCGCCGCGGGCTATCTGGGCGCCGTGGCCCTGGGGCTGCCGGCGGTGGGGCTGTTCATGGCGTTACGCGCCTTCTCCGACGGCATGAACCATACCCGCCCGGCGCTGTGGATCAGCCTGCTGGGGCTCGCCGTCAACGTGCCCAGCAACTACCTGCTGATCTACGGTGGCCCGGGGCTCGAAGCCCTGCTGGGCGGCTGGCTGCCGGCACCGATCACGGCCCTGCCGGCACTGGGGGCGGTGGGCTGCGGCATCGCCACCGCGCTGTCGATGTGGGTGATGTGCCTGGCCATGGTCGCCTACACCCGGCGCAGCCGAGCCTATGGCGACGTCGAGCTGTGGCACTCGCCGACGCCACCGCGGTGGCGGTCGATCCTGGAGCTGCTCTACGTGGGCGTGCCGATCGGCCTGGCGATCTTCATGGAGGTGACGCTGTTCACGCTGATCGCGCTGTTCATCGCCAGCCTCGGCGAGGTCGTGGTGGCGGCGCACCAGGTGGCCCTGAACTACACCGGCCTGCTGTTCATGCTGCCGCTGTCGCTGGGCATGGCATTGACGGTGCGGGTCGGCAACGTCCTGGGTCAGGGACGTCCCGAGGCCGCGCGCCTGGTGGCATGGAATGGCATGCTGATCGCCCTCGCGGTGGCGCTGTTCAACTGTCTGCTCCTGTGGTTCACCGCCGAGCCGGTGATCGGCTTCTACACCCACGACCCGGCCGTCGCGCGGCTGACCCTGTCGCTGGTGGGCCTGGCCATGATCTACCAGATCTCGGACTCGCTGCAGGCCAACCTGGCCGGCGCGCTGCGTGGCTACAAGGACACCAGGATCATCATGGTGATCACCCTGGTCGCCTTCTGGCTGGTCGGCCTCGGCGGCGGCCACTGGCTCGGCGACCATGGCCTGTTCGGCCTGGTGGAGCCGCTCGGGGTCTATGGTTACTGGATCGGGCTGGTGGCCGGGCTGACGGTCGCCGCCCTGCTGCTGGGCGAACGCCTGAGACGACGGAGCAAGGCAGTCATCGATGAGGATTCCACGCCCCGACCGGCCTAGCCTCGGCGCGCTGCTGATCGGCCTTGTGGCCCTCGCCGGCTGCGGCGAAGGGCCCGCCGAGACGCGGCTCGCCGACTACCAGCGGGGGCTGGCCGAGTCGCTCGATCTGCCCGCGCCGGAGCGCACCGCGCCCGACAATATCGGCGACTTCCCCGGCCCCGAGGCGCGATTGTTCGAGATCCCCGAGACCCGCGAGGGGATGCTCGACGTCTTCGCCCTGCGCGGCTGCCATATCGCTAACCTGGTCGCCGAACGCAACAACCAGCTGGGCAAGGTGGCCGCGCCCAGCCAGCGCTGGCTCTACGAGCTGGCTCTGTGGCGCCGCCTGAGCGGCTGCTGGAACACCGAGGTGCCACAAACGCTCGGCGACGACCACCGGGCCCGGCTGGAGCGGCTCACCCGGCTCAAGACCGGGCAGCTGCCCCGGGCCAGCTGGAACGCCCTGTTCGCCTCGGAGGAGTGGATCGACAGTTTCTCCCGGGCCAGCTCGCCGCTGCCGCCGGAGTCTCTGGACGAGGTCGATGCCCAGCTGCCGGCACTTGCCTACCTGCGCGAGACCACCCTGCACCAGTTCGATCGCGACTGGGTGCCGGATTCCGCCACCCTGGAAGGGCATCTCAAAACGCTGCGTGACCGGCCGTTGACCGCCGAGCTGCTGCGCGCCCTGATGCTCGCGGAACGACGCCTGACGGAAGGCTCCGACCTGCTGGAGACGGCACTGGCCGACGACCACTGCCCTGCCCCGGCGGCCGGTGCCTTCGAGGCATCGATGCCTCCTTCCCTGACGAGCTGGCTCGATAGCCTGACGCAGGCCTCCCGACACTGGCTCACGGCCATTCAACGCCTGCTGGAGGCCCAGAAGGTGGCGCCACGCCCGGCCATCGAACGCTACCGGGAGCGCTGGCTATCGCGGGAAACGCCCGGAGCGCCCTGGCCCGCCCTCCAGGCGGCTCGCCGGCATCACCAGGCGCTGCGCGCCGAGCTGGCACGACGCTGCCGCTGACCACCGGGGCTTAACCTCGGTCATCGGTCTGTGCTATTGATGGGATGACAGTGACGTCGTGCGCTGCCGACCGGCCCGAGGGCCAATGCCGTGATCAAGCCGCCGCTGGAGGGACTTCATGGGTATCCCGCTGTCATCTCGCCCCGCCCGGGTCATCGACCTGGAGACCATGCGCCAACGCCAGCAGGCTCGCAAACGCCTGATTCGTCTCGCGCCCGAGCTCGATGGCCTGGAGATGGTGTATCAACTGCCCGACGAACCCGAGGCCTACTACGGCATGCCCCTGCTCGCCTGGGGACTGCGTGACGACGGAGACGTCGTCGGCCTCGTGCCCTGGATGGAGCGCCTGACGCCCTGTCAGGCGCTCGACGACCCGGAACATGGCCACTTCATCGGCTACCGGGATCCGGAAACCGAAGAGCTGTTCGAGCTGCCGCCGGAGCACAAGGTGCTGGAGCTCGAGCAGGCCGCCGCCTACTTCGACTATGAAGAAACCGAATCACCGACGCTGATCCAGCAGCTGCCCGAGACCCAGGGCACCCATGCCCTGTGCATGGACGAGGGCGACACGCCCTGGCAGCTCAAGCAGGTGTTCGGCTGGCGACTCTACAGCGACGGCGCCGTGGAGGCCCTGCTGGCCGACGAACGCTACGTCGAGACGACCCCGATCCTGCCGGGCGATGCCTGTCTGTATCCCGGCCACAGCCGCCATCAGGTGGTCTACTTCTTCCAACGTCAGATCGCCAATCGCATCCGGCGCGAGGATCCGGAGACGCTGGAAGCCCTGGCGCTGATGGTGATGCCCGACACGCCGGAGCGCGGCGACGAGACGTGAGGGCAGCGTCGGGGCCCGATCCGAACGATCAGCCCAGGCGGATGTAGTAGAGGTAGTGGCCGTCGCGCTCTTCCTGGGCCAGTAGCTCGTGGCCCAGGAAGCTGCAGAACTTGGGTACGTCGCGGGTGGTTGCCGGATCGCTGGCCACCACCTTGAGCACCTCGCCCGACGCCATGTCCCGCACCTTGTTGTGCATCAGCATGATGGGCTCGGGGCAGTAGAGCCCGGTGGTGTCCAGTTCGGCCTGGCAGGTTGGCAGGGAGTCCGGGGAATCAACCATCGATGACCTCGCCTCGTAATACGGAATGAAAGGGAGAATAGCGGGATGATCAAGATCATTATCGAGCGCCGTATCATGCCCGGGCTGGAGGAAGAATACGAGCAGGTCGCCCGCGAAGCCATGCGTCAGGTGCTCGGGGCCCCGGGCTTCGGCGGCGGCGAAAGCCTGGTCGAGATGGGGCATGAGGACAGGCGTATGGTGATCACCAAGTGGCGCGACCTGCGCGCCTGGCAGGAGTGGCGCGACAGCGAACAGCGCGCCCGGGTCATGCAGGACCTCTACCCGCTGCTCACCGAGGAGGAACGCATTCGCCTCTATACCCTCAGCTACTGACGCCTCAGTTGAGCAGCCGGACGTGGACCGTCACCTCTTCGCGATCGTGATAGAGGTGGCGGCACGCGATCTCGGCGTGCACCCCTGCCTCCGCCAGTGAGCGATCGAGACGGGCCAGTCCCTCCGACACCGCCTCCCAGCGCCGCTTCATCGGCAGCTTCAGGTTGAACACCGCCTCGCGACACCAGCGCTTCACCAGCCAGCGCTCGACCATGTCGATCACCCTCGCCGGTTTGTCGACGATGTCACAGACCAGCCAGTCCAGACGCATCGGCGGGGCCCAGACGAAACCGTCCTCGCGCAGGTGCTCGACCAGTCCGGTCGCCATCAGACCGCGGTCCATGGGGCCGTTGTCGATGGCATAGACCTGCATGCCGCGCTGCACCAGCTGCCAGGTCCAGCCGCCCGGTGCCGCGCCGAGATCCGCCGCCTGCATGCCCTCGGCCAGGCGCGTCTCCCACTGGTCCCGCGGCACGAATTCGTGCCAGGCCTCCTCGAGCTTGAGGGTCGAGCGGCTGGGCGCATCGTGGGGAAAGCGCAGGCGGCGGATGCCACCCGGCTGCTCGCTGCGGTTACCGGGGAAGCTCATGCCCAGCTGGACCCGGTCGCCGTCGGTCCACAGCAGATGCAAGCGTCGACCGCCCGCCTTGCGGCGCAAGGCGCCACGCTTCTTGAGGATCGATTCCAGCGGACGCTGAAGCGCCTTGATCAGCCCGGCCAGCGCCTTGGCGTCGTTGGTGTCCGGCGTTTCCTGCCACAGCGACTCGAAGTTCCAGCCGCTGGCCACCACCTGCTCGACGATCGGCGAGAGGCGATCTTCCCGGGACAGCCCCTCCAGCGGCGCCAGGGCGACCAGGCTCTGCCGGGCGAAGACCAGCGACGCCAGTGGCAGATCGCGATGCAGGGCGTTGGCGGGACGTTCGTCGGTCAGCACGAAGCGGACATGGCCGGACTGGGGCTGGGCCAGGGGGTAGCCCTGCCAGCCGAGGGCGGCCGCCTTGATGGCGATCTCGGCGGCCAGGTCGGACTCGAAGCCGGGGCGGCAATAGAACAGCAGCTGCTGGGGGATCATGGGGCCTCCTGTGAAGGCCCGACAGTCTAGCCGGGCCCCTGCTGGACTCACAAGTCGCGCGGCGTATCGTCGCTGTCGTCACGCTCGCCGGCCGCGCCGGAGGCGCGATGACGATTGAGGACTTCCAGGTCCTGGAGCTGAACGTTCAAGGCGTTGGTCGAGATCTTCACCTCCCACAGGGAGAAGCACAACGAGACCGAGAGCGTGATCAGGCTGATGCCGAACAGCACCATGCCCAGCAGGGTGAGCGACAGGAACAGCGCGAACATCGACAGTGTGCACAGCAGGAAACTCGACACCCCTGCCATCTGCATGCGTTTGGTCAGGGTGATGCGCTTGCGCAGCATCAGGATCTGACGGGCGGCCACCTCATGGTGGGTATCCCGATCCTCCTCGGCGAGCTTGCGAATCAGCTGTGCCAGGGTCAGGAAGCGATTGGTATAGGCCAGCAGTAGCAGGGAAATGGCCGGAAACAGCAGGGCCGGTGTGGTCAGCGTCAAGAAACGAACTCCATCATTATTAGACTTTAGTCGCATTATACGGCATCCAGGGCGCATGGCCGACCCCTGAAAGCGAATCGGCCCCCGAGCGATGATGCGCGGGGGCCGATGCGTCTGGCGGCAGGCGTGTCGTCGAGCGTCAGGTACGCCGCGGGTCGGCGACGATGCCCTGCTCCCTCGCCATGGCCATGGCCGCCTGGGGGCCCGTCCACAGCGAGGGCAGCAGCACCAGCGAGACCGGAATCGCGGTGATGACGATGAATTGCTGCAGCGCGCTGATCTGACCGGCTCCCATGTACAGCAGAATCGCCGCCATCAGCGCCATGGCGATGCCCCAGAAGGCCCGCACGAAGACGTTCGGCGCATCATGCCCGGCGCCGACCACCGAGATCGCGTAGCTCATGGAATCGCCGGTAGTGGCGACGAAGATGGTCGTCAGCACCAGGATCGCCAGCGCCATCAGCGATCCGCCCGGCAAGGCCTGGGCCACGGTCAGGGTGGCGACGTCGAACTGAAAGTCGTTGAGCGCCGAGGTGAGGTCGATGGCTCCGGTCAGCTGATAGTGAATCCCCGAGCCCCCCAGCAGGGTGAACCAGATCGTGGTGGCGATGGGCGCCATGACGGCCACGGCCAGGATCATCTGCCGGATGGTGCGGCCCCGGGAGATGCGCGCCACGAAAATCGCCATCAGCGGGCCGTAGCCGATGAACCAGGCGAAGAAGAACACCGTCCACCACTGCATCCACCAGGCTGGCGCGGTCTGGGTGGTCATGGTGGCCATGGGGAAGAACGCATTCAGATACTCGCCGAAGCCCTGGGTGAAGGCGTTGACCAGAAACCGGGTCGGGCCGAACAGGAAGATGACCGCCGCGATGACCAGCGCCAGGATCACGTTGAACCGGCTCAGCCACTGGATGCCGCGATGGACACCGGTCATGGCCGAACTCACGTAGACCGCGCCCAGGCCGATCAGGATCACCAGCTGGGTGCCATAGCCTTCCGGCAGCCCGAACAGCTCGTGCAGGCCGAAACTCACCTGGGTCGCCAGGAAGCCGATCGGCCCCACGGTGCCCGCCACCACGGCGATCACGCACAGGCCATCCACCACGCCGCCGAACCAGCCGTGCATCACGCGCTCGCCGAGCACCGGGGTCAGCAGGGTGCGTGGCTGCAGGGGAAGGCCGCGCACGTAGTGAGCATGGGCCAGGACCACGGCGGTCAGCGAGCCCAGCACCGCCCAGGCCAGAAAGCCCCAGTGCATGAAGGACTGCGCCAGGGCGCCGGCGATCGCCTCGGCGGTGCCGGCCTCGGTGTCGAAGGCCGGTGGCGTGACCACGAAGTGATAGACCGGCTCGCCCGCGGCGAAGAACACTCCTCCCCCGGCCAGCAGCGTGCACATGATGATCGACAGCCACTTGAAGGTGCTCATCTCGGGCGCGTCCAGGTTACCGACCTTGGCGCTGGCCGCCGGTGAAAAGACCAGCCCCATCGCCACCAGGAAGGTCAGCAGCAGCAGCCATTGGAAATAGCTGCCCAGCGTCCTGGCGGTCCAGGCGAAACCGGCGGCGATGCCGTCGGCCACCATGTTGACGTCATACAGCGACAGGGCGATGAAGCCCAGGATGAAGCCGATGCTGACGCCGAGCACGACCGGATCTCCCAGCCGCCTGACGGCGGAAGGCGTGGAACTCGTCGCGTGGGCTTGAGATTCACTCATGCAATGCTGTCGGCCGAAGTGGGCCGCTCTCTCCTTTGTGGTGTATCGAAACAGGGTATGTCGGCAGTCATGCCGAAAGCGCGATAGACGCCTTCTCAGCGAAGGACATGTATCGAAAAAGAGCTTGTGGAACGTTTGGCCCCGTCTTGGAGCGGTGGGGCTGTGGATAGCGTATCGCCGCCCGTGAAGACGTTGATGCCATATGGTGATGAACCGGGATGTCGACGGCCTTTCCGGTGAAGAGGCAATATCTCGGCGCCGACATGCGTTTGGCGGAAAGGCGGGGAGCGCTCATCGGAGCAAACGGGACAATAAGAAAAACCCCGAGCCTTATGGGCTCGGGGTTTTCTCGGGATAAGTGCCTGACGATGACCTACTCTCGCATGGGAACTCCCACACTACCATCGGCGCTGAGCGGTTTCACTGCTGAGTTCGGCATGGGATCAGGTGGTTCCCGCACGCTATGGTCGTCAGGCGAAAAAGGCAATGCGAATCATGCTGACGAGATATGTCTCTCGCGTATCCGCCGTCGTCTGTTGTCAGTCACAGACCACTTGGGTG
Organism: Halomonas sp. SL1; assembly: GCF_003030865.2. Taxonomy (NCBI): domain Bacteria; kingdom Pseudomonadati; phylum Pseudomonadota; class Gammaproteobacteria; order Oceanospirillales; family Halomonadaceae; genus Halomonas; species Halomonas sp. SL1. The sequence continues at coordinate 26 of NZ_PYUQ02000001.1, read as the reverse complement.
TTATATGGTCAAGCCTCACGGGCCAT
>NZ_PYUQ02000019.1:35654-184047 GCF_003030865.2 Halomonas sp. SL1 | reverse complement strand
CGGTTAAGAGAACCAACCGTCCAACGATTGGGGGTCAGTTCACTCAGGACCCGGGCGTTTTTTTTGTGCGAGGTCAAGAGATTGGCGTCTTGCCGCTGCCGGTCGGCCGCGGCGTGTTGTGAAGGGTGGCCCCTTTACCTACCATGGTTAGCATTCCTCACCCCCTGTGGTCGCGGCTCTGGTGGCTCGCGCAGCAATGGCGGGCAAATCGCTGATGGGAGAATACCAACAATGGCAGACAGCGGCGTGAACAAGGGGCGACGCCGTTTCCTCGTGGGCGCTACCTCCGTCGTGGGTGCGGCGGGCGCGGTCGGGGTCGCGGTTCCCTTCTTGTCCTCCTGGCAACCGAGTGCCCGGGCGCGTGCCGCCGGTGCGCCGGTCAAGGCGGATATCTCCAAGCTCGAGCCCGGTCAGCGCATGACCGTCGAATGGCGTGGGCGCCCGGTGTGGGTGCTCTACCGGACGCCCGAAATGATCGAGCGCACCGAGGCGCTCGGCGGTGATCTGCTGGCCGACCCCGGCTCCGAGGAGCCCCAGCAACCCGGCTATGCCGATGGCACGATGCGGTCCATTCGCCCCGAGATCGGGGTGCTGGTCGGTATCTGCACCCATCTGGGCTGCTCGCCGCTGTTCAAGCCGGACCCCGGGGCCGACGATGTCGGCGTCGCCGACTGGCCGGGCGGTTTCTTCTGCCCCTGTCACGGGTCGCGCTTCGATCTGGCGGGTCGCGTATTCGCCAACGTGCCGGCACCGCTGAATCTGGAGGTGCCCCCGTATCGCTTCGAGAGTGACGACGTCATCGTCGTCGGTGAGGATGAGGAGACGGCCTGATGGCGAACCCCGATAAGCCCAAGGCGGAGCGCGGCGTCATGCGCTGGGTCGACGATCGCTTTCCCGCCACCCAGATGTGGCAGGAGCACCTGTCGAAGTACTACGCGCCGAAGAACTTCAACTTCTGGTACTTCTTCGGCTCGCTGGCGCTGCTGGTGCTGGTCAACCAGATCCTCACCGGCGTCTGGTTGACCATGAGCTTCAATCCTTCCGCCGAGGGCGCCTTTGCCTCGGTGGAATACATCATGCGCGACGTGGAGTGGGGCTGGCTGATCCGCTACATGCACTCCACCGGCGCCTCGGCGTTCTTCGTCGTGGTCTACCTGCACATGTTCCGCGGCCTGCTCTACGGCTCCTACAAGGCGCCCCGGGAGCTGGTGTGGATCTTCGGCATGGCGATCTACCTGGCGCTGATGGCCGAGGCCTTCATGGGCTACCTGTTGCCCTGGGGGCAGATGTCCTACTGGGGCGCCCAGGTGATCATCTCGCTGTTCTCGGCCATTCCTGCCATCGGGCCGGACCTGGCCCAGTGGGTACGCGGCGACTACCTGATCTCCGGCATCACCCTGAACCGCTTCTTCGCCCTGCACGTGGTGGCGCTGCCGATCGTGATCCTGGCGCTGGTGGTGCTGCACATCATCGCCCTGCACGAGGTCGGCTCGAACAATCCCGACGGCATCGACATCAAGGCCAAGAAGGACGAGAGCGGCAAGCCGCTGGACGGGATTCCCTTTCATCCCTACTACACCGTCAAGGACATCGTCGGCGTGGCGGTCTTCCTGTTCGTGTTCTGTGCGGTGATCTTCTACTTCCCGGAAGGCGGCGGGTACTTCCTCGAGAAGCCGAACTTCGAGCCGGCGAATCCGTTGAAGACGCCGGATCACATCGCGCCGGTGTGGTACTTCACGCCCTTCTACGCAATCCTGCGCGCGATCAATTTCTCGCTGTTCGGCCTCGACGCCAAGTTCCTCGGCGTGGTGTGCATGGGCGCGGCCATCGCGGTGCTGTTCGTGCTGCCCTGGCTGGACCGCAGCCCGGTGCGTTCGATTCGCTACAAGGGCTGGATCTCGAAGCTGATGCTGGCGCTGTTCGCGGTGAGCTTCATCGTGCTCGGGGTGCTCGGGGTGCTGCCGCCGACCGCTGCGCGCACGGCGCTGGCCCAGCTGTGTACCGTGCTCTACTTCGCCTTCTTCCTGCTGATGCCGTTCTACAGCCGCTGGGAGAAGACCAAACCCGTTCCGGAAAGGGTGACTGGCTGATGAAAAAGGGACTGCTGGCTCTGATCCTGGCCCTGCTTCCGATGCTCGGGTTCGCCGCCGGAGGTGGCGCCCATCTGCAGGAGATGACCCCCGACCTGCACGATCGAGCATCGCTGCAGCGTGGCATGAAGCTGTTCGTCAACTACTGCATGGGGTGTCACTCCCTGCAGTATCAGCGCTTCTCCCGCGCGGCGGAGGATCTGGGCATGCCTCAGGGGCTGGTGGAGGACAACCTGATCTTCGCCGAGTCGGTGGGCTTCAACGACCAGATGCACAATGCGATGTCGGCGGAGGATGGCGAGGACTGGTTCGGCGCGGCGCCGCCGGATCTGACCCTGGAGGCGCGGCTGCGCGGCACCGACTGGATCTACTCCTATCTGCTCGGCTTCTATCGCGATCCGTCACGGCCCACCGGCGTCAACAACCAGGTCTTTCCGCTGGTGGCGATGCCCAACGTGCTCGAGCCGCTGCAGGGCGTGCAGGAGAAGGTCTGCGCCGCCAGCGAGCATCCCGTCGAGGGGGCCGAGCTTGATCCGCTGACCGGCAAGTATCAGTCCTGTGAGGTGCTGCAGGTGACCCAGCCCGGCGCCATGGAGCCCGGCGAGTTCGAGGAGGCGGTCTATGACCTGACCAACTTCCTGGCCTATGTCGGCGAGCCGTCGCGGCTCAAGGCCGAGGCGCTGGCGCCCAAGGTGCTGATCTTCATCTTCGTCTTCGGCATCATTGCCTATCTGCTCAAGCGCGAGTACTGGCGCGACATTCACTGACGAATCCGGCCGCGCGGGCGCATGGCTTCGGCCATGCGCCCGCGTCGTGTGCCGTGGCGATAGCGGGACGCCACACGACGCCCCGAGATGGGGTGCGTCGTGTTATCATCCCGCCACGAACTGATGCGAGGATTGTTTCATGGGTGTAGTGGCCAAGCGGTCGTCGATGATCTTCTATTCCGGGGGCGATGATCATTACAGTCATCGGGTACGTATCGTGCTCGCCGAGAAAGGGGTGGCGGTGGATATCGTCGAGGTCACCGAGGAGAGCCACCCCGAGGAGCTCGCCGATCTCAACCCCTACAACAGCGTGCCCACGCTGCTTGACCGGGACCTGGTGCTCTACGAGTCCAAGGTGATGATGGAGTACCTCGACGAGCGGTTCCCGCATCCGCCGCTGCTGCCGGTCTATCCGGTCGCCCGGGCCCAGAGCCGGCTGTGGATGCATCGCATCGAGCGCGAGTGGTGCCCGCTGGTCGAGCAGATCCAGAACGGCACCAAGAAGGAAGCCGAGAAGGCGCGCAAGGAGTTGCGCGAGAGCCTGGTCGGCATCTCGCCGATCTTCGAGGACATGCCGTTCTTCATGAGCGAGGAGTTCACCCTGGTGGACTGCTGCCTGGCACCGATCCTGTGGCGTCTGCCGGCGCTCGGCATCGAGATGCCGGAGAAGCAGATCAAGCCGCTGATGGGCTACATGGAGCGCGTCTTCGATCGCGACGGCTTCCGGGCCTCGCTGAGCGAAGCCGAGCGCGAGATGCGTCCCTGATCGTTCTTTCACGCCCCGGCGTCGCGCCGGGGCCGCTTTTCTGGAGGGCCAATCGATGCAATCGAGTCGTCCCTATATCGCGCGGGCCCTGTACGAGTGGCTGCTGGACAACGAGCTGACGCCCTACATCGTGGTCGATGCCGAGCAGGCGGGCGTCGAGGTGCCGCGCCAGTTCGTGCAGAACGGCCAGATCGTGCTCAACCTCGGCGTCAGCGCGATCCGCGACCTGTCGATGACCAACGAGGCCATCGCCTTCTCGGCACGCTTCGGCGGCAAGCCGACCCAGATCATGGTGCCGATCGAGGCGCTGATCGCGATCTATGCCCGCGAGAACGGCGTCGGCATGGTGTTCGGTCATGAGCCGGTGATGCCGGCCGATGATGCCAATGACGTGGTCGAGGAGGCGTCGGAGGACGAGGCGCCGGGGCTGTCCAGCGTCGACAGCGACGATGGCGATGCCGGCGGCGAGCCGGAGCAGGCGCCGAAGAAGGGGCGTCCCTCGCTGCGCGTGGTCAAGTAGCGCGTCGTTCCCGCCGCCATGCGCGGAACCTGACAGAAGAACGGCAGGCCCTCGGGCCTGCCGTTCTTCGCTCCGTGCCGCCGGATGGCGGGGCGCGAGGGCGTCAGTCGAGGTAGTCGAAGACCTTGACGATGCGCTGCATGCCGCCGACGTTGCGGACCGCGGCGACGATGCGCTCGGCCTCCTGGCGGCGCACGATGCCCATCAGGAAGACGCTGTCGTTCTCGGTGACGATGCGCAGCTTGCTGGAGTCGATGGCCTCGTTGGCGACCAGCGCGGTGCGGATGCGGGTCTTGAGCCAGGTGTCGGTGAGACGCTGGCTGGTCGGCAGGTTGGCGGCCACGCTCAGCTGGTTGTGGACGCGGCGCACGTTGCGCACCTCGCCGGCGATGCGCTCGGCCATGTTCTTGAGTTCCTGGCTCGGTACCTGGCCGGTGAGCAGCACCACGCCGTTGTAGCTGTCGACGTTGATGCGGGCGTCGCCAAGGCGGGCGTCGGTGGTGCCGAGGTTGTGGGCGACCTTGGTCTCGATGCTGTCGTCCTCGACCTTGGTGCCGACGGTACGCTCGCTGTAGTTCTCGTTGATGGGGCCGGAGGTGGTGGCCGCGGTCATGGTGGTGCAGCCGGACAGGGCCAGCAGCAGGGCCAGGGAAAGGCCCAGGAGGCGGGACTTGTCGATCATGGGCATCACTCGCTTGCGCCGAAGAGTTGTTCGTCGATGAGGTCGCACAGGCAGTGGATCACCAGCAGGTGAACCTCCTGGATGCGGGCGGTCGAGGTGGCCGGCACGCGGATCTCGCAGTCGTCCTGGCCGAGCAGCGAGGCCATGTTGCCGCCGTCGCGGCCGGTCAGGGCGACCACGGTCATCTCGCGGTCGTGGGCGGCCTGGATGGCCTGTACCACGTTGCCGGAATTGCCGCTGGTGGAAATCGCCAGCAGCACGTCGCCGGGCTGGCCCAGGGCACGAATCTGCTTGGAATACACCTCGTTGTAGCTGTAGTCGTTGGCGATCGAGGTCAGCGTCGAGGTGTCGGTGGTCAGCGCCAGGGCCGGCAGGCTGGGGCGCTCGCGCTCGAAGCGGTTGAGCAGCTCGGACGAGAAGTGTTGGCTGTCGCCGGCGCTGCCGCCGTTGCCACAGGCCAGGATCTTCCCTTCGTTGACCAGGGCCTGGACCATCATCTGGCTGGCGACCTCGATGAAGGGCGGCAGCACCTCGCTGGCGTAGGTCTTGGTGTCGATGCTGGCGTTGAAGTGTCCGAGAATGCGGTTCTGGAAATCCATCGTGGCTTCCTGGTCCTTGGGCGATCAGAACGCTTCGAAGGCGTTTCGGACCCAGGTGAAATCGAGGTCCGGCGGCGTGCCGGTGGCGGCCAGCACATCGAAGCGGCAGGCACATGATAGCCGGTTGCGTTGCAGATAAAAACGCGCCGCCTGGATCAGGCGGCGCTGCTTGGTGGCGTTGACGGTCTCGAGCGGATGGCCGTGGCGGGTGTCGCGGCGGTGGCGAACCTCGACGAATACCAGCACATCGCCGTCGCGCATCACCAGGTCGATCTCGCCGCCCCGGGCGTGTTGGTTGGCGGCCACGAGGGCGAGGCCGCGGGCCGCCAGCCAGTCCGCGGCGAGGCGCTCGATGCGAGCGCCGCGGGCGCGGGCGTCAGCGGGATGCGTCATCGGTGAAGTGGCTCATGTCCAGCGCCGGCTGGGGCACGCCGTCCTCGAAGCGGGCCCAGGGCAGCTCGCGGTGGATGCGGCCGTCCTGGTCGGCGCTCAGGGTGCCGGTGGCGCCGAACAGCTCGCTGCCGGGGATGGCCTGGAACTGGGGCAGACGCCGGGCCAGCTCGTAGGCGTCCACGCCCATGGCCATCAGGCGGAACATGTTGGGGTCGGACTCCTCGCGCAGCTGGCGATAGCTGTCGAGGAAGGGCAGGGCCTCTTCGCCGCCCACGGCGGCGTCGGGAATCTGCCAGGGGATGTCGAGGAACATCACGCCATTCAGGTCCTTGTCCAGGCGCGGCTGCGGGCGCCCCTCGTAGAGGTGCGAAGTGGCGTAGACCGACAGCTCCTGCTTGTAGGCGTAGTAGTCGATGGTCGGTGGCACCTGGCGAGCGTAGTCGGGCAGGGCCAGCAGGAACAGCATGTCGGGGCGGCTCGAGCCCAGCGCGCGGCGCGTGCTCTCGGTGGCCGGCCGGCCGGGGTTGTAGCGTACGGCGTTGGCGATCCGGCCGTCGCGATCGCGCCAGGCGTCGGCGAACGCCTCGCCGACCCGGCGTCCCCAGGCGTTGTCCGGTACCAGCAGCGAGGCGCTGCGATGGCCGTCCTGGCGGCCGCGAGCCGCCACCGAGCGAGCCTCGTCCTCGGCCGAGAGGCCGTACTGGAAGAGCCCTTCGGCGCTGTTGCGCTCGTCCTCGCCGTAATTGAGGGCCAGCGTCGGCATCGGCACCCGGTCGCGGCGCTCCAGGGCGGTGACGGCATCCTTGTCCAGCGGCCCGATGACCACCTGGGCGCCGCGCTGACGGGCCTCCTGATAGAGGGCGTCGAAGTTGCCGCCGGAGGAATCGATGAAGGTCAGCTGGATGCCGCGGCCGCCGCCGTTCACCTCGTTCATGTGGTGGGCGCGCAGGCCTTCCTCGAGGGCGTCGGCGACCCCGGCCAGCGGGCCGGATTCGGGCAGGAAGACGGCGATGTGGCGCACGTCCTGGCCGCGCAGGTCGCGCAGCGCCAGGATGTCGGCGGGCAGCTGCCGGGCTGCGGGATGATCCGGATAGCGACCGCGCCAGTCGTCGAGGCGGGCGAACAGGCGTTCGATGTCGCCGCCGCTGGTGCGCACCAGCTCGGCGAGATCGAGCCAGGCCCGGGTCGGGTCGCTGGCGCCGTCACGCAGCTCGTCGATGGCGCCGGGCGTCAGGCGCGAGAGCTGCTCCCAGATCGGGTCGTTGAGATCGATGCGACCGGTATCGGCCTGCAGGCGAAGCAGCGTCTGGGCGGCGGCGCGGGTCTCGCCGATCTGGCCGAGGGCGCGGGCCTGGCGTTCGCGCAGCAGCGCGGCCTGGTCGCGAGGCAGCTGCAGCTCGTCGAGCTGCTGGGCGGCCTGGATCACCGCGGAGGGGTCTCCCTCGGTCTCGCCGAGGTCGGACAGCAGCATCGCCCAGCGTCCGCGATCCTCGGGGGGCAGCCGGCTGTCGTCGATGTCCTTGACGATTTCCAGCGCCTGGGGGCGGCTGCCCTGGCGTGCTAGGATATCGGCCGCCCGAAGCCGCGACTTGGCGGCCTGTTCGGGGGCCTGCTGTTCGGCCTGGGCCAGCAGCTGGTTCGGATCGCCGACGGGCTGCCGTTCGGTGATGCCGGGCTGGAAGGCACAGCCGGCCAGCCACATTGCCACGAAGGCGGCGGCCAGCGGGCCGCGAGACGAAATCTTCATGAATCCTTCCTTGTCCTCACGTGCGGAGAGCTTCCCGGGAGCCGAAATGACAGACGCCATTACAGGGGTATTGTACGTGGTCGCCACGCCGATTGGGAATCTGGACGACCTTGCCCCCCGCGCCGCACGGCTGCTGGGCGAGGTCGAGCTGGTGGCCGCCGAGGATACCCGGCACACCTCGCGCCTGCTGCGCCACCTGGGCGTGGCGCCGCCGCTGCTGTCGCTGCACGAGCACAACGAGGCCGCTCGGGTCGAGCAGATCGACGCCCGGCTGGCCGCCGGGGAGGCCGTGGCGCTGGTCAGCGATGCCGGCACGCCCCTGATCAGCGATCCCGGCTTCGTGCTGGTGCGCGAGCTGCGCGCCCGCGGGCGCCGCATCGTACCGGTACCCGGCGCGTGCGCCCTGGTGGCGGCGCTCTCGGCGGCGGGCCTGCCCACCGATCGTTTCCTGTTCCAGGGCTTCCTGCCGGCCAAGGGCGGCACCCGGCGAGGACGGCTCGAGGCGCTGGCCGAGCGCGAGGAGACCCTGGTGTTCTACGAGTCGCCGCATCGCATCCGTGACACTCTGGCCGATCTCGGTACGGTGCTCGGCGAGCGTCAGGTGGTGCTCGCCCGTGAGCTGACCAAGACCTTCGAGACCTTTCTCGAGGGCACCCCCGAGGCCCTGCTGGCGCGGATGGCGGACGACCCTGACCAGGCCCGCGGCGAGTTCGTGGTGATGGTGGCCGGCGCCGCGCCGAAGTCGGCCGACGAGGCCGCCAGCGTCGATGCCGATGCGCTGCTTTCCGCCATGCTCGCCGAGGGCGTGGGGGTCAAGCAGGCCGCGGCAGTGACCGCCCGGACCCTGGGAGGCGCCAAGAAACAGTGGTACGCCAGGGCGCAGGCGCTCAAGGACGGGGATTGAGGGGGTGGCGGGGCGCTGGTATGCTTGCCGCGGGAGTTGGCCAGACAGCCGCCGCCGGAGCGATCCGGGGGAGGAAAGTCCGGGCTCCACAGGGCAGAGTGCCAGGTAACGCCTGGGCGGCGCGAGCCGACGGAAAGTGCAGCAGAGAGCAGACCGCCTACGTCTCCTTCGGGAGGCCGGTAAGGGTGAAAGGGTGCGGTAAGAGCGCACCGCGCGCCTGGTAACAGTGCGTGGCACGGTAAACCCCACTCGGAGCAAGACCAAATAGGAACCCGTTGGCGTGGCCCGCGTTGGGTTCGGGTAGGTTGCTTGAGGGCGACGGTGACGTCGCCCCTAGAGGAATGGCTGTCCCCGACAGAACCCGGCTTATCGGCCGACTCCCCACGAATTCTTTGCGCGCCGCCGTCCGGCGGCGCCCCGCCATTTGCAAGACCAGCCGCCAAGAGAAGCGCATGACGTCATCCGCCCCCGAACACGCCCCCCGCGGCTTTCGCCATGCCAGCGTGCTGCTCGACGGGGCGGTCGACGCCCTGATTCATGATCCGGCGGGCCATTACCTGGACGGCACCTTCGGCCGCGGCGGCCACTCCCGGGCGATCCTCGAGCGGCTCGCTCCCGAGGGACGGCTGCTGGCCATCGACCGCGATCCCCAGGCCATCGCCGAGGCGGCGAGCATCGACGACGAGCGCTTCGCCATCGACCAGGGCGAGTTCGCCCGCCTGGGCGAGTTCGCCGAGGCGCGCGGCCTGCACGGCCGGCTGTCCGGCGTTCTGCTCGACGTCGGCGTCTCCTCGCCCCAGCTCGACGATCCGGAGCGGGGCTTCAGTTTCCTGCGTGACGGCCCGCTCGACATGCGCATGGACCCGACCCGTGGCGAGAGCGCCGCGGACTGGCTGGCCCATGCCGCCGAGGGCGAGATCGCCCGGGTGTTCAAGACCTTCGGCGAGGAGCGCTTCGCCCGTCGGCTGGCCAAGGCGATCGTGGCCCGCCGCGTCGAGACGCCCTTCACCCGCACCGGCGACCTGGCCGAGGTGATCAAGGTCGCCCATCCCGCCTGGGAGAAGGGCAAGCACCCGGCCACCCGCGCCTTCCAGGCGCTGCGCATCCAGGTCAACGGCGAGCTCGACCAGCTCGATGCCGCCCTCGAGGCCGCCCTCGAGACGCTGGCCCCCGGCGGGCACCTGGTGGTGATCAGCTTCCATTCTCTGGAGGATCGCCGGGTCAAGCGCTTCATCCGGGATCACGTGCGCGGCGACACTCATCTGCCCAAGGGCATCCCGCTGCGCGACGACCAGATTCAGCGGCGCCTGGAGTCCGTCGGCAAGGCGCGCCGTCCGGGGCCGGAGGAGGTCGAGGCCAACCCCCGCGCCCGCAGTGCGGTGATGCGCGTGGCGCGCAAGCGATACTGAGGTACGGCATGGCTCAAGGACGCGACGCCACTCCCTCTTCCTTCGCCTGGCCGCTGCGCCTGCGCCCGACCCTGGGGCTGGCGCTCAATGCCGTGCTGCTGGCGGCCTGCCTGGTCGCGGCCCTGGCCGTGATCGCCACCAGCCATCAGACCCGGGTGCAATACGCGCAGCTGCAGTCGCTCGAGCGTGAGCACCAGCAGCTGCAGACCGAGTGGAGCCAGCTGCTGCTCGAGGAGAGCGCCTGGTCCTCGCCGTCGCGCATCGAGCGGCTGGCCAGCGACCGGCTCGAGATGCGCCTGCCCGGCATCGACGAAGTCGAGGTCATCCGGCCATGAGTGCCACGCCTCGTCGCGGCAAGACGCGCCATGCCCCGTCGCCCATGGGGCAGGCCCGCTACCGGGTGATGCTGGGGCTGGTGCTGATCGGCCTGGCGTTGCTGGCCGGACGCATCGTCGACCTGCACGTCTTCGACCGCACCTTCCTGCAGGGGCAGGGCGATGCCCGGACCCTGCGCGTCGATCCCATTCCCGCCCACCGCGGCATGATCACCGATCGCCACGGCGAGCCACTGGCGATCTCCACCCCGGTGGTGACGCTGTGGGCCAACCCCCAGGATCTGCCCGACGATCGCATCCAGCGGCTGCGCCTGGCCCAGGCCCTGGGGCAGGAGCCCGAGGCCCTGAACGCGCGCATCGAGCGCTATGCCGATCGCGAGTTCATGTACCTGCGCCGCCGCATGACGCCGGTGGACGCCCAGGAGGTGCTCGACCTGCGCATCCCCGGGGTGCACAAGCGGGCCGAGTACAAGCGCTACTATCCCGCCGGTGAGGTGATCGCCCAGCTGATCGGCGTGACCAACATCGACGATCAGGGGCAGGAGGGGCTGGAGCTCGCCTATCAGTCCTACCTCTCCGGGGAGCCGGGGCGTCGCCGGGTGCTCAAGGATCGGCGCGGACGACTGGTCCGCGACCTGGAGGTGCTCCAGGAGGCCGAGCCCGGCGGCGACCTGACGCTGGCCATCGACCAGCGCCTGCAGTACATGGCCTATCGCGAGCTCAAGTCGGCGGTGGACGAGAACGACGCCGACGGCGGCGTGCTGGTGATGCTCGACGCCGATACCGGCGAGGTGCTGGCCATGGCCAACCAGCCGTCCTACAACCCCAACAATCGTGCCGGCCTCGATCCCGGCGGGTTGCGCAACCGCGCCATCGTCGACGTCTTCGAGCCCGGCTCGGTGATGAAGCCGCTGGCCATGTCGGCGTTGCTCGAGACAGGTCGGTTTCCGCCCGATACCGTGATCGACACGTCGCCGGGCTGGATGGTCATCGACGGTTACACCATCAAGGACGTCGCCAACTACGGCGAGCTCAGCCTGTCCGGCATCCTCGAGAAGTCCTCGAACATCGGCATGTCCAAGCTGACCCTGCAGCTCGACGACCCCGTGGTGCCCGAGCGCTATCGGGCGCTGGGCTTCGATCAGGTGCCGGGCACCGGCTTTCCCGGTGAGGCGGGGGGCAGCGTGCCGGCGCCTCAGGTCTGGTCCAGCAGCCAGTGGGCGGCGCTGTCCTACGGCTACGGCCTGTCGGTGTCCGCGCTGCAGCTGGCCGGGGCCTACACCGCCATCGCCAACCACGGCGAGCGCCTGCCGCCGTCGCTGTTGCGTCTCAATCGGCCGCCGGCCGGCGAGCCGGTGATCGAGCCCGACGTCGCCGACCGCGTGCTGGGTATGATGGACCGGGTGGTGGAGCCGGGCACCGGTGCCCGGCGTGCCCTGGTGCCGGGCTACAGCGTGGCCGGCAAGACCGGCACGGTGCGCAAGAGCGGCGGGGGTGGCTACGAGGAGAACGCCTACCGTTCGCTGTTCGTGGGCATCGCGCCGGTCTCCGATCCGCGCCTGATCACCGTGGTGATGATCGACCACCCTCGGGGCGACGCCTTCTACGGCGGCGCGGTGGCGGCACCGGTGTTCTCACGGGTGGCCGGCAGCGCCCTGCGGCTGCTGGACGTGCCCCCCGACCTGCTGGACGAGGATTCATGAGTGCCGCACCGTTCGCCGTTCGCCATGCGATCGTTCATCGCCCGACCGTCTATCGCCTGACCGTCTACCGAAAGGAGAGCCCATGGACGTGACCGCCGAGCGCCTGATCGAGGCCCTGATCGCCCACTGGCCCCGCCGGCGCGAGGCGCTGGCCGGGCCCGCGCTGCCCGACCGGCCGCGGCTGATCCTGGACAGCCGGGAGCTCGCCGCCGGCGACGTCTTCCTCGCCGTGCCCGGAGTATCCGTCGACGGCCGCGACTACATCGCCGCCGCCCTGGAGGCCGGCGCCGCCCTGGTGCTGGCCCATGACGACGACGCCTCGACGCTGCCGGACGACCCTCGGGTGGTGGCACTGCCACATCTGCGCACCCGGCTCGGCGAGCTGGGGCGCGACCTCTTCGACGTGCCCGAGGCGCTGGAGCTGATCGGCGTCACCGGCACCAACGGCAAGAGTTCGGTGACTCACTACATTGCCGCCCTGAGCGAACGCCTCGGTCGACCGGCCGGCATGATCGGCACCCTGGGCCACGGGCGCCCCGGCGCGCTGGTCGAGGGGCGACTGACCACGCCGGGGCCGCTGGCGCTGCAGGCCGCCCTCGGCGAGCTCGCCGGCTCGGGCCTGGAGCGGGTGGCCATGGAGGTCTCGTCCCATGCCCTGGAGCAGCGGCGTCTCGATGCCTGCCGCTTCCGCGCCGCGGTGTTCACCAACCTGAGTCGTGACCATCTCGACTATCACGGCAGCATGGCCGCCTACGCCGCGGCCAAGGCGCGGCTGTTTCGTCGCAGCGAGCTCGCGCTGGCGGTGGTCAACGCCGACGACCCGCTGGCGCGGCTGATGCTGGCCGGGCTGGGTGAGGGCGTACGGGTGCTGGCGGTAGGCGAGGACGAGGCCGTGACCCTGCGCGTGGTGGACTGGGTGCCCCATGGCGAAGGCCAGCGCGCGCTGGTCGCCACGCCCGACGGCGAGCGCGTGTTGACGCTGCCGCTGATGGGACGCTTCAACCTGACCAACGTGCTGCTGGCCATCGCCACGCTGCACGGCCTGGGGGAGGCGATCGATGACCTGTTCGAGGCCGCCGACGGGCTCGCGCCGGTGCCCGGTCGCATGCAGGCGCTGGTCGGCGAGGGCGCGCCGACGGTGGTAATTGACTACGCCCACACCCCGGACGCCCTGGAGAATGCCCTACAGGCGCTGCGCGCCCATCTGCCCGACAGCGGCCGGCTGTGGTGCCTGTTCGGCTGCGGCGGTGACCGCGATGCCGGCAAGCGCCCGCTGATGGCCGCCGCCGCCGAGCGCCACGCCGACCGGCTGGTGATCACCGACGACAATCCCCGCTCCGAGGCGCCGGCGGCGATCCGCGAGGCGATGCTCGAGGGGCTGTCCGAGGCCGGCCGCGAGGCCGCCGAGGTGGTCGACGGCCGCGCCCGGGCGATCCGCGACGTCATCCGCGAGGCCGCCGCCGAGGATGTGATCCTGATCGCCGGCAAGGGCCACGAGGCCTATCAGGAGATCGACGGCGTCCGCCATGCTTTCTCTGATCTCGCCGAGGCCGAGGCGGCGCTGGCCGCCCGCCGAGAGGGAGAGGCATGAGCGGCGTCGGTCTCGAGACCCTGGCCGAGGTCGCAGCGGTGCTCGGCCTCGACGTGCCCGACGCCGATGTCGGCGCCGAGCTGTCGGTGGGCGAGATCGTCACCGACACCCGCCGCCTGGGCCCGGGGGCGCTGTTCGTGGCGCTGACCGGCGAACGCTTCGATGGCCATGACTTCATCGCCGCCGCCCGCGAGGCGGGGGCGGTGGCCGCGGTGGTCGAGCGTCGCGTCGACGATCCGCTGCCACAGCTCGAAGTGGCCGACGCTCGCCTGGCCCTGGGCCTGCTGGGTCGCGCCCGCCGCCGCGCCTGGGGCGGGCCGCTGGTCGCGGTGACCGGCAACAGCGGCAAGACCACGGTCAAGCAGATGCTGGCCACGCTGCTGGCCCGCCGCGGCGAGACCCTGGCCACCCGGGGCAACCTCAACAACGACATCGGCGCGCCGCTGACGCTGCTCGAGCTGGCCGCCGAGCACCGCCAGGCGGTGGTCGAGCTCGGGGCGAACCACCTGGGCGAGATCGCCTGGACGGCGAGCCTGGCCGAACCCCGGGTGGCGGTGATCACCAACGTCACCGGCGCCCACGTGGGCGAGTTCGGCGGCCTCGGGCGCATCGCCCAGGCCAAGGCCGAGATCCTGGCGTCGCTTCCTGGCGACGGGGTGGCGGTGCTCAACCGCGACGACCGCTACTTCGCCAGCTGGGCGAGCCTCGCGGCGCCGCGGGAGGTGCTGGATTTCGCCGTGGAAGGACCGGCGCGTCTGCGCGCCGAGACACTGGTTTGCGATCCGCTCGGACGCTATGCTTTCACGCTGTTTCACGATGATCGCGAACTGGGGCGCGTGCAGCTGGCGCTGCTCGGCCGCCACAACGTGGCCAATGCCCTGGCGGCGGCGGGCGCGGCGCTGGCCATGGGCCTGGCCCCGGACGACGTGCTGACCGGGCTCGAGGCCGTCGCGCCGATGCCGGGCCGGCTCAGTGCGGTGGAGGGTGTCAATGGCTCGCGCTTGCTCGACGATACCTACAACGCCAACCCCGGCGCGGTGAAGGCCGCCCTCGACCTGCTGGCCAGCCTGCCGGGACCGCACTGGTGCCTGCTGGGCGCCATGGGCGAGCTGGGCGAGGCCTCGGCGCGGCTTCACGAAGAGGTTGGCCATCACGCGCGCGAGCTTGGCATCGACTTTCTCGGCACCCTCGGCGAGGCGGCGCGGCCGGCCAGCCGCGCCTTCGGCGAGGCGGGGTGTCATTTCGACGATCGGGAGGCGCTGACGCGCCACGTCCTCCAACATCTGCCGCCAGGGGCCAGCGTGCTGGTCAAGGGCTCGCGCAGTGCCGGCATGGAGGCCGTGGTGTCGGCGCTGTGTCCGGATGCATCAAGGTAAGGCATTACATGCTGCTCTTTCTGGCTGAACTGCTGGCGCAATTCCAGAGCGCCTTTCACGTCTTCAACTATCTGACCCTGCGCATGATCCTGGGCACTCTCACCGCCCTGGTGCTGTGCCTGTGGCTCGGCCCGAAGGTGATCCGCCGGCTGGTGGAGCGCCAGATCGGCCAGGCGGTGCGTGATGACGGTCCCCAGTCGCATCTCTCGAAGGCCGGCACGCCGACCATGGGCGGCGCCATGATCCTGATGGCGATCGCCGTCAGCACCCTGCTGTGGGGCGATCTGCGCAACCACTACGTGTGGGTGGTGCTGGCCGTGACCCTGGGCTTCGGCGCCATCGGCTGGGTCGACGACTATCGCAAGGTGGTGGAGAAGAATCCCCGTGGCCTGCCGGCGCGCTGGAAGTACTTCTGGCAGTCGGTGATCGGTCTGGCCGCCGCGGTGATCCTCTACGTGACGGCCGCCTCGCCGGTGGAGACCAGCCTGATCCTGCCGCTGTTCAAGGACTTCGTGCTGCAGCTCGGGCTGTTCTACGTGGTGCTCACCTATCTGGTGATCGTCGGCAGCTCCAACGCGGTGAACCTCACCGACGGCCTGGACGGTCTGGCCATCATGCCCACCGTGCTGGTGGCCATGGGCCTGGCGGTGTTCGCCTATGCCAGCGGCAACACGGTGTTCGCCGAGTACCTGCAGATCCCGATGATTCCTGGCGCCGGCGAGCTGGCGGTGTTCTGCGCCACCATCGCCGGAGCGGGCCTGGGCTTCCTGTGGTTCAACACCTACCCGGCACAGGTGTTCATGGGCGACGTGGGAGCGCTGGCCCTGGGCGCGGCCCTGGGGGTGGTGGCGGTGATCGTGCGCCAGGAGATCGTGCTGTTCATCATGGGCGGCATCTTCGTCATGGAGACCGTCTCGGTGATCCTGCAGGTGGGCTCCTACAAGCTCACCGGGCGTCGGATCTTCCGCATGGCGCCGCTGCACCATCACTTCGAACTCAAGGGCTGGCCGGAGCCGCGGGTCATCGTGCGCTTCTGGATCATCACCGTGGTGCTGGTGCTGCTGGGCCTGGCCACCCTAAAGATCCGCTGATGCCGCATCGCTGAGGAGCCGCTGATGGTCAAGGTGCCCAAGGGCGTCACGCTGGTGGTCGGGCTCGGGGTCTCCGGGCGCGCCATCTGCCGCCACCTGCAACGCCTCGGGCGACCCTTCATGGTCGCCGACACCCGCGCCGCGCCCCCGGGGCTGGACGACTTTCGCGCCGCCCATCCGGGCGTGGCGATCCACTGCGCGGCGCTGACCGAGCTGGACATGGAGGCGGCCCGCGAGATCGTGGTCAGTCCCGGCGTCGATCCGGCAAGCCCCGGGCTCGATGCCCTGGCCGGTCGCCTCGGCGAATCCGGCGAGCCGCTCGTCGTCGGCGAGATCGCGCTGTTCGTGCGCGCGGCCCGCGCGCCCATCGCCGCCATCACCGGCGCCAACGCCAAGTCCACCGTGACCACGCTGCTCGGCGAGATGGCCGCAGAGGCCGGCCGGCGCGTGGCGGTGGGCGGCAACCTCGGCACGCCGGCGCTGGACCTGCTCGTAGAGCGGCCCGATGCCGAGCTCTATGTGCTCGAGCTGTCCAGCTTCCAGCTCGAGACCACGCCGCGGCTCGGCGCCGAGACCGCCGCCTTCCTCAATCTGTCCGAGGATCATCTGGACCGCCATGGCGACCTCGCCGGCTATCGCGCCGCCAAGCAGGCGATCTTCCGCGGCGCGCGCCACGGCGTGATCAACGCCGAGGACCCGGCCACCTGGCCGGACGCGCCGCCGCCGGCCCTCGATCGTTTCACCACGGCGTCGCCCGAGGGCGAGGCGTGGGGCATCGCCGTCCACGACGACGGCAGCGGCCCACGCGACTGGCTGATGCACGGCACCGCGCCGCTGATGCCGGCCTCGGCGGTGCGCCTGCCGGGACGCCACAACCAGGCCAATGCCCTGGCGGCCCTGGCCATGGGGCATCGCCTCGGCCTGGGGATGGCCGCCATGCGCCGCGTGCTCGAGCGCTTCGCCGGCCTGCCGCATCGCGGCGAGCTGATCGCCGAGGTCGGCGGGGTGCGCTGGATCAACGATTCCAAGGGCACCAACGTGGGCGCGACCCTGGCCGCCATCGCCGGGCTCGGCCCGACGCTGTCCGGCCGCCTGATCCTGCTCGCCGGCGGGGAGGGGAAGGGCGCCGACTTCACGCCGCTGGCCACGCCGCTGGCCCGTCACGGGCGCGAGGCGATCCTGTTCGGCCGCGACGCCGAGCGCCTTGCCGCCGCGTTGGACGGCGCCGTGGCCTCGACCCGGGTCGATGACCTCGAGGCGGCCATGGCCAGGGCCGCCGAGATCGCCGCTCCCGGTGACTGCGTGCTGCTGTCCCCGGCCTGCGCCAGTCTCGACCAGTTCCCGAATTATCAGGCCCGAGGCGAGGCCTTCCGGGCCGGCGTCGAGCGCCTGGCCGAGGAGGAGCGCTCATGAGCCGCCTGGCCCGTCTTCGCGAACGGCTCTCCACCGCCGACCAGCCCTTCGACGGCTGGCTGGTGATCGCTGCTCTGGCACTGCTGCTGATCGGCTGGGTGATGGTGACCTCGGCCTCCAGCGAGGTGGCCTCGAGCCTGACCGGCAATGCCTGGTACTTCAGCCTGCGTCATGGCGCCTTCCTGCTGCTGTCGATAGCGATCGCGGCCCTGGCGCTGCGGGTGCCGCTGGCCTGGTGGAAGGCCAACGGGCCCTTGCTGCTGCTGGTCGGCATCGCCCTGCTGGTGCTGGTGCTGGTGGTCGGCCGCGAGGTCAACGGCAGCAAGCGCTGGCTGTCGCTGCCCGGCGTGCCGTTCAATCTCCAGGCTTCCGAGATCGCCAAACTGTGTCTGATCGCCTATCTGGCCGGCTATCTGGAGCGTTTCCTGCCCCAGGTGCGCCGAGAGTGGGGGGCCTTCCTGCGGCCCCTGGTGGTGCTGGGTCTGTTCGGCGGCCTGCTGATCTTCGAGCCGGACTATGGCGCCGTGGTGGTGATGACCGGTTGCGTGATGGGCATGCTGCTGATGGCCGGCGCGCCCTGGATTCGCTTCCTGCTGCTGATGGCGCTGGTGGCCGTGCTGGGCGTCGTGGTGGCGATCGCCGAGCCCTATCGCATGGCGCGCCTGACCAGCTTCGTCGACCCCTGGGCCGACCAGTTCGCCAGTGGCTACCAGCTGACCCAGGCGTTGATCGCCTTCGGTCGTGGGCAGTGGCTGGGCACCGGGCTCGGCAACAGTGTGCAGAAGCTGTTCTACCTGCCCGAGGCGCATACCGACTTCGTGTTCGCCGTGCTCGCCGAGGAGCTGGGGCTGGTGGGGGCGATCGCCGTGATCGGCCTGTTCGCGCTGCTGGTGTGGCGTGCCATGGCGGTAGGGCGGCGCGCCGAGCTGGCCGGCCTGGCCTTCGCCGCCTATGCCAGCTATGGCATCGCCCTGGTGATCGGCGCCCAGGCCTTCATCAACATCGCCGTGAGCAGCGGGATGCTGCCCACCAAGGGACTGACCCTGCCGCTGCTGAGCTACGGCGGCTCGAGCCTGGTGGTGAGCTGCATCATGGTGGCGATACTGCTGCGGGCCGACATCGAGACCCGCCAGGCCGTGCGCCGGGCCTCGCCGACCGCGGCTCGGGACACGGCGTCCGGGACCCGCGGTGCCGGCAAGCGCGCGGCCGCCAAGAGTGACCCTGGCAAGAGCAAAGGAACGCAATCATGAGTCGACGCGAGGGGCGACGCGCCCTGATCATGGCCGGCGGCACCGGCGGCCACGTCATTCCGGCCCTGTCCCTGGCCCGCGCGCTGCAGGCCCGCGGGGTCGAGATCGAGTGGCTGGGCAGCCCGCGCGGCATCGAGAACCGTCTGGTGCCCGAGGCCGGCCTGCCGCTGCATCGCATCGCCGTGAGCGGGCTGCGAGGCAATGGCCTGGCCGGCTGGGCGATGGCGCCCTGGCGGCTGATCGGTGCGGTGCGCCAGGCCGGCCGGGTGATCCGCACCTTCGATCCCCAGCTGGTGGTGGGGCTCGGCGGTTTCGCCAGCGGCCCCGGCGGCCTGGCCGCCTGGCTGGCGCGCCGGCCGCTGGTGATCCACGAACAGAACGCCGTGGCCGGGCTCACCAACCGCGTCCTGGCACGGCTGGCGCGCGGGGTCTATGCGGCCTTCCCCCAGGCCTTCCCGGGCCGCGCCGAGGTGGTCGGCAACCCGGTGCGCAGCGACATCGCCGCCATCGGCGAGACGCCCCGCGACGCCGAGACGATGCGCGCCCGTCCGCTGCGTCTGCTGGTGGTGGGCGGCTCGCTGGGCGCGCTGGCGCTCAACCGGGGCATGCCCGAGGCGCTGGCCCGGCTGCCCGAGGCCGAGCGCCCCGAGGTGCGGCATCAGGCCGGCCGCGACAAGGACGCGGCGACCCGCGAGGCGTATGCGGGGCAGGGCGTGGCCGCCGAGGTGACCGCCTTTATCGATGACATGGCCGAGGCCTACGACTGGGCCGATCTGGTGGTCTGCCGGGCCGGGGCCCTGACCGTGGCGGAGCTGGCGGCGGCGGCCAAGCCGGCGCTGTTCGTGCCCTTCCCGCACGCGGTGGACGATCACCAGACCGCCAACGCCGCGGCCCTGGTGGCCCAGGGGGCCGCCGCCCTGATGCCGCAATCCGAGATGACTGCGGCGACGCTGGCCGACCGGCTGGCGGCGCTGCTCGACCCCGACACGCTTGCCACCATGGCCGCCGAGGCGCGAGGCTGTGCCCATCTCGACGCCGTGGAACGGCTGGTGGCCGGTTGTATGGAGACTGCTTTTGAGTGACCAGACCCTAGGGCCGGTACCCGGCCAAGCCACGCCTCCCCGCCTCGGGCGCGGGCTGGGCATGCGCCGTATCCGGCGCATCCACTTCGTCGGCATCGGCGGTGCGGGCATGTGCGGCATCGCCGAGGTGCTGGCCAACGAGGGCTACGACGTCAGCGGCAGCGACCTCCGGGTCTCGCCGGTGGTCAACCGCCTGCAGGCCTGTGGCGTGCGCGTGGCGATTGGTCATGCCGAGGACAATGCGCGCGATGCCGACGTGGTGGTCGTCTCCACGGCGGTGGATCCGGCCAATCCCGAGGTGCGCTGGGCCCAGGAGCATCGCGTGCCGGTGGTGCGCCGCGCCGAGATGCTGGCCGAGCTGATGCGCTTCCGTCATGGCATTGCCGTGGCGGGCACTCATGGCAAGACCACCACCACCAGCCTCACCGCCACCCTGCTGGGCGAGGGCGGGCTGGACCCGACCTTCGTGATCGGCGGCAAGCTCACCAGCGCCGGCACCAACGCGCGGCTGGGGGAGGGGGACTACCTGGTGGCCGAGGCCGACGAGTCCGATGCCTCCTTCCTGCACCTGCAGCCGATGGTGGCCATCGTCACCAATGTCGACGCCGACCACATGGCGACCTACGGCGGCGACTTCGAGCGCCTCAAGGACACCTTCGTCGAGTTCCTGCACAACCTGCCGTTCTACGGGCTGGCCGTGCTGTGCATCGATGACGCCAACGTGCGTGGGTTGCTCGAGCGGGTCAGTCGCCAGTTCGTGACCTACGGCTTCAGCGACGACGCCGACTACGGCATCGAGGACTTCGCTCAGTCGGCCGGCGAGGTGCGCTTCACCGCCCGGCGGCCCGACGGGCTGGCGCCGCTGCCGGTGCGCCTGGCCATGCCGGGGCGCCATAACGCCCTGAACGCCCTGGCCGCCATTGCCGTGGCCAGCGACGCCGGCGTCGACGACGACGCCATCCTGCGCGGGCTGGCGAGTTTCGCCGGGGTCGGTCGGCGCTTCCAGGTGCACGGCCATTTCCCGGCCCCGGCCGGTGACGGCGAGGTGATGCTGGTCGACGACTACGGCCACCATCCCCGCGAGGTGGAGATGGTCATCCAGGCGGTGCGCGACGGCTGGCCCGACCGCCGCCTGGTGATGGCCTACCAGCCGCACCGCTACTCGCGTACCCGGGACCTCTACGAGGATTTCGTGCGCGTGCTGGCGGGGGTCGATACGCTGCTGCTGCTTGACGTCTACGCGGCCGGCGAGACGCCGCTGCCCGGCGCCGACGGGCGCAGCCTGGCGGGCTCGATTCGCCAGCGCGGCGAGGTCGATCCGATCTTCGTCCAGGACAAGGCCGAACTGCCGGGACTGCTGGCCAAGGTGCTGCGCTCCGGTGACATCCTGATCACCCAGGGCGCCGGTGACGTGGGCGGCATCGCCCAGCGACTGGCCGACGCCCGTCTGGCGCTCGACGAGGTGACGCTATGACGACCGACGTGACCGGCCCGGGCCGGGTGGTGGTGCTTTACGGTGGGGACTCCGCCGAGCGCGAGGTCTCGCTGAAGAGCGGCGCGGCGGTGCTGGCCTCGCTCGAACGCAGCGGCGTCCAGGCGGTCGGCTTCGATCCCGCCGAGCAGGGCGGGCTGGCCGGGCTCGAGGCGCTGAGGCCGGACGTCGTCTTCATCGCCCTGCACGGGCGCGGCGGCGAGGACGGCACCCTGCAGGGCGCCCTCGAGCTGCTGGGCATCCCCTACACGGGCAGCGGGGTGATGGCCTCGGCGCTGGGGATGGACAAGCAGCGCACCAAGCTGGTCTGGCAGGCCCTGGGGCTGCCGACGCCGCAGAGCGAGATGCTCGGTCCCGACGCCGACTGGGCGGCGGTGGCCGAGCGTCTGGGGCTGCCGATGATCGTCAAGCCGGTTCACGAGGGCTCGACGCTGGGCATCACCATCGTCGAGAGTCCCGAGGCCCTGGAGGCGGCCTATCGCGACGCCGCGCGCTTCGATGCCCGGGTGATGGCGGAGCGCTTCGTGCGCGGCGAGGAGTACACGGTGACGCTGCTGGGCGACAGTGCGCTGCCGGCGATCCGCGTCGAGGTGCCGAACGGCTTCTACGACTACGAGGCCAAGTACCTTTCCGACGAGACGCTCTACCACCTGCCCTGCGGCCTGCCGGCCGGCGACGAGGCGCGGCTCGCCGAGCTGAGCCGCGATGCCTTCGCCGCTATTGGTTGTGCGGGGTGGGGGCGCGTCGACGTGATGCGCGACGCCGAAGGGCGTTTCTGGTTGCTCGAGGTCAACACCGTGCCGGGCATGACCGATCACAGCCTGGTGCCTCAGGCCGCCGCTCACGCGGGTATCGACTTCGATGCGCTGGTGCGGCGCATCCTCGATACCGCCGGGCGGACCTGAGGCCATGGCGCGTCGCGGAGGCCTGATCGGCGTTCTGCTGCTGCTGCTGGTGCTGGGCGCCGGCGGCCGCGCGCTGTGGCTGTGGCTCGACCGGCCCGTGGAGCGTGTCTCGATCCGCGGCGACCTGGAGTACGCCAGCGCCGACTACCTGAGGAGCAAGCTGGCGCCGCTGGTGCGGGGCCAGACCTGGCTGTCGGCGGATATCGGCGAGCTTCGCGAGCAGGCTCGTGACATCGGCTGGCTGAGCGAGGTGCGCATTCGTCGCGAATGGCCCTACGCCCTGGTGTTCGAGCTGGTCGAACAGGTGCCGGTGGCGCGCTGGAACGACGATCGGCTGCTCAATCCGGCCGGGGATCCCTTCGCCTTCGCTCCGCTGGCGGCGCCGGAGGGGCTGGTGAACCTGGCCGGTCCGGCCGGCAGCGGGCCGGAGGTGCTGGCCTATCACGACACCCTGGGCGCCCGCCTGGCCGAGCATGGGCTGGGGCTGCGCCAGCTGCGGCTCGAGGATCGTGGTGCCTGGCGGCTGCAGACCGACGACGGCATCTGGGTGATGCTGGGCCGCAGCAATCGCGAGGCGCGTCTGGCGCGCTTTCTGGCGGCCTGGGATCGGGAGCTCGATGGCCTGGCGTCGCATATCCGCTACATCGACCTGCGCTATCCGAATGGCGTCTCGGTCGCCTGGCACGGTGAAAGCGAGCCGGACGAGGAAGACGGCGCTAAGGAAAGTTGAAGGCGATTCGCGAAACACACGCGATGAATGGAAGGGCCTCTCGGGTGTTCCTTTTGAGGAAAAATCGCCGTATCGTGACGGATGTTTTTCGCTCTGGGCTGGTGGAGCACGGGAACTTGTTCCTATAATTGGCCCAGGTTTTTCTATTGTTAATGCTTAATTTCCCCAAGCGGGTCAGCTCGAGGAGATTCCCCGACTCATGTCAGGTCCATCCAATGCGTCCAATATGGTAGTCGGGCTGGATATCGGAACGTCCAAGGTCGTGGCGATCGTGGGTCAACCCACCGACGATGGCGGCATCGAGATTGCCGGCATCGGCTCGCATCCCTCTCGCGGGATGAAGAAGGGCGTGGTGATCAACATCGAGTCCACGGTGCAGTCCATCCAGCGCGCCGTGGAAGAGGCCGAGTTGATGGCCGGCTGCGACATCCACTCCGTGTACGTGGGGATCGCCGGCAGTCATATCAGCTCGATGAACTCCGATGGCGTGGTCGCCATCAAGGAGCGTGAGGTCGCGCCTGCCGATATCGAGCGCGTCATCGATTCGGCACGCGCCCGCGCCATCTCCGAAGGCCAGCGTGTGCTGCATGTGCTGCCCCAGGAGTTCGCCATCGACACTCAGGGCGGCATTCGCGAACCCCTCGGCATGTCCGGGGTGCGCCTGGAAGCCCGGGTACACCTGGTGACGGCGGCACTCAATGCGGTGCAGAACATCGAGAAGTGCGTGCGTCGCTGCGGCCTCGACGTGGACGCGATCATCCTCGAGCAGCTGGCCTCCAGCCATGCGGTGCTCACCGAGGACGAGCGCGAGCTCGGCGTCTGCATGGTCGACATCGGTGGCGGCACGACGGATATCGCGGTGTTCACCGAGGGGGCCATCCGCCATACCGCGGTGATTCCCATCGCCGGCGATCAGGTCACCAACGACATCGCCATGGCGCTGCGCACGCCGACCCAGCACGCCGAGGAAATCAAGGTCAAGTACGCCTGTGCGCTGACCCAGATGGCCGCCAGCGACGAGATGATCAAGGTGCCTAGCGTCGGCGATCGACCGGCCCGGGACCTGTCCCGCCAGTCGCTGGCCGAGGTGGTCGAGCCGCGCTATGAGGAACTGTTCACTCTGGTGCGCGACGAACTGCGACGCAGTGGCTTCGAGGATCTGGTCGCCGCCGGCATCGTGCTGACAGGCGGAACCTCGCGCATGGAAGGGGTGGTCGAGCTGGCCGAGGAAATCTTTCACATGCCGGTGAGAATCGCCTGTCCGCAGAACGTGCGGGGGCTCGCCGATGTGGTACGCAATCCGATTTATTCGACGGGGGTCGGTTTGCTACATTACGCTCTAAACGAGGCCCGTCAGGGGCACGGCCTACAAGAGACGTCGGGCAGTGGCATGTCGGCGCAGCCGAGGCGCGGAGACGCCTCCCGGCGCGGAGCAGGGGAAGGGATTCCGGCGCTGGTAAAGCTCAAGGGCTGGTTCAAAGGAAATTTCTGACAGGGCCGCGATCGCGGTCCAGGAGACGGGGCTAATGTTCGAACTGGTAGACAGTGCACCCTCAAGCAGTGCAGTCATCAAGGTCATCGGTGTCGGCGGTGGAGGCGGCAATGCCGTCAACCACATGGTCGAAAGCAGCATCGAAGGTGTCGAGTTCATCTGCGCCAATACCGATGCCCAGGCGCTCAAGCGGGTGGCGGCCAAGACCGTTCTCCAGCTCGGCAGCGAGATCACCAAGGGGCTGGGCGCCGGCGCCAATCCGGAAGTGGGCCGCCAGGCCGCCATGGAGGATCGCGAGCGCATCGCCGAGCTTCTTCACGGGGCCGACATGGTCTTCATCACCGCCGGCATGGGCGGTGGTACCGGTACCGGCGGTGCGCCGGTGGTCGCGCAGGTGGCCAAGGAGCTCGGCATCCTGACCGTGGCCGTGGTCACGCGTCCCTTCCCCTTCGAGGGCCCCAAGCGCATGCGCTCGGCCGAGGAGGGCATGAAGGAGCTCTCCGAGCACGTCGACTCGTTGATCACCATTCCCAACGAGAAGCTGCTCTCGGTGCTCGGCAAGAGCGCCAGCCTGCTCACCGCCTTCAGCGCCGCCAATGACGTGCTGCTGGGGGCGGTGCAGGGCATCGCCGAGCTGATCACCAGCCCCGGCATCATCAACGTCGACTTCGCCGACGTGCGCACCGTGATGTCCGAGATGGGCATGGCGATGATGGGCACCGGTGGGGCCACCGGCGAGAATCGCGCCCGCGAGGCCGCCGAGAAGGCGATCCGCAGCCCGCTGCTCGAGGACATCGACCTGCACGGTGCGCGTGGCATCCTGGTCAACATCACCGCCGGCCCGGACCTGTCGATCGGCGAGTTCAACGACGTCGGTGCCACCGTCCAGGAGTTCGCCTCCCAGGACGCCACCATCGTGGTGGGCACTTCCATCGACATGGAGATGACCGACGAGCTGCGCGTGACCGTGGTGGCCGCCGGTCTCGACGGTCAGCGTCAGCCGGCCGCGGCCAGCCAGGGCGCGCGTCGCGAGGCGGCCGGCGGTGGCGACTATCGCCAGCGTCAGCCGGCAGCCGCCAGCCGTCCTCAGCAGCAGGCCCCGGCCCCGGGCCGTGGCTCCGCCGCCGCGGCATCCAAGCCCGAGTCCCAGGAGGCGTCACGTCCTCAGCAGGAGCCGCGCAAGTCCCAGGAGCTCGACGACTACCTGGACATCCCGGCCTTCCTGCGTCGCCAGGCCGATTGAGCGCCGCTATCGTTTGCATAGACACGCCAAACGCACGTTGTTTTTGTTGAAACGTGCGTTTGGTGTTATAGTGAACGGTGTTTGATAACCACCGAGCCTGGCGACTGCCCATGATCAGACAACGCACACTCAAGAATGTCATCCGCGCCACCGGCGTCGGCCTCCACTCCGGCAAGAAGGTCTACCTGACCCTGCGGCCGGCGCCGGTCGATACCGGGATCGTGTTCGTGCGCACCGACCTGGACCCCGAGGTCCAGATTCCGGCCAGCGCCGACAGCGTGACCGACACCACGCTGTGCACCGCCCTGTCCAAGGACGGCGTCAAGGTCGCCACCGTCGAGCACCTGATGTCGGCCCTGGCCGGCCTCGGCATCGACAATGCCTACGTGGATGTCAGCGCCCCCGAAGTGCCGATCATGGACGGCAGTGCCGGCCCCTTCGTGTTCCTGATCCAGTCCGCTGGCATCGCCGAGCAGAACGCCGCCAAGAAGTTCATCCGCATCAAGCGTGAAGTGGTGGTGCGCGACGGCGAGAAGGAGGCGATCTTCCTGCCTCACCAGGGCTTCAAGGTCTCCTTTGCCATCGACTTCGATCATCCGGTGTTCGAGGCCCAGAAGCAGAGCGCCGAGGTCGACTTCTCGACCACTTCCTTCGTCAAGGAAGTGTCC
This sequence comes from Halomonas sp. SL1, assembly GCF_003030865.2. Taxonomy (NCBI): domain Bacteria; kingdom Pseudomonadati; phylum Pseudomonadota; class Gammaproteobacteria; order Oceanospirillales; family Halomonadaceae; genus Halomonas; species Halomonas sp. SL1. The sequence goes on along the minus strand of NZ_PYUQ02000019.1, from coordinate 157,799 downwards.
CGGGCGCGCACCTTCGGCTTCATGCGCGATCTCGAGTACCTGCGCTCCAACAACCTGGCCCTGGGCGGCAGTCTCGACAACGCCATCGTGGTCGACGACTACCGGATCGTGAACGAGGGTGGTCTGCGTTACGACGACGAGTTCGTCAAGCACAAGGTGCTGGACGCCATCGGTGACCTCTACCAGCTGGGCCACAGCTTGATCGGCGAGTTCCGCGGGGTGAAGTCCGGCCACGCGTTGAACAACCAGCTGTGCCGCGCGCTGATGGAAAACCAGGATGCCTGGGAGATCGTCACCTTCGAGGAAGAGACTGCCAAGGCGCCGATTTCCTATGCCGCGCCGGCCATGGCCTGACGCCTCTCCGCGGTCGACGAGGTCGCATGAGCCCGATATGCCCGCTCGATGGTGAGGGGCTCGATGGTTGAGGCTCGATCACAAGCTCGGTAGAAGAAAGGCCCGCCAGTTCCTGGCGGGCCTTTCTCGTGGCCGGGAGGGTGTGGTGCGTCAGGGGTCGCGTTCCGCGTGGGAGGCGAGGCGTTCCAGGGCGCGCTTGAGCGTCGGGTCCTCGACGTCGGCGGCGCAGCTCGAGAGCTCGTCGGCGGCGTGCGCAGGCAGGTGGCGTGTCTGGCGTGGCGGCACCTTGGCCGGGCGTACCGGGCGGACCTTGAAGTCGAAGCCGGTCACCGCGGCGAAGCCCGGGAGTTCGTGAAGCAGCGACAGCAGGCGCGACTGCTCGTAGCGCAGCCGGGTCAGCCACACGGCGCGGTCGGTGATGACCGTCAATCGCCCCTGGTGGAAGCCGCCCACGAACAGATGCTCGCCGAGTTCGCTCGGCAGGTGGTCGCGCAGATGCTGCTGGGCCTGTTCGATCAGTCGGGCCCGCCGCATCAGGTTACCCAGCTCACCGCGGCCGTTCAGCACCTGGGACATGGGCTGGGCTCGCCACCGCTTAACCTTTATACTCATCAGCTTGATTCTCGGGTCCGGCCCGGGTGGGGAATCGTCGACCGTGTCGTCGACGGCCTTGGAACGCATGAGCCTAGCACAGGCACGGGAGTCCCTCGACAGCATGGACAGCCTTACCGCGGAGACAGGTCCGTCAGCGCCCGCCGAGCATGCCTCGGTGGAGCGCCGTCCGTCGGGCCGCCGGACGCCGCGCTGGTGGCTGGCCGGCCTGCTGGTCGGTTGCCTACTGCCGGCGGGGCTGTCGCCGCTAGGGGCGGCGACGCCGGTCGAGCGCGTGATCCAGGTCTGCATTCTGGCGCCGGCGCTGATCCGGGCCAGCTCTCGCCTCCAGGCACGCCGGCGCGCCCGGCGCCGCTGGCCGGTCCGCCCCCTTCCTCGCCGTGCCGGCCGGCTCGCGCTGCGCCTGCCCAGCGTCGCGCCTCGGCAGCGGGCCGTGGCGGCGCATGATGTCCTGACCCGCCGCGGGCCGCCGCGGGTGCTTCTCGCCTGAACGACGAGCGGCCGGGAGTGCGTCCTGGCCTTGAGCACCCCAGCGATGGACCCTTCATGATCAACAACCTGTTACGCAAGGTCGTCGGTTCCAAGAACGACCGCGAAGTGAAGCGCATGGGCCGCACCGTGGCCCGCATCAATGCCCTCGAGAAGGATCTCGAGACCCTCGACGACGCCGCGCTCCAGGCGCGCACCGCCGATTTCCGCGAGCGCCTGGACGGCGGCGAGTCCGTCGACAGCCTCATGCCCGAGGCCTTCGCCACCGTGCGCGAGGCCAGCAAGCGGGTGATGGGCATGCGTCACTTCGATGTCCAGATGATCGGCGGCATCACCCTGAACGGCGGCCGCATCGCCGAGATGAAGACCGGCGAGGGCAAGACCCTGGTCGCGACCCTGGCCGTCTACCTCAACGCCCTGCCCGGCAAGGGCGTGCACGTGGTCACGGTCAACGACTACCTGGCGCGCCGCGACGCCGACTGGATGCGCCCCCTCTACGAATTCCTGGGCCTGACCGTCGGCACCATCTATGCCGGCCAGACCCCCGAGGAGAAGCGCGAGGCCTACGGCTGCGACATCACCTACGGCACCAACAACGAGTTCGGCTTCGACTACCTGCGCGACAACATGGCCTTCTCGCTGGAGGACAAGGTTCAGCGCGGGCTGCACTACGCCATCGTCGACGAGGTGGATTCCATCCTGATCGACGAGGCGCGCACGCCGCTGATCATCTCCGGTGCCGTGGACGAGAACACCGAGCTGTACAAGGTCGTCGACCGGCTGGCGATCCACCTGGCGCCCTGCACCGATGAAGAGGACCCGGAGAGCGGTGACTTCACCCTCGACGAGAAGCAGAAGCAGGTCGAGCTCACCGAGGGTGGCCATCACAGGGTCGAGCAGCTGATGCGCGACGAGGGCCTGCTCGGCGAGGAGGATTCCCTCTACGCCGCTCAGAACCTCAACCTGCTCCAGCACATGCATTCGGCGCTACGCGCCCGCCATCTCTACCAGCGTGACGTCGACTACATCATCAGCGACGGCCAGGTGGTCATCGTCGACGAGCATACCGGTCGCTCCATGCCGGGTCGGCGCTGGTCCGAGGGTCTGCATCAGGCGGTCGAGGCCAAGGAGGGGGTGACCGTCCAGCGCGAGAGCCAGACGCTGGCCTCCACGACCTTCCAGAACTACTTCCGCCTCTACGACAAGCTGTCCGGCATGACCGGTACCGCCGATACCGAGGCCTTCGAGTTCCGCCAGATCTATGGCCTGGACGTGGTGGTGATCCCCACCAACCGGCCGCTGGCGCGCAAGGACCAGAACGACCTGGTGTATCTCAGCGCCGAGGAAAAGTTCGAGGCCATCATCGAGGACGTCAAGGTCCAGACCGAGGCCGGTCGCCCGGTGCTGGTGGGTACCGCCTCCATCGAGACCTCCGAGTACCTGGCCGAGCTGATGAAGCGGGCGGGCATCCGCTTCAACGTGCTCAACGCCAAGCAGCACCAGAGCGAGGCGCAGATCATCGCCCAGGCCGGTCGTCCCGGGGCCATCACCATCGCCACCAACATGGCCGGCCGTGGTACCGACATCGTGCTGGGCGGCAACTGGGAGGCCGAGGCCGCACAGCTCGAGTCGCCGAGCGAGGCCCAGATCGAGCGCCTCAAGGCCGAATGGCAGGAGCGTCACGAGGCGGTGCTCGCAGCCGGCGGCCTGCACGTGATCGGCTCCGAGCGCCACGAGTCGCGGCGCATCGACAACCAGCTGCGCGGCCGTTCCGGCCGCCAGGGCGACCCGGGCTCGACGCGCTTCTTCCTGTCGCTGGAAGACAACCTGATGCGGCTGTTCGGCTCCGAGCGCGTGCAGAAGCTGATGCAGGCCCTGGGCCTGGAGCGCGGCGAGGCGATCGAGCACAAGATGGTCTCCAACGCCGTGGAGCGCGCCCAGAAGAAGGTCGAGGGTCGCAACTTCGACATTCGCAAGCAGCTGCTCGAGTACGATGATGTGGCCAACGATCAGCGCCGGGTCATCTACGAGCAGCGCAACGAGATCCTGGCCGCCGACGACGTCTCCGAGAACGTCATCGGCATCCGCGCCGAGGTGCTCGACGAGGCGATCAGCGAGTTCGTGCCGCCCCAGAGCCTGCCCGAGCAGTGGGACCTGGCCGGCCTGGAAGATCACCTCAAGACCGAGTTCAACCTCGAGGCGCCGGTGCAGCAGTGGGCCGAGGAAGACCAGCGCTTCCATGAGGAGCAGCTGCGCGAGCGTCTCCACGAGATGCATCGCCAGGCCTACGACGAGAAGGACGAGATCGCCGGTGCCGAGCTGATGCGTCGCTTCGAGAAGCAGGTCATGCTGCAGGTGCTGGACACCCGCTGGAAGGAACACCTGCAGTCCATGGACCACCTGCGCCGGGGCATCCACCTGCGTGGCTACGCCCAGAAGAACCCCAAGCAGGAGTACAAGCGCGAGTCCTTCGAGCTGTTCCAGACGCTGCTGACCAACATCAAGTCCGACGTCACGCGTATCCTCAGCCACGTCAAGGTGCGTCAGCCGGAAGAGGTCGAGGCCCTGGAACGTCAGCGGCGCGAGTCGCTGGAGCGCGAGAAGGCGGCCGCGGCCAGCCGCCACGACGCGCCCGAGGGGGCCGAGGCGGACACCGAGCAGGCCGCCGCCGCGGCGCCGGCCGGAGAGGCCCGCCCCCAGCGCCGCGAGGGCCCCAAGGTCGGACGCAACGACCCGTGCCCCTGCGGTTCGGGCAAGAAGTTCAAGCAGTGCTGCGGCAAGCTGAGCTGATCGGTCGGGGGCCGGGCGAGCGTGCCGCGCCGGCCCCGCCAAGCGAATTCATACAGGAGACAGACGATGGCAGTGGGCCCTGCAAGCTTTCCCGAGATGCCGGTGATCGATGGGGTGCGCCTGGGCACGGCCCGGGCCGGGATCAAGGCCGCCGATCGCCGTGACCTGGTGGTGATCGAGGTGCCCGAGGGCGCCGCCGTGGCGGGCAGCTTCACGCGCAATGCCTTCTGTGCGGCCCCGGTGACCGTGGCCCGAGAGCACCTGGCGGCCTGCACCCTGCACGGCGAGGCGCCGCGCTACCTGGTGATCAACACCGGCAACGCCAACGCCGGCACCGGCGAGACCGGGCTGCGTGACGCGCGGACCACCTGCGCCGAGCTGGGTGGCCTGGCCGGGGTGGAGGCCTCCCGCGTGCTGCCGTTCTCCACCGGCGTGATCGGAGAGACGCTGCCCATGGAGCGGCTGCTGGGCGGCCTGCCCGAGGCGCTGCGCTGCCTCGACGAGAGCGCAGCGGGCTGGGCCGCGGCCGGCGAGGGTATCCTCACCACCGACACCCGGCCCAAGGGGGCCAGCGTGACCGTGCCGCTGGGTGACGAGACCGTCACCCTCAACGGCATCAGCAAGGGCTCGGGGATGATCAAGCCCAACATGGCCACCATGCTGGCCTTCGTGGCCACCGATGCGGCCATCGCCCCGGCGCTGCTGGATGAGCTGCTGCGCGAGGCCGTGGAGCGCTCCTTCAACTGCATCACGGTGGACGGCGATACCTCGACCAACGATGCCTGCATGCTGATCGCCACCGGCCGCGGCGCGGCCATCGACGATGACCGACGCCTGGCGATGTTCCGCGAGGCGCTCGACCGGCTGATGATCGAGCTCGCCCAGGCCATCGTGCGTGACGGCGAGGGCGCCACCAAGTTCGTCGGCCTGCAGGTCGATGGCGCGGTGACGCGTCAGGAGGCATTGGACGTGGCCTTCACCGTGGCTCACTCGCCGCTGGTCAAGACCGCACTGGCCGCCAGCGACGCCAACTGGGGCCGGATCCTCGCCGCCGTGGGGCGGGCGCCGCTGGAGGACTTCGACGTCGAGCGTGTGGTGATCGACCTCGGCGAGGTGCGCCTGGTGGAGAACGGCGGCCGGGCCGCCGGCTACACCGAGGAGGCCGGCAGCGAGGTCATGGCCCGCGAGGAGATCGCGATCCGCATCGACCTGGGGCGCGGCGAGCGCAGCGCCACCGTCTGGACCACGGATCTGACCCGGGAATACGTCGCCATCAACGCCGATTACCGCAGCTGAGCGCGCGGGGCCCGGCGTTCCCGGTTCGCATCAAGAGAGCAATCCCCCGCGCGTCGGCACGGGGACAAGTGGGATAAGGTGAATGAACGCAATGGTCAAGAGAAGGGTGCATGTGGCGGCCGCCGCCATCATCAGCGCCGATGGTCGTGAGGTGCTGCTCGCCCGGCGCCCGTCCAACGTCGATCAAGGCGGCCTCTGGGAGTTCCCCGGTGGCAAGCTGGCGCCCTATGAAACGGGCCTCGAGGCTCTCAAGCGCGAGTTGCACGAGGAGCTGGGGGTGGAGATTCATCGCGCCCAGCCGCTGATCCGCATCCACCACGAGTACACCGACAAGCACATTCTGCTCGACGTCTGGCAGGTCCACGACTTCGCCGGCGAGCCCTTCGGGCGCGAGGGGCAGGCGGTGCGCTGGGTGCCGATGGAGGAGCTGTTCAACTATCCCTTCCCGGCGGCCAACGTGCCGATCCTTCGCGCGGTGATGCTGCCCACCGAGTACCTGATCACCGCCGAGGAAGAGGACGAGTCAGTGTTCCTGTCACGGCTGGAGCGGGCGCTGGTCGAGGATGGCGTGCGCATGGTGCAGCTGCGGGCCAAGGATCTGGACCGCGAGGGCTACCTGGCTCGCGCCGAGCAGGCCCTGGCGGTATGCCGTCGTCACGGTGCGCGGCTGATGCTCAACGGCGAGCCCGAGCTGCTCGACCAGGTGGATGCCGACGGCATCCATCTGACCAGCGCGCGGCTGATGAGCCTGGATCGTCGTCCGCTGCCCGAGGGCAAGTGGCTCTCGGCCTCGACCCACGACCGCGAGCAGCTGGACCAGGCCCATCGCGTCGGCTGCGACTTCGCGACCCTGTCGCCGCTGCGCACCACGCCTTCGCATCCGGAAGTGGCGCCGATCGGCTGGCACGATTTCCAGCAGCTGGTCGAGCATGCCGGCATGCCGGTGTTCGCGCTGGGTGGCATGACCCGCTTCGACGCCAATCATGCCCGCGCCGTGGGCGCCCAGGGCATCGCCTCGATTCGCGACTTCTGGAAGTAATCGGCGCCGAGCGACAAGCGCCGAGCTACAAGAAAACCCCGAAGGACAGTCCTTCGGGGTTTTCTTTTGCTTCAGGCAATTTCAGGCTCTCGACTTGCCGCTAGTCCCGATAACGGCGGGTCAGGTCGCCATAGGCGTCGACACGCCGGTCGCGCAGATAGGGCCAGATGCGTCGCACCGCCTCGCCGCGCTCCATGTCCAGGGTCACCAGCAACCGCTCGGCCTGCTGGCCGGCGTGGGCGAGCAGTTCGCCTTGGGGGCCGCAGATGAAGCTGCCGCCCCAGAAGTCGATGCCCGGGCCGACCCCGGAGTGGTCGCTCTCGTGGCCGACCCGGTTGGCCACCACCACCGGCAGGCCGTTGGCCACCGCATGGCTGCGCTGGATCAGCGTCCAGGCGTCCTTCTGGCGTGCCTTCTCGTCGTCATCGTCCTGCGGGTCCCAGCCGATGGCGGTGGGGTAGAGCAGCAGGTCGGCGCCGGCCAGGGCCATCAGGCGCGCGGCTTCCGGATACCACTGGTCCCAGCACACCAGCAGGCCGAGGCGGCCCAGCGAGGTGTCGATGGGGGTGAAGCCTTCCTCGCGAGCGGCGTCATGATCGCCCGGGGTGAAGTAGAACTTTTCAAAGAAGCCCGGATCGTCGGGAATGTGCATCTTGCGATACTGGCCGACCCGGCCGTGGGCACCGTCATAGACCACGGCGGTGTTGTGGTAGAGGCCCGGGGCACGGCGCTCGAACAGCGAGCCCACCAGCACGATGTCGAGCTCGGCGGCCAGCGCCGCCAGCCGCTGGCCGGTGGGGCCGTCCAGTGGCTCGGCCAGGTCGAACAGGGCGGTGTCCTCGAACTGGCAGAAGTAGTGGGTGGCGTGCAGCTCCTGCAGCATCACCAGCTGGGCGCCGGCGCCGGCCAGTTCGCGGATGCCGGCCTCGCTCTCGGCCAGGCTCCGGGCCTTGTCGGGCCAGGCCGGCTGCTGGACCAGGCCGACCTTGAGGGTGCGGGTCATGATGTCTCTCCTTCATGGCGGCGAGCCCCGGCCAGGGTGCCGCGGGGCAGCTGCATGGTCAGGCAGTGCAGGCTGCCATGCTGGCGGATCACGGTGCCGCAGTCGATGGGCACGATGTCGCGGTCCGGGAAGGCCTCGGCCAGGGCGGTGAGGGCGCGCGCATCGGCGGCGTCGCCGTAGGTGGGCACCAGCACCGCGCCGTTGATGATCAGGAAGTTGGCGTAGGTGGCCGGCAGGCGGCGCCCGTCCTCGGCGTCGAAGCAGGGCGTGGGCCAGGGCAGCGGGATCAGCCGGTAGGGCTCGCCGTCGGCGCGGCGCAGCGCGCGCAGCTCGTCCTCCATGGCGGCCAGCGCAGGATGGTGCGGGTCGGTGTCGTCGTCGCAGCGCACGTAGGCGATGGTCCGCGGGTCGCAGAACCGGGCCAGGGTGTCCACGTGGCTGTCGGTGTCGTCGCCTTCCAGATGGCCATGGGCGAGCCACAGCACCCGCTCGGCGCCCAGCTCCTCGGCCAGCCTCGCTTCGATGGCGGCCCGGTCGAGGTGCGGGTTGCGGTTGTCGTTGAGCAGGCAGGCCCCGGTGGTCAGCAGGGTGCCCTGGCCGTCGCTCTCCAGGGCACCGCCTTCGAGCACCAGGTCGTGGGAGACCAGCGGCGCGGCGAAGACGCCGGCCGCGGCGAGGCGGCGGGTCAGGCTGTCGTCGCGGCTGGCCGGGAACTTGCCGCCCCAGCCGGTGAAGACGTAGTCGAGCAGCACGAGCTCGCCGTCACGTTCGACGGTGAGCGGGCCGTGGTCCCGGGCCCAGGTGTCGTCGGCCTCGGCGACCTGGAGAATGAGGCGCTCGGCGGAGACGCCGCGATGATGGAAGGCCTCGGCCAGCCGGGTGCGGGTGGCGTCGTCCGGCACGGCGATCAGTACCGGCTGGTAGCGGGCGATGGCCACTGCCAGGGTCTCGAGGGTCGCCTCGATGTTCGCCAGCAGCGGCGCCCAGTCGCTGTCGGGACTCGGCCAGGTCAGTTGCACGGCATCCTGGGGATGCCATTCGGGGAGCAGGCAGACGGCCATGGCAGGCCTCCTCGATGAAGGAATCCGGCGCAATGTAGGGGGCGGTGCGTCGGGATGCAAGTCCGACGAGGCCGTCGGCTTCGCGGGCGGCGAACCCGGGGGCCATGCCTCTGTCGGGCGTTTTCCCGCGTCGTCGAGCCGGCAAGGTGCAGTCATCGTGCAAGCCTTGCCTCCCCGATGCAGGGCCGGCCAAAAACACGTACCATGAGCGCCCGCCGACAAGGAATGCTCAAATGCTGGATCGTCTGCCTCTCCTGATCGGGTTGCGCTACGTGCGGGCCAAGCGACGCAACCACTTCATCTCCTTCATTTCCCTGACCTCCATGCTGGGCCTGACCCTGGGCGTGGCGGTGTTGATTCTCGTGCTGTCCGTGATGAACGGCTTCGATCGCGAGCTGCGCGAGCGGGTGCTGGGCATGGTGCCGCACACTCGCATCGAGGTGCCCTCCGGGCTCACCGACTGGCAGCCGCTGGCCGAACGCCTCCAGCAGCGCGAGCACGTCATCGGGGCGGCGCCCTATATCCAGCAGCAGGGCATGTTCTCGGTGGGCGGTCGCAACAACGGCGCCATGGTGAACGGCATCGAGCCCGAGTGGGAGAAGCGCGTCTCGATCGTCGACGAGCACATGGAGCGGGGAAGCCTCGACGACCTCCAGCCCGGCGAGTGGAACGTGGTGCTTGGCTCGATGCTGGCACGCCAGCTCGGGGTGACGGTGGGCGATCGGGTGACCCTGCTGGTGCCCGAGGCCTCGATCACGCCGGCCGGGGTCTTCCCGCGCCTCAAGCGCTTCACCGTCAGCGGCATCTTCAGCGTCGGCGCCGACCTCGATGCCAGCCTCGCCTACGCCAACATCGCCGACATGCAGACCCTGGCGCGCATGGGCAGCGACGTGGGCGGGCTGCGCCTGGAGCTCGACGACCTCTTCCAGGCCGGCAGCGTGACCCGCGCGATCATCGACGACCTGGGGCCGGGCTATCGCGGTCTGGACTGGACCTATACCCGGGGCAACCTGTTCCAGGCGATCCAGATGGAGAAGCGCATGATCGCGCTGCTGCTGACGGTGATCATCGCCGTGGCGGCCTTCAACATCGTCTCGACCCTGGTGATGGTGGTCACCGACAAGCATGCCGACATCGCCATCCTGCGCACCATCGGCGCCACGCCGCGCTCGATCATGGGCATCTTCATGGTCCAGGGGCTGGCGATCGGGGTGATCGGCATCCTGATCGGGGTGGGGCTCGGCGTGCTGCTGGCGCTGACCGTCTCCGACATCCTGGCCTTCGTCGAGTCGGCCTTCGGCATCCACTTCCTCGATGCCGGCGTCTATTTCATCAGCGAGCTGCCCTCGCAGCTGCTGTGGTCCGACGTGGGCCAGATCGTCTCCGCGGCCTTCGTGCTGACCTTCCTGTCGACCCTCTACCCGGCCTGGCGCGCGGCCCGGGTGCAGCCTGCCGAGGTGCTTCGCTATGAATGATCCCGCCATGACCCAGGAGATCGACCGTCCGGCCTCAGGGCGCGAGGTGATGCTGGCCTGCGACCGCCTGACCCGCGTCTATCGCGAGGGGCCGCGCGATCTCACCGTGCTCGACGAGCTGGCGCTCGAGGTGCGCGCCGGCGAACGGGTGGCGGTGGTCGGCAGTTCCGGCTCCGGCAAGACCACGCTGCTCAACCTGCTGGGTGGGCTGGATCATCCCAGCCGTGGCGAGGTGCGCATCGCCGGGCAGGCGCTGCACGAGCTGGGCAACGCCGCCCTGGGGCGCTTTCGCAATCGGCACATCGGCTTCGTCTACCAGTTTCACCACCTGCTGGCCGAGTTCACCGCCGTGGAGAACGCCGCGCTGCCGCTGATCGTGCGTGGCCATCGGAAGAAGGACGCCGAGGCCAGGGCGCTTACACTGCTGGAGCGGGTGGGCGTGGCCGAACGGGCCGACCACAAGCCCGGCGAGCTCTCCGGCGGCGAGCGGCAGCGGGTGGCCATCGCCCGGGCGCTGGTCACCGACCCGAGCCTGGTGCTGATGGACGAGCCCACCGGCAACCTCGATCAGACCACCGCCGCCAGTATCCTGGGGCTGATGGATGAGCTGTCCGCCAGCGCCGCCTGTGCCTTCGTGATCGTGACCCACGATCCGAGCCTCGCCGCCCATCAGGACCGGGTGCTGCGCCTCGACGCGGGTCGCCTGACCCAGGACGCGCCCGCCGCCTGAAGCGCGGGCGGGCCGGCTGCCGACCTTTCCCGGCGCGATTACCTTTCTCGAGCGCGGTCGCCCAGCCGGTCCCGGCGGCGCCGCGCTCGACGCTTCCAGCTGCGCGAGACCTGCCAGCGCCACGCCAGGCGAATCGCCACGCTACCCAGGAGGCCGGCCAGGATGGCCGCCACCAGCGAGCCCGCCGCCAGCGCCGGCAGGGCGTCGATCATCTGAGTGGCGATCCATTCGGTGGACAGGCGGGTGGGGGCCTCCCGGGCGGGCAGGTCCAGCAGCCAGGCGCCCAGCCGATAGTTGCCGTAGAAGATCAGCGGCATGGTCAGGGGGTTGGTGATCCATACCAGGCCGATCGACAGGGGCAGGTTGGCGCGCAGCGCCCAGGCGCCCAGGGCGGCCAGCACCATCTGGCCGGGAATCGGCAGCAGCGCGCAGAACAGCCCGACGAAGAACGCATTGGCCACGCTGCGGCGCGACAGCATCCACAGCGAGGGGTTACCGATCAGGTGGCTCAAGAAGCGCAGTGAGCGCTGGCGCCTGAGGGTCTCGGGATGGGGCAGGTAGCGCTGCAGGAGACGGCGCGGCATGGGGATGGGCTCGCGGCTTCGGTATGCGCGCTATTATCCATACAAGCCCGCTCCCTCGCCATGGCGTCGCTCAACGCCAGGCCGTCATGCTGTCGCGGGCGCTCCGCTCAGGGATGATGATGCCCATGGCAACCGGACTGGCCCTGCCTCTCGCGCTGGCGGCCCTCCTCGGCACGCTGATCGGTGCCCTCGCCGACCAGGGCGCCTTCACCGCCTGGCCTCAGGCCGTGGGCCTGTCGCTGCTGGTCGGGCTGGCGGCTTGCCGCTGGCGCTTGGTGCTGCTGCTGTCGATGGTCGCGCTGGTCGCCGGCCAGCTGAGCGTGTTGCGCGGCGGCGAGCTGCCCGATGGGCTGACACGCCAGGACCTGGCCGTGGAGGGGCGACTGACGTCGGTGGTCCGGGAGGGTGTCCTGACGCGACTGACCCTGGCGGTGAGCGACTGTGAGCCGCTGGCCGCGGGCCTGCCGCGCTGCGATCGGCTGTCGCGGGTGCGGCTCAATGCCTTCGACGCGCCGGTCATGAGCGTCGGCGAGCGTTGGCGCCTGACCGTCCGGCTGCGTCCGCCCGCGGGTTTCGCCAATCCGGATGCCTTCGACTATCGCACCTGGCTGCGTCGTGAGGGTATCCACGCCACCGGCTACGTGCGCGAGGCGCCGCCACCGGCGCGTCTCGAGGCGGCCGGCGGCTCGATTCGTCGATGGGCCCTCGCCCGGCTCGATGAGCGTGATCTTTCCCCGCGCACGACGCGCTGGCTGGCGGCGCTGACCCTGGGCGTCGGCGAACGGCTGAGCGATGACGACTGGGCGCTGCTCAATGCCAGTGGCACTACCCATCTGATGGTCATTTCCGGGTTGCATGTCGGCCTGGTGGCCGGCGTGGCCCTGTGGCTGTCGCGCGGGGTGTCGCGGCTCGTCGCCCCGGGTCGCTGGCGGATGGCGATCTGGCCCTGGTGGGCCGCCGGGGTGGCGGCGGCGGCCTACGCCTGGCTGGCGGGGCTCGAGCCGCCCGCGCTGCGGGCGATGATCATGGCCCTGGTCGGGCTCTGGGTGGCCAGCGGGCGACATGCGCCCGGGCCCTGGCAGGCCTGGTGGCTGGCGCTGGCCCTGGTGGTGATCCTCGATCCGCTGGCGGTCTGGCGCCCCGGCGGCTGGCTGTCGTTCGGCGCCGTGGCCTGGCTGATCCTGATCTGGCAGGGGCGGCCTCGCCCCATAGGGTGGCGCGGCTGGCTGTGGGCCCTGGTGCGCAGCCAGCTGCTGCTGGCGCCGGTGATGGCGGGGGCGGTGTTGCTGGCCTTCGACCGGTTCGCGCCGGCGGCGCCGCTGGTCAACCTGGTGGCCGTACCGCTCGTCGGCAGCGTCATGGTACCGCTGGGGCTGGCGGGCTGGGCCCTGGCCTGGGTGCCGCTGCTGGCGGATCTCGCCTGGTCCGCGTTCGGCACGCTGGCGGAGGGGCTAGCCCTCGGGCTCGAGACAGCGGCACGCCTCGCGCCGCTGCAGGAGCCGGCGCCGGCCGTGGCTCAGGCGTTGGGCGTGGCGCTGGTCCTGATCGGCCTGCTGTGGGGGCTACCGGGCCTCGCCGGGCGATTGCGCCTGGCCGGCACCGCGCTGCTGCTGGCCTGCGGTACGCTCGGGTTGTCGCCATCCTCGCCAGCGCCCGGTGAGGTGCGGGTGCGCGTCCATGACGTGGGGCAGGGGCAGCTGGTGGCCCTGCGCACCGCCCGCTACCGGGCGCTGATCGACACGGGGCCGCGCTTCCCCTCCGGCTTCATGCCCCTGTCGACGCTGTGGCCCGAGGGGCAACGCTTCGACGATGTCATCGTCAGCCATGCCGATCTCGATCATGCCGGCGGCGTCGAGGCGCTGATGATGGAGCATTCCGTCGGGCGCTACCTGGCGCCGCCGGGCAGCGCGCTGCCGGTGGCGACGGAGCCCTGCGTGGCGGGGCTGGCCTGGCAGCGTGACGGGGTGGATTTTCGCGTGCTCTGGCCGCCCGCGGGGGCCGCGGGGCTGTCCGCCAACGATGGCTCCTGCGTGCTGCTGATCACCGCGGGCCAGCAGCGGCTGTTGATCACCGGCGATGCCGGTGTGCGGGTGGAACATGAGCTCTTGGCGTGGCTCGAGGGGCCCATCGAGGCGCTGGTGGCCGGGCATCACGGCAGCGCGACCAGTTCCAGCCCCGGTTTCCTGGCCGCCGTCAGGCCACGGCAGGTGATCTTCAGCGCGGGCCGGGACAACCGTTTCGGCCACCCCTCGGCGTCGGTGGTGCGTCGCTTTCGGCGACTCGGCAGCTGTCTGTGGAACACGGCCCAGGACGGTGCCGTGACCCTGTGGCTGGGCGGGGAGGGGCGGGTCGAGCCCGCGCGCCCGGCGGCCTGGCGGCGCGGCGGTGTCGGACGCGGGTGCCTTGCGTTAGAATCGCCTGCAATGACGCCGGAGGCGCCGGTGACTGCTCGAGGGAGGTGACCCCATGACCCTGATGGAGGCCCTGATCGCCGGGGGCTGGCTGATGCTGCCGCTGCTCGGCTGTTCGCTGGTGGCGGTGGTGATCGTCGTCGAGCGCCTGTGGGCGCTGCGCGCCTCGCGCATCGCGCCGAGGGGGCTCGGCGAGGAAGTCTGCACGCTGGTGGCTCGCGGCCAGGTCAACCTCTACTGGCTGGAGAGCCATTCGCCGCTGGGCGGCGTACTGGCGGCCGGGCTGCGTAACGCCCGGCTCGGCCACGAGCAGGTCCGGGCGCGTTTCCAGGAGGCCGCCACCGCGGTGGTCCACGACATGGAACGCTTCCTCAGCCCGCTCGGCACCATCGCGTCGATCACGCCGCTGCTCGGCCTGCTGGGCACCGTGGTGGGCATGATCGAGGTGTTCGCGGTGCTCGTGTCGAACGATGGCGGCGAACGCACCGCGGATCTGGCCGGCGGCATCTCCCGGGCGCTGGTGACCACCGCGGCGGGCCTGACGGTGGCGATTCCCGCGCTGATGTTCCACCGCTACTTCCAGCGGCGGGTCGAGGACATCACGGTGTGCATCGAGCAACAGGCCGGCCAGGTGGTGGAGTTCCTGGCCCATCACGACGGCGAACTGACCCTGGCCGAGCGCCATGAGGCGACGGCGGACTCCCGGACCGCGGACCCGGATCCGCTGGCGGGAGCCGGGCGCCCATGAGGGTACCTCGCAGGCGACGCGAGGCGGTGGAAGTCAACCTGACCCCGCTGATCGACGTGGTGTTCCTGCTGCTGATCTTCTTCATGGTGTCCACGACCTTCGAGACCCGGCAGGCGCTCGAACTGGTGCTGCCCGAGAGCGAGACCGGCGTGGCCGCCGAGGCCTCGCCGGTCACCGTGGTGGTCACCCCCGAGGGTGCGTATCGCCTGGGCGATCGCGCCCTGGCGCCAGGCGCGCTGGAAGCGGCGCTGGCCCAGGCGGCGCCGCGCGCCCGCGAGCACGGCCTGGTGGTCGAGGCCGACGGCCGCGCCGCCCACGCCGACGTGGTGCGGGTGCTCGACCGGGCCGGCGCTCTGGACATTCGGCGGGTGCGCATCGCCACCGCCAAGGCAACACATTCTGAAGCGGAGACACCGTGAGCGAACATTCGGGCTGGACCCTCTACAAGCGTCTGCTGGGCTATGTGAAGCCCCATTGGAAGGCCTTCGCCCTGGCCGTCGTCGGCTACGCCATCTACGCGGCGTCCAGCACGGCGCTGGCCGAGATGATGAAGCGGCTGATCGACGGCATCCAGAATCCGGATGCCGCCTTTCGCCTGATGCTGCCGCTGTTCGTGGTGGGCATGTTCGCCGCTCGCGGGCTGGGCACCTTCCTCGGCACCTATTTCATGAGCAACGTGGCCCGCAACCTGGTCCACGCGCTGCGCTGCGATGTCTTCAATCACATGCTGCACCTGCCGGGGCGCTTCTTCGACGAGCATTCCTCGGGACATATGGTGTCGCGGGTCACCTACCACGTCGAGCAGGTCACCGGGGCCGGCACCAAGGCGATCACCATCCTGCTGCGCGAGGGGCTGTTCGTGATCGGGCTGGTGGTCTACCTGCTGTGGACCAACTGGATGCTGACCCTGCTGTTCCTGGCCGTGACGCCGCTGATCGGCGGCGTGGTCAGCTACGCCAGCAAGCGTTTCCGGCGCATCTCCAGGCGCATCCAGCATTCCATGGGCGACGTCACCCATGTGGCCTCCGAGGCGCTGTCCGGCTACCGGGTGGTGCGTACCCATGGTGCCGAGGGATATGAAAAGGCCCGTTTCGCCGAGGCCAGCGAGGTCAACCGGCGCCAGAGCATGAAGGAGGCGCTGACCAAGGCCACCAGCACGCCGGTGATCCAGCTGCTGGTGGCGCTGTCGCTGGCGCTGCTGGTGTGGCTCGCCATGTCGCCGGCGATGCTGGACGACATGACCCCCGGCGAGTTCGTGGCCTTCATCACTGCGGCCTCGCTGATGGCCAAGCCGGTGCGACAGCTCACCGAGATCAATGCCACCGTGCAGAAGGGCATCGCCGCCGCCGGCGAGCTGTTCGGGCTGCTCGACGTGCCGCCCGAGGAGGACAGCGGCACCCGCGAACCGGGCCGTCTCGAGGGCCGCGTGACCCTGGAGAGCGTGCGCTTCGCCTACGGCCCCGACCAGCCTGAGGTGCTCAAGGGCATCGACCTGGACGTGGCCCCCGGCGAGATGATCGCCATCGTGGGCCGCTCCGGCAGCGGCAAGTCGACGCTGATGGGGCTGATGCCGCGCTTCTACCGGCCCACCGCGGGACGGATCTGCCTCGATGGCGTGCCGCTCGAAGATTTCAAGCTGCTGCCGTTGCGGCGCAGCATCGCCCTGGTCTCGCAGCAGGTGACGCTGTTCAACGCCACCATCGCCGACAACATCGCCTACGGCATCGACGATCCCGATCCGCAGGCGGTCGAGGCCGCGGCCCGGGCGGCCCATGCCCACGAGTTCATCGAGCGCCTGCCCGACGGCTACGCCACCGTGGTCGGCGAGAACGGGGTGATGCTTTCCGGTGGTCAGCGCCAGCGCCTGGCCATCGCCCGGGCGATCTTCAAGGATGCGCCGCTGCTGATCCTCGACGAGGCGACCTCGGCGCTGGACACCGAGTCCGAGCGCTACATCCAGGCGGCGCTCGAAGAGGTGTGCCGCGATCGCACGACCTTCGTCATCGCCCACCGGCTCTCCACCATCGAACGCGCCGACCGCATCCTGGTGATGGAGGGCGGCGAGATCGTCGAGCAGGGCAGCCACGCCGAGCTGCTGGCCCGCGAGGGCGCCTATGCGGCCCTGCATCGCCTGCAGTTCCAGGACGCCGAGACGGCATGAGCGGTGGCGTCGGCGAGCGCTGGCTCGAAGGGGCCTATGCCGGTTCGCTGTGGCTGTGGCCGCTGCGCCCGCTCGAGGCGCTCTACCGCCGGGTGATCGCGCGCCGCGCCCGAGCCTTCGCCGAGGGGCGGCGCCAGGCCTGGCAGGCCCCGGTGCCGGTGGTCGTGGTCGGCAACATCACCCTCGGCGGTACCGGCAAGTCGCCGTTGGTGGCCTGGCTGGCGCGCCACCTGGGCGAGGCCGGCTGGCGGCCCGGTATCCTGTCCCGTGGCTACGGCGGCCGCGCCGATCGCTATCCGTTGCGGGTCGAGGCCGATACTCCGGCCTCGGCCTGCGGTGACGAGCCTCGCATGCTGGCCGACCAGACCGGCGTGCCGGTGGTGGTCGACCCGGACCGCCCGCGAGGCGCCCGGCGGCTGCTGGAGGAAGGCTGCGACATCCTGCTCGCCGACGATGGCCTGCAGCACCTGCCGCTGGGGCGCGACCTGGAGCTGGTGGTGGTGGACGGCCATCGCGGGCTCGGCAATCGGCGCTGCCTGCCGGCCGGGCCGCTGCGCGAGCCTGCCGAGCGGCTCGAGACCGTGGATGCCGTGCTGGTCAACGGCGAACCACGCGACGCGGCGCTGGCCGATCACTATCGCATGACCCTGGCGCCCGCCGGCTGGCGCCCGCTGGGCGGCGGCCAGCGCCGGGCGGTGGCGCCGGCGCCCTTCGTCGAACCGGTGCATGCCGTGGCCGGTATCGGTCGCCCGGCGCGCTTCTTCGAGACCCTCGAAGGCCTGGGTATCGCCCACTGGACGCACCCCTTCGCCGATCACCACCGCTTCACCGCCGAGGATCTGGCCTTCGCCGACGGCCGCCCACGGGTGATGACCGCCAAGGATGCGGTGAAGTGCCGCGGTCTGGACGCGGACGATGCCTGGGTACTGGAGGTGGAGGCCGTCCCCGATCCCGATTTCGTCGCCTGGCTGGACGCACGCCTGGCGACCCTGTGAATTCCTGGCGGCCGCCTGCGTGCGGTCGCCGATGCTGACCCTGGAGGCGTGAGAGATGGACAAGCAACTGCTGGCGATGCTGGTCTGCCCGCTGTGCAAGGGCAAGCTGGCCTTCGATCGTGAGGCCGGCGAGCTGGTGTGCCGCTATGACGGCCTGGCCTATCCCGTGCGCGACGGCATCCCGGTGATGCTGCCCGACGAGGCGCGGGCCATCGACGTGGACGAGAAGCTGCCGCCGTCGACCGGCGCCGAGGGCTGAGGAGGCAAGATGCAGGACTTCATCGCCGTGATTCCGGCGCGCTTCGCCTCGACCCGGCTGCCGGGCAAGCCGCTGCTCGACATCGCCGGCGAGCCGATGGTGGCCCACGTCTGGCGCCGGGCCTCGGCCAGCGCCGCCGGACGGGTGGTGGTCGCCACCGACGATGCGCGCATTCGTGACGCCATGGCGCCGCTGGGCGCCGAGGTGGTGATGACCCGCGACGATCATCCCTCCGGCACCGATCGGCTGGCCGAGGTGGCCGATACGCTGGGCCTCGCCGATGACGCCGTGCTGGTCAACGTGCAGGGTGACGAGCCGCTGCTGCCGGCGACCCTGATCGACCAGGTGGCGGTGCGCCTGATGGACGATCCCGGCGCTTCCATCGCCACGCTGGCCGAGCCGATCGGCGACGTCGAGACGCTGTTCAATCCCAATGTGGTCAAGGTGGTGCGTGCGATCTCGGGGCGGGCCCTCTACTTTTCCCGTGCGCCGATTCCCTGGGATCGCGAGGCCTTCGCCGCGCGGCCCGAGCTGCTCGAGACCGATGCCTGGCTGCGCCATATCGGCCTCTATGCTTACCGGGCGAGCTTCCTCGACGAGTATCGCCACTGGACGCCGTCGCCGCTGGAGCAGCTCGAGCAGCTCGAGCAGCTGCGGGCGCTGCATCACGGCCATGCCATCCAGGTCGCGCTGTCCCGCGAGCCGCACCCGGCGGGCGTGGACACCGCCGAGGATCTCGCCCGGGTGCGACAGATCCTGGGGCAGGAGGAAGGCCGCGACGACGAGGGGGAGCGCTGATGCGGGTGCTGTTCGTCTGCCTGGGCAATATCTGCCGTTCGCCCACCGCCGAGGGCATGTTCCGCCGCCACCTCGACGAGGCCGGTCTCGCCGGCCGCGTCGAGGTCGACTCCTGCGGCATCGGCCCCTGGCACGCGGGCAAGGCGCCCGACGCCCGCGCCCAGGCCGCGGCCGCCGCGCGCGGGCTCGATCTCTCCGGCCTACGGGCCCGTCAGCTCGACGACGACGACTTCGGCCGCTTCGACTACCTGCTGGCCATGGACCACGACAACCTGGCGGCGCTGGAAGCGCGGCGGCCGGCCGACAGTGATGCCCATGTCGGCCTGTTCCTGTCCTTCGCCGGATTGCCCGATCGCGCCGTGCCCGATCCCTACTACGGCGGCGACGACGGCTTCGAGGAGGTGCTGGACCTGGTCGAGGCGGCCTCGCGCGGTCTCGTCGAGGACGTGCGTCGGCGACTGGAGGAGGGCGCTTGAGCCTGGACATCCTCGCCGACCACGACCTGACCGCCGCCAATACCCTGGGGCTTGGCTGTCGCGCCGAGCGCTTCGTCGCGCCGGACAATGCCGCCGAGCTCGGCGGGGCGCTGTCGCTGGCCCGGGAAGCCGGCTGGCCGACCCTGGTGCTGGGCGGCGGCAGCAACCTGATTCTGCCCGCCTTTCAGCCGGGGCTGGTCATCCGGATGGCCATGAACGACTGGTGGCTGGAAGAGACCGGTGACGGGAGCGTGCGGGTGCACGCCGAGGCCGGCGTGGTCTGGCACGAGCTGGTCATGGCCCTGGCCGCCCGCGGCCTCTGGGGGCTCGAGAACCTGGCGCTGATTCCCGGGCACTGCGGGGCGGCGCCGATCCAGAACATCGGCGCCTACGGCGTCGAGCTCGCCGAACGCCTCGAGGCCGTGCATCTGGTGCATCTGGACGACGGCCGCGAAGCGGTGCTGGGGCCCGACGAGTGCGCCTTTGGCTATCGAGACAGCGTCTTCAAGCGCGCCCTGGCGGGGCGGGTGGCGATCACCCGGCTGGTGCTGCGTGTCTCGCGCAAGGCCGAGCCGCGCCTGGGCTACGGCGACCTGGCCAGTCGTGTCGGGGAGACCCCCACGCCGCTGGAGGTGGCCGAGGCCGTCTGTGCGGTGCGGCGCGAGAAACTGCCGGATCCGGCGGTGCTCGGCAATGCCGGCAGCTTCTTCAAGAACCCGGTGGTGTCGTCGGAATGCGCGGCGTCGCTGCGCGAGGCGTATCCCGACATGCCGAGCTTTCCGCTGGCGGATGGCCGCACCAAGCTGGCCGCCGGCTGGCTGATCGATCGTTGCGGCCTCAAGGGCTGGCGCGATGGCCCCTTCGGCGTCCACGACCGCCAGGCCCTGGTGCTGGTGCACCACGGCGGCGGCGATGCGCCCGGGCTGCTGGCCTTCGCCGCGCGGGTCGCCGAGACGGTGGAGCGGCGCTTCGGCGTGACGCTGGAGCGTGAGCCGCGGCTGGCGACAGAATAGGGACATCGGCGCTTCCGGCGCCTTCGGTAGACGCCAACGAAAACGCCCGTGGCCAATGGCCACGGGCGTTGTCTTTCAGGGGCGGGCGTCGGGTCAGCCTTGCTGGCTGTCCTGGCGCTTGGCCTCCTGTTCACGACGGCGGATTTCCCGCGGGTCGTTATGGGCGCGGCGGCGACGACGCGGCGTCTCGGCCTTGGCGTCCGCCTTGGGCGCTTCGGCTTTAGCGTCTGCCTTGGGCGCTTCCGCCTTGGCTTCGGCCTTGGGCTGTTCCGCCTTGGTCTCGGCCTTGGGCTGTTCCGCCTTGGTCTCGGCCTTGGGCTGTTCCGCCTTGGCGTCGGCCTTCGGCGCTTCCGCCTTGGTCTCGGCCTTGGGCTGCTCCGCCTTGGCGTCGGCCTTCGGCTGTTCCGCCTTGGCGTCGGCCTTGGGCTGCTCGGGCTTGGTCTCGGCCTTGGGCTGCTCGGGCTTGGTCTCGGCCTTCGGCTCTTCCGCCTTGGCGTCGGCCTTGGGCGCTTCAGCCTTGGTTTCGGCCTTGGCGTCTGCCTTGGTCCCGGCCTTCGGCTCTTCGGACTTGGCTTCGGCCTTCGGCTGTTCCGCCTTGGTCTCGGCCTTGGGTTGCTCGGGCTTGGTCTCGGCCTTCGGCTGCTCGGGCTTGGTCTCGGCCTTCGGCTCTTCCGCCTTGGCCTCGGCCTTGGGCGCTTCAGCCTTGGTCTCGGCCTTCGGCTGTTCTGCCTTGGTTTCGGCCTTGGGCTCTTCCGCCTTGGTCTCGGCCTTGGGCTGTTCCGCCTTGGCGTCGGCCTTGGGCTCTTTCGCCTTGGCATCGGCCTTCGGCTCTTCCGCCTTGGCGTCGGCCTTGGGCTCTTTCGCCTTGGCATCGGCCTTCGGCTCTTCCGCCTTGGCGTCGGCCTTGGGCTCTTCCGCCTTGGCATCGGCCTTGGGCTGTTCCGCCTTGGCGTCGGCCTTCGGCTCTTCGGCCTTGGACTGCTCGGCCTTGGCTTCGGTCTTCGCCTCTTCCGGCTGTGCTTCTGCCTTGGCGGCTTCGGCCTGCAGGCGCTGCTGTTCGGCCACGGACTCCGGGTTCAGGGCGTGCTGGCGACGACGCTGGCGCGGGTTGTTGCGGGTGCGCTTGGGCTTGCCGTCCGCCTCGGCCTGGCCGTCATCCTTGGCAGGCGTCGCTTCGGCGTCGCCCTTGGCCTTCTGGGGCTTGGTGTCCTGAGGCTTGTCGCTCTGGCGCTTGGTGTCTTGAGACTTGTCGTCCTGGGACTTGGGTTCCTGGGGCTTGCGGCCGCCCTGGTCCTTGTCCTTGCGCTCCTGTCCCTTGTTGTCCTGGCTCTTGCCTTCCTGAGACTTGCGGCCCTCGGACTGTGGACGGTTGTCGTCCTGGCGCTGGTTGCGACCGCGACCGCCGCGGTTCTGGCTCCCGCTCTTGTCGGCCTTCTCGCCTTTCTCGGAGCGGTCGCTACGGGCCTTGTCCTCGCCCTGACGTTGCGGCTTGGCGCTGCGCGTCTCGTCGCGATTGTCACCGCGCTCCTGACGCTGGTCCTGGCGCTGGCCGCCGCGACGATTGTTGCGCTGGCGGCCGTTACCGCCACCGGAGCGGTTGTCGCCGCTCTTGCCGCTTTCGCCACGCTGCTGGCTGCGCTCGTCGTTGCGGGCGGTGCCGGCCTGACGCTGGCCACTGCCCTCGGACTGACGCTGCTGGCTGGACGGGGGGGTCTCTTCACCGCTCAGCAGGCGAGAGAAGCCCTTGACCAGGCGGCTCAGCACGCCATCGCGAGCGGCGGGAGCGGCAGCGGGTTTTGCCGCCGGGGCCGGTTTGGCGGCGGGCTTCTGGGCGGGCCGCTGCTGCGTCGGCTTTTCGGCGGGCTTCGGCTTGGGCTTCGCCGGTTCGGCGGGCTCTTCCTGCAGGGAGGCCGGGGCGGGCTCGTGGTGCACTACGGTCTTGACCGCGGCCTCGTCGCGCTTGACCGGTTTGCCGAAGGCGGCCTCCGGCTCCTTGCCGACCTCGGTCTCGGTGGGCAGCTCGTGGCTGGGCAGGTGAGAGGTGCCTTCCTCGTCGACGTGGTCGTCGCGCAGGCGCTGCACGTCGTAGTGGGGCGTGTCCATCTCGGGGTTGGGCAGCAGCACCACGCGCACGCCCTGGCGGCGCTCGATGTCGGCCAGCATCGCCCGCTTCTCGTTGAGCAGGTAGGTGGCGACCGGGACCGGCAGGATGGCGCGGATCTGGGCGCTGCGCTCCTTCATCGCCTCTTCCTCGATCAGGCGCATGATCGACAGCGAGATGGAGCGCACGTCGCGGATGGTGCCCTGGCCGTCGCAGCGCGGGCAGACCACGCCGCTGGTCTCGCCGAGGGACGGGCGCAGGCGCTGGCGGGACATTTCCATCAGGCCGAAGCGCGAGATGCGACCGATCTGTACCCGGGCGCGGTCGATCTTCAGGGCGTCGCGGACCCGGTTCTCGACCTCGCGCTGGTTGCGCGCCGGCGACATGTCGATGAAGTCGATGACCACCAGGCCGCCAATGTCGCGCAGGCGCAGCTGGCGGGCGATCTCGTCGGCGGCCTCGAGATTGGTCTGCAGCGCCGTTTCCTCGATGTCGCTGCCGCGGGTGGCGCGCGCCGAGTTGATGTCGATGGAGACCAGCGCCTCGGTGTGGTCGATCACGATGGAGCCGCCTGAGGGCAGCTTCACGTCGCGCTCGTAGGCGGTCTCGATCTGGGACTCGATCTGGAAGCGCGAGAACAGCGGCACTTCATCGGCGTAGCGCTTGATCTTCTGCTGGTAGGAAGGCATCACCTGGCGGATGAAGCCCAGCGCCTCCTGGTGGACCTGTTCGCTGTCGATCAGCACCTCGCCGATGTCCTGGCGCAGGTAGTCGCGCATGGCGCGAATGATGACGTTGGACTCGCGGTAGATCAGGAAGGGCGCGGCGCGCTTGCCGGCTTCCTCGGTGATCGACTCCCAGACCTGGGTCAGGTAGTCGAGGTCCCACTGCAGCTCTTCGGGATTGCGGCCGATGCCGGCGGTGCGCACGATCAGGCCCATCTTGTCGGGCACGGTCAGGTGGCTCATGGCCTCCTTGAGCTGTGCGCGTTCCTCGCCCTCGATGCGCCGCGAGATGCCGCCGGCGCGGGGGTTGTTGGGCATCAGTACCAGGAAACGGCCGGCCAGGCTGATGAAGGTGGTCAGGGCCGCGCCCTTGTTGCCACGCTCTTCCTTGTCGACCTGGACGATGACTTCCTGGCCTTCCTTGAGCACTTCCTTGATGCTGGGGCGGCCCGAGGGTTCCTTGAGGAAGTACTCGCGGGAGATTTCCTTGAGGGGCAAAAAGCCGTGGCGTTCGGCACCGAAGTCGACGAAGGCGGCTTCGAGGGAGGGTTCCACGCGGGTGATCTTGCCGCGGTAGATGTTGGCTTTCTTCTGTTCCCGGGCACCGGATTCGATGTCCAGGTCGTACAGGCGTTGTCCATCGACCAGGGCGACGCGCAGCTCTTCGGGCTGGGTCGCGTTGATGAGCATCCGTTTCATGTCGTCTCGCAAAATGGACGCGCCGGTGGGCGCCCATGGGCAACGACGAAGGCGAACCGCTGGGTGCTGCGTGCTTGTGCTCAGCGCATGTCGCGGAAGCGGAACTGCGCCCGGCCGTGTCGGGGCCTGTTAGCGGTGGCGGGCCGGCACGGCAGGATCATGTTGAGTACGGGGCGGAGGCAGGACATGTTCTCGGCGGGTCGTCGTATTGCCCATCCGGTCCTGCGGTCACCGCCAACACCTGGCATTCATCGATTCGCCAACGCCGGCCTCCGGCACGGTGTTATACGTATCCCGTGGTCGCCGCTTGCTCGTCGGGAGCGAGGCGGGGCGGGCGTGGCGTCATATCGCTTTCTGTCGGCGGCGGGACCTCATGGGGGAGCGTCGTCGCGGCCTGATTTCGTCGTTCCGGCCTGCGTGTCTGTCGTGCAGGCGCCAAGCGGACGGTTCTGTCCATTGGAACGCCTCGGCAATATAACAGTAAAGGGGGTGCCCAGCAATTGGCGGCAGGACGGCGCACAGTGCGGTAGAATGCGGCCTTTACGACGGTGGCAAGTGGAGAGCGGGATGACCGACGGCCGCGAGGTTCAGTGGGTGGAAGTGACCGAGGGCCAGGTGGGTCAGCGGGTCGACAACTTCCTGATGACGCGCATCAAGGGAGCGCCGCGGGCGCTCATCTATCGCATCGTGCGCAAGGGCGAGGTGCGGGTGAACAAGAAGCGCGTCAAGGCCGATACCCGCCTGGCGCTGGGCGACGTGGTGCGCATTCCGCCGCTCAAGCTCGCGCCGCGTGAGGCGGTTCGCGAGGTCAGCGACAACCTGCGTAACCTGCTGGCCGGCAGCGTGCTGCTGGAAGGGCGGGACTGGATGGTGCTCAACAAGCCCTCCGGGCTCGCCGTGCACGGCGGCAGCGGGGTCAAGATCGGCCTGATCGAGGCCCTGCGCCAGGTGCGTGAGGATCTCGACTTCCTCGAACTGGTGCATCGCCTGGACCGTGACACCTCCGGATGCCTGCTGCTGGCCAAGTCGCGCCCGGCGCTGTTGAGCCTCAACGAGTCGCTCAAGCGGCACGAGATGAACAAGCAGTATCTGGCGCTGGTGGCCGGGCGCTGGCCGGCGCGCCGGGACTTCGTCAGCGCGCGCCTGGATCGCTTCGACGCCGGCAACGGCGAGCGCCGGGTGCGCGTGGACAGCGGCGGCAAGGTGGCACGTACGCGCTTCGCGGTGCGCGAGGCCTTCGCCCGTGCCACCCTGATCGAGGCCGAGCCGATCACCGGGCGCACCCACCAGATTCGCGTGCACGCCGCCCATGCCGGCCATCCTCTGCTCGGCGACGACAAGTACGGCACCCGCGAGGCGGGGCGCGTCGCCGCCCGGCTGGGGCTGTCGCGGCTGTTTCTGCATGCGGCGTCCCTGACCTTCCCCGAACCGACCAGCGGCAAGCCGGTGAAGATCCGCGCGCCGCTGGGCGAGACCCTCGACGGCGTGCTGGAAAGCGCCCGCAACGCCCGCTGATCCGGAGCCCGCATGCGTTACCGACTGATGATCTTCGACTGGGACGGCACCCTGATGGACTCGCTGGCGCGCATCGTGGCCTGCATGCAGGCGGCCTCGCGCGACGTCGGCTGTGGCGAGCTGTCCGAGGAGGCGGTTCGCGATATCATCGGCCTGGGGTTGCCCGAGGCCATTGCCAAGCTGTGCCCGGGGATCGGTCCCGAACAGGCCGAGGCCCTGCGCCAGCGCTATGCCTACCATTTCGTGGAAGGCGACGTCACGCCGATGGCCTTCTATCCCGGCGTGGTCGAGGGACTGGCGCGGCTGCGTGCCGACGACGGCAGCCGGCTGGCGGTGGCCACCGGCAAGAGCCGCCGCGGGCTCGATCGCATCTTCCGCGAGAGCGATTGCGGCCACTGGTTTCATGCCAGTCGCACCGCCGACGAGACCCTTTCCAAGCCGCATCCGCGGATGCTGCAGGAGCTGCTCGACGAGCTCGGGGTGCCGGTCGAGGAGGCGGTGATGGTCGGCGATACCGAGTACGACCTGGAGATGGCTCGGGCGCTGGGTATGGATCGTGTCGCCGTGACCTACGGCGTGCACGCGCCGGAACGGCTGGCGGCCAGTCGTCCGGTGTACACCGCCGAGGCCTTCCCGGCACTCATCGATTGGCTGCACGCCTGATCACGGCTTTTATCCTCGATAGACAGGAGGTGGCGTTATGGACGACGAGCGACGCGACGACTGGACCCAGGGGCCCGAGCTCAGTGCCCAGCAGGCGCGCGAGGAGAAACGGCGCCGCGAGGCCGCCGACGAGGCGTCTTCAGTGGCGGATGGCGAGGATGCCGAGACGCTTCGCGAGCGTCGCCGCCTGGCCCAGCAGGACATGCTCGATCGCTGGATCGATGGCGTGCTGGTCGAGCAGCGGCGCTCGCGGCGCTGGAAGCTGTTCTTCCGCTTCCTGTTCGCCTTTTTGATCCTGGCGTCGCTTTCCACCACGCTCTATGGGCTCTTCGTGGCGCCCGGAGCGACCGATGTGGCCGGTCCGCACCTGGGAGTCGTCGAGGTGAAGGGCGTGATCGATGGCGACTCCCGGGCCAGCGCCGAGCGTGTCATCGAGGGCGTGCAACGGGCCTGGGAGGCGCCGGACGCCGAGGCGGTCGTGCTGCATATCGACAGTCCCGGTGGCAGTCCGGTGCAGTCGCAGCGCATCCATGACGAGCTGATGCGCCTGCGCGAGCAGGGTGACAAGCCGATCATCGCCGTGGTCGAGGACATCGGTGCCAGCGGCGCCTACTACATCGCCTCGGGCGCCGGCGAGATTGTGGCCGCGCCGGCCAGCCTGGTGGGCTCGATCGGCGTCATCAACGCCGGCTTCGGTTTCGAGGAGGCGATCGAGCGTCTCGGCGTCGAGCGTCGGGTGTTCGCCGCCGGCGAGAACAAGGCCTTCCTCGATCCGTTCTCGGATATCTCGCCGGAGCAGCGCGACTTCTGGCAGCGGGTGCTTTCCACCACTCACCGCCAGTTCATCGACGACGTGAAGGCCGGGCGTGGTGATCGGCTGGCCGACGACGAGCGGCTGTTCAGCGGCCTGATCTGGACCGGCGAGCAGGCGCTGGAGCTGGGGCTGGTGGATAAGCTGGGCAGTATCGACACCCTCGCGCGGGAGCGGCTGGAGACGCCGCGCACCCGGGATTACACGCCGCCGCTGGATCCGTTCGAGCGCCTGACCCGGCGCTTCGGCCGGGTCGCCGCCGAGTGGGCGGGCGTGCCCCAGGCGGCCTCGCCGCTACGCTATCAGCTCGCGCCCTAGTCCTGTGCCCGGGCTCGTGCCCGTCTGACGATTCGTCGTCATCTGCCGCCCCGTGGCCCCGGCCGGGGCGGTTCGCGTTGAAGGGTGCTCAGGGGCTGCCCAGCGGGTCCATGCCTGCCTCGCGCAGCAGCTGGCAGAGGCGAATCAGCGGCAGCCCGATCAGGGTGTTGGGATCGTCGCCCTCCAGGCGCTCGAACAGGGTGATGCCGAGGCCTTCCATGCGGAAGCTACCGGCGCTGTCCAGTGGCCGCTCCCGCTCGACGTAGCGGGCGATCTCGGTGTCGCCGAGCTGGCGGAACACCACGTCGTAGCGCTCGTGGCAGACCCGGTGGCTGGCATGGCGGGTGTCGATCAGCGCCAGTCCGGTCAGGAAACTCACCCGATGGCCCGAGAAACGGGCCAGCTGGGCGCGTGCGGCGGCCTCGTCGGCAGGTTTGCCCAGTGCCTCGCCTTCGAAGACCGCGACCTGGTCGGAGCCGATGATCAGGTGGTCCGGCCAGTCGTCGGCCAGCCGCTCGGCCTTGGCCAGCGACAGGCGATGCACCAGTGCGCGGGGCGATTCGCCGGGGCGGGGTGTCTCGTCGATGTCCGGACTGTCCCAGGCGTAGGGAAGTTCCAGGCGGTCGAGCAGCTGGCGGCGAAAGCGAGAGCTCGAGGCGAGTACCAAACGTGGCATGGTGGGGTCCTCGTGTGACACGGTGGGGCGGTCTCTGCTGCAACAGACGGGCATTGTAACCCCGAAGCGTGCGGGCTTTGACAGGGGGGAGGGGAGTGCCTATCATTGCGCGCCTATGTTGACCTCAAGACTCCCTGGCAGGGTCGAGCCTTACAAGCTCGCCGCGCATGCCGAACATCTCGAAGGCCTGGTGGCGCTGGGCGATATGCCCCGTCTCGCCGATGAAGCCGGTGTGCAAAACGGTGATGCCGAGGTATGGCTGGACTTCGCCATCGACGCCCAGGGGCGTCGAGAAATCCGCGGTCGTCTGACGGCCGAGCTGCAGCTGCTGTGTCGGCGCTGCCTCTCGCCCATGCCGCAGTCGGTCGAGAGCGAGTTCCTGCTGGGAATGGTCTCCAGCGACGCCCTGGCGGCCTCTCTGCCGAGCACCCATGAGCCGGTGCTGGTGGAAGACGAACAGCTGAACCTGCTGGCGATGATCGAGGACGAGCTGATCCTCAGTCTGCCCCAGGTGGTTTACCACGACGAGGCCGACTGCGCGGTCTCGCGCGACCAGCTGAGCAGTGGGGAGAGCGCCGAGTCGGTCTCGGACTCGCCCGCGGAGAATCCCTTTGAGGTGCTCAAGCAGCTCAAAGGCAAAACCTGATTACCTCATCGATTCACTCTGGAGTGATATCTCATGGCAGTTCAACAGAACCGCAAGACCCGTTCCAAGCGCGGCATGCGTCGCAGCCACGACGCCCTGGTTGACAACAAGGCCCTGTCCCAGGACAAGGAGACCGGTACCACGCACCTGCGTCACCACGTCTCTCCGGACGGCTTCTACAAGGGTCGCAAGGTCGTCGACGCCTGAGGCGACGCGTCCTATCGATCGCCATGACGCCTGACGCCCGCTGACATGCGGATTGCCGTCGATGCCATGGGTGGGGATCTCGGTCCCCGCGCTACCGTGGCAGGCGCCGCCAGCGCCGTCATGGCCGATCCCGAGCTCGATATCCGGCTGTTCGGCCCTGCCGCCCGGCTGGAGGAAGAGCTCCGTCGGCTGCCGCGGCCTCTCGCCGCGGCGTCGTCGCATCTGGAGATCGAGAATGCCCCCGGGGAGATCCGTCAGGATCAGCGTCCCGCCGAGGCGTTGCGCCGCGGTCAGGGTTCCAGCATGGCCGCCATGCTGGCCTGTCTGGCTCGGGGCGAGGCGCAGGCCGGGGTCAGTGCCGGCAACACCGGGGCGCTGATGGCGCTGTCGCGCCGCGCACTCGGTACCGTCGCCGGCGTGGCGCGACCGGCGATCAGCACGGCGATTCCCATCGATCGGGAAGGGCGCTGCTACCTGCTCGATCTCGGCGCCAACGTCGACGTCGAGGCCGAGCGACTGCTCGACTTCGCGCTGATGGGCGACGTCATGGCGCGCCATGTGGATGGCCTTGCGCGTCCGCGGGTGGCGCTGCTCAACGTCGGCGTCGAGGGCACCAAGGGGTCGGCGAGCGTGCAGCGGGCCGACGAGCTGCTGCGCGAGCGCGACGACCTCGACTATGTGGGCTTCGTCGAGGGTGACGGCATCTTCGCCGGGGAGGCCGACGTGGTGGTCTGTGATGGCTTCGTCGGCAACGCCGTGCTCAAGGCCAGCGAGGGGTTGGCCAAGATGCTGGTGCGACGGGTCCAGGCGACCTTCGAGGCGCACTGGACCAGCCGCCTGGTAGGCGTGCTGGCGCGACCGGCGCTGGGTCGCCTGCGCCGTGAGCTGGATCCGGTGCGTTACAATGGCGCCAGCCTGCTGGGCCTCAACGGCATCGTCATCAAGAGCCATGGCGGTGCCGATGCCGCGGGTTTCCACTACGCCGTGGCCCGTGCGGCGCAGGAAGTGCAGCATGGCCTGCCCGAGCGGCTGGCCGACGAACTAGGTCTTCGGCGGTCTGTCGTCGATTCGGCCGCCGGCGGCGACCGAACCGACAGCGGATCCAGGACTTCCGGCGTCGCCGCCACGGATAGCGACAGCGCCGGAATCCGTCAACAAGTGCAAAGGTGATCGACATGACACAACCCCTTGCCCTCATCTTTCCCGGGCAGGGCTCCCAGCAGATCGGCATGCTGCGCGAGCTGGCGGAGCGCTACAGCGTGGTACGCACGACCTTCGAGGAGGCCGCCGACGCGCTGGGCTACGATCTCTGGCAGGTGGTCCAGGAAGGGCCCGCCGAGTCGCTCAACGCCACCGCCTGCACCCAGCCGGCGTTGCTGACCGCCAGCGTCGCCATCTGGCGTGTCTGGCAGGAGCTCGAAGGGCCGCGCCCAGGCGCCATGGCCGGTCACAGCCTGGGCGAGTACAGCGCCATGGTGTGTGCCGGCGCGCTGTCTTTCGCCGACGGCGTGCGGCTGGTCAAGCTGCGCGGCGAGGCCATGCAGGACGCCGTGCCCATGGGGCAGGGCGCCATGGCCGCGATCCTCGGGCTGGACGATGCTGCCGTCGAGCAGGCCTGTGCCCAGGCTGCCGAGGGCGAAGTGGTGTCCGCGGTGAACTACAATGCACCCGGTCAGGTGGTCATCGCCGGCGCCAAGGGTGCCGTCGAACGTGCCATCGCCGCCTGTCAGGAGGCCGGTGCCAAGCGGGCCATGCCGCTGCCGGTGTCGGTGCCGTCGCACTGCGACCTGATGCGCCCGGCCGCCGAGCGCCTGGCCGCGGCGATGGATGATATCTCGCTGCGCGCGCCGCGTTACACCGTGGTGCAGAACGTCGACGCCCAGGCGCATGCCGATGTCGAGACCCTGCGCACGCGCCTGATCGAGCAGCTCTATCAGCCGGTGCGCTGGACCTCCTGTGTCGAGAACATGGTCGGCCAGGGCGCTGAGGTGTTCATCGAATGCGGGCCGGGCAAGGTGCTCACCGGCCTGAACAAGCGAATCGCACGGGGCAGCCGCGGGCTGGCGGTCAACGATCCCGACAGCCTTTCGGCGGCCCTCGAGCTGGCCCGCGAGGCGGCCGGCCAGTCGCCGTCGGCCAACGGCTGACCCCCTCTCCTGGACGAGAACGGAAGAGACCATGTCAAGCGAGTCTAGAGTTGCCCTGATCACCGGGGCCAGCCGCGGCATCGGCCGCGCCATCGCCCACGAGCTCGGCCGCCAGGGCCGCATCGTGATCGGTACTGCCACCAGCGATGCCGGCGCCGAGCGCATCGATGCCGACCTCAAGGCCCACGGGTTCGAGGGTGCGGGTCGCCGCCTCGACGTCACCGACCAGGCCAGCGTCGACGGCCTGATCCAGGCCATCAACGAGGAGTTCGGCGCGCCGACTATCCTGGTCAACAACGCCGGCATCACCCGCGACAACCTGTTGATGCGGATGAAGGAAGATGAGTGGGATGCGGTGATCGACGCCAACCTCAAGTCCGTGTATCGCGTCAGCAAGGCCTGTCTGCGCGGCATGACCAAGGCGCGTTTCGGTCGCATCGTCTCGGTCAGCTCCGTGGTCGCCACCATGGGCAACCTCGGCCAGACCAACTACGCTGCCGCCAAGGCCGGCATGGAAGGTTTCACCCGGGCGCTGGCCCGTGAGGTGGCCTCTCGCGCCATCACCGTCAACGCCGTGGCGCCTGGCTTCATCGCCACCGACATGACCGAGGCCCTGCCCGAGGCGCAGAAGGACGCGCTGCTGGGCCAGATTCCGCTGACGCGTCTCGGTCAGCCCGAGGAAATCGCGGCAGCGGTGGGTTTCCTGACCAGCGAGCCGGCCGGCTACATCACCGGCGAGACGCTGCACGTCAACGGCGGCATGAACATGCGCTGAAGCCGCGCCATGCGGCGGTTGCGTTGTCCTTGAGCGGTCTATAAACTACCCCGCAGCTTATTGGCTTGCGGATCTGAAACGGCTGGTTAGCAGTCGCTTAACGTGAACGACTGGAGTACTTCATAATGAGCACCATCGAAGAGCGCGTGAAGAAGGTTGTGGCCGAGCGCCTGAACGTCAAGGAAGAGGACATCCAGAACTCTTCTTCTTTCACCGAGGACCTCGGCGCGGATTCCCTGGATACCGTCGAGCTGGTGATGGCGCTCGAAGAGGAATTCGACACCGAGATTCCCGACGAGGAAGCCGAGAAGATCACCACCGTTCAGGAAGCCGTCGACTACGTCAACGCCCACCAGTAAGGGTGTTGTCGGACACCGCTTGCTGAGGTGTGCCCGGGACAACGCGTCCTGGTGAGAGAGCCGTCCTGCCATGCAGGACGGCTCTCGTGCTGTCTGGGGGCGGTGCGCGACCACAGCGGACGCGGAGTCGGGTATAATGCGCGCCAAGACGGCCCTGCGGGGCCGTGACACTATCTGGATCTGGAGGAGAGCGGATGGCTCGTAGAAGGGTTGTGGTGACGGGGCTCGGCCTGGTCACGCCAGTCGGCAATACCGTGGACGAGAGCTGGGGCAACATCCTGGCCGGCAAGAGCGGTATCGCCCCCATCGAGCACTTCGATGCCAGCGGCTTCAACACGCGGTTCGGCGGGTCGGTCAAGGACTTCGACATCAGCCCGTACCTGAACCCCAAGGACGCCCGCAAGATGGACCTGTTCATCCAGTACGGCGTGGCCGCGGGTGGGCAGGCGATCAGCGACGCCGCCATCGAGTGCACCGAGGAAAACGCCCACCGCATCGGCGTGGCGATCGGTTCCGGCATCGGCGGCCTGCCGATGATCGAGCATAACCACAACGCCCTCCAGAAGGGCGGCGCTCGCCGCATCTCGCCGTTCTTCGTGCCGGGCTCGATCATCAACATGATCTCCGGCAACCTGGCGATCCAGCACGGTTTCCGCGGCCCCAACATCGCCATCACCACCGCCTGCACCACCGGCACCCACAACATCGGCTACAGCGCCCGCACCATCGCCTACGGCGACGCCGACGTGATGGTCTGCGGCGGCGCCGAGATGGCCACCACGCCGCTGGGCCTGGGCGGCTTCTCCGCCGCCCGGGCGCTGTCGACCCGCAACGACGATCCGGCCGCGGCCAGCCGCCCCTGGGATCGCGATCGCGACGGCTTCGTGCTGTCCGACGGCGCCGGCGTGATGGTGCTCGAGGAATACGAGCACGCCAAGGCCCGTGGCGCGACCATCTACGCCGAGCTGACCGGCTTCGGCATGAGCGACGACGCCCACCACATGACCGCGCCGCCCGAAGACGGCAGCGGGGCGGCCCTGTCGATGGCGAACGCCATTCGCGACGCCAAGATCGATCCGGCCGAGGTGGACTACATCAACGCCCACGGTACCTCCACCGCGGCTGGCGACCTGGCCGAGAGCCGCGCCGTGCAGCGTGTGCTCGGCGAGGCGTCGAAGGACGTGGCGGTCAGCTCCACCAAGTCGATGATCGGCCACCTGCTGGGCGCCGCCGGCGCCGTCGAGGCGGTGTTCTCGGTGCTGGCGATCCGAGATCAGGTCGCGCCGCCCACCATCAACCTCGACAATCCCCAGGAAGGCTGCGAGCTGGACTACGTGCCGCATACCGCCCGTGAGATGAAGATCGACGTCAGCCTGTCGAACTCCTTCGGCTTCGGCGGCACCAACGGCACGCTGGTCTTCTCCAAGGTGTGAGCGGCACGGCAGGCGAGGGCGACGCCGACAGGCTGACGCCGGAGGGCGTGCCCTTCGACGACCGCGGCCTGGCCTACGGCGACGGCCTGTTCGAGACCGTGCTGGTGCGCGACGGCGAGCCGCTGCTGTGGGCCGAGCATCTGGGCCGGCTGGCCCGTGGTGCCGAGACCCTCGGCATTCCGCTGCCGGGTCGGGCCGCGCTCGACGCCTTGCCGGCACGGGCCGGCGAGGGGCTCGCGGTGCTCAAGCTGATGCTGACCCGCGGCTCCGGCGGGCGCGGTTACCTCGCGCCCGCCGAGCCCGAGCCGCGGCTGCGCTGGCAGGCCGTGCCCTTCGCCCCGGCCCGGGCGCGCTGGCGCGACGGCGTGCGGGTTCGCCACTGCCGGCTGCGGCTGGGCATCCAGCCGGCGCTGGCCGGCCTCAAGCACCTCAATCGCCTGGAGAACGTCCTGGCCCGGGCCGAATGGTCCGATCCCGAGATCGCCGAGGGGCTGCTCGGCGACGCCGAGGGGCGGCTGGTCGAGGCCACCTGCATGAATCTCTTCTGGTGGCAGGACGATGCCTGGTACACGCCGCGGCTCGACCGCTGTGGCGTGGCCGGCACCCTGCGCCAGGCGCTGCTCGCCGACGGCGTGATCCATGAGGGCGACACCTCCCCCGAAGCGCTGGCGACGGCCGAGGCGGTATGCCTGGCCAACTCCGTGCAGGGCCTGTGGCCGGTGACCCGGCTCGATGACGCCGACGGCCGCCGTCAGGCGCGCTGGGACATCGGCGATCACCATCGCGCCCTGCAGGCCGAGGCCCATGCGCGGCTCGGCTATCCCCACGACTGAACGAGGACTTCCCATGAGGCGAGTGGCCAAGCTGTTGCCGCTGCTGCTGATCCTGGCGGCACTGGTGCTGGGTGCGGGGTATCGCTACTGGCAGAGCCGTCTCGAGGCCCCGCTGGCCCTCGAGACGCCGACGCTCTACGAGGTGCCGGCCGGCGCCGGCTTCCATCGGGTGATCCGTGAGCTCGACGCGCGCGGCATCCTGTCCGACGGCTGGGCCTATCGTCTGCTGAGCCGTCTCGAGCCCGAGGCGCTGCCCGACCTGCGCCCCGGCGAGTATCGCCTGACGCCCGGCATGAGCGGCCGTGAGCTGCTCGGGCTGCTGGATCGTCACGAGGTGGTCACCTACCCGCTGACGATCCCCGAGGGCTGGACCTTCGTTCAGATGCGCGCCGCGCTGGACGCCGCGCCCAAGCTCGAGCATCGCACCGCCGAGTGGTCCGACGCCGAGATCATGGCCGAGCTGGGTCGCGAGGACGAGCTGCCGGAGGGGCGCTTCTTCCCCGACACCTACCGCTATCGCAAGGGCATCAGCGATCTGGAGATCCTGCGCCAGTCGATGGTACGCATGGACGAGCTGCTGTCCGAGGCCTGGGCATCACGCGACGACGATCTGCCCATCGATACGCCCTATCAGGCGCTGATACTGGCCTCGTTGATCGAGCGCGAGACCGGTGCCCCCGAGGAGCGTGAGCGCATCGCCGGCGTCTTCGTGCGTCGCCTGGAGCGGGGCATGCGCCTGCAGACCGACCCCACCGTGATCTACGGCATGGGCGACGACTACGACGGCAACATCACCCGCGCCGACCTGCGTGAGCCCACGCCTTACAACACCTACGTGATCGACGGCCTGCCGCCGACGCCCATCGCCCTGCCGGGACGGGCGGCGCTGCAGGCGGCGGTGCAGCCCGCCGAGGGCGAGGCGCTCTATTTCGTGGCCCGGGGCGACGGCACCCACCACTTCTCGCGCTCGCTGCGCGAGCACAACAACGCCGTCAATCGCTACATCCGCAACCGCTGAGCATCGGAGGGGCCATGCAACGCCGAGGACGCTTCATCACCCTGGAAGGCGGCGAAGGGGTGGGCAAGTCCACCAATCTGGCCTGGGTCGCCGCGCATCTGGAGGACCGCGGCCTCGAGGTGGTGCGCACCCGCGAGCCGGGCGGCACGCCGCGCGCCGAGGCGATCCGCGGCCTGCTGCTCGACCCCGCGTCCGACGAGCCGCTGGACGCCGACGCCGAGCTGCTGCTGGTGTTCGCCGCTCGCGCACAGCACCTGGCACGGGTGGTGCGGCCGGCCCTCGAACGGGGCGCCTGGGTGGTCTGCGACCGCTTCACCGATGCCACTTTCGCCTACCAGGGCGGCGGGCGCGGGATTCCGGCCGAGCGCATCGCCGAGCTGGAGGCCTTCGTCCAGCAGGGGTTGCAGCCGGACCTGACGCTGCTGCTCGACATGCCGATGGCCGCGGCGCAGCGCCGGCTCGAGGGGCGTCTGGAGCACAGCGGTGGCCAGCGCGACCGTTTCGAGCGCGAGCGCGGCGAGTTCTTCGAGGCCGTGCGTCAGGCCTATCTGGCCCGCGCCGCCGCGGCGCCCGAGCGCATCGCCGTGGTCGACGCCGATCGTGCCCTGGCGGACGTGCAGGCCGAGCTCGGCCGCCGGCTGGACGCGCACCTGGAGGCGTCATGAGCGAGCCCGTCCGGCCGCTGCCCTGGCTCGAGCCACGCTGGCGGGAGCTGATCGCGCTGGCCGAGGCCGGCCGTCTGCCCCATGCGCTGCTGTTCTCCGGTCCCCACGGTGTCGGCAAGCCATCGCTGGCCGAGGCGCTGATCGCCCGCACCCTGTGCCAGGCGCCGGGGGAGGTCGCCTGTGGCCGCTGCCACGCCTGCCAGATGCTGGCGTCGGGCTATCACCCGGACCTGATGCGGGTGTCGCCGGACGAGGGCAAGCGCCAGATTCGCATCGATGCCATCCGCGAGATCAACGGCTTCGTCTCCCAGACCGCCCAGCAGGGCGGCTACCGGGTGATCGTCATCTCCCCGGCCGAGGCGATGAACGTGGCCGCCTCCAACGCCCTGCTCAAGAGCCTGGAGGAGCCCGGCGGCCGGACCCTGTTTCTGCTGCTCTCGGACATCCCTTCTCACCTGCTGCCGACCATCCGCTCGCGCTGCCAGCACTGGAGCCTGACCGCGCCGGACGAGGCCGACTGCCTCGACTGGCTGGCCGAACGGCTCGGCGGCCGCGAGGATGCCCGCTTCTGGTATCAGGCCGCCGGCGGACTGCCGCTGCGGGCCCTCGAGCTCGCCGAGCCCGACGCCCGGGCGCTGCGTCAGCAGCTCCACGAGACCTTCGACGCCCTGGTGCGCGGTGCCGAGCCGGTGGCCGAGGCCGCGCGGCTGGACCGCCAGTCCCTCGACGCCATCCTGTGGTACGGTATCGCCTGGCTCGAGGATCTGATCCGGCTGGGGCTGTCCGGCGAGAGCGCGACGCTGCGCAATCCCGACCTGCTGCCGCTCTATCGCCAGGCGGTGAAGAACGGCCGGGTGCGCGACTGGTTCCGCCTGCTGGACTATGCTCGCGAACAGCGCCGCCTGCTCGGCGCGGGGGGCAATCCCAACCCGCAGCTGGTGCTGGAGGCCTGGCTGGTGCGCTGGTCCGCGCTGCTGCGCTCCTGAAGACACTGCCCGAGGAGGCTCGCCGATGTCCGCCCAGAAGGCCCTCTCCCTGACCATCCGGGATATCCCCACGCTGCTCATGGCCTACATGCCGTCGCTGGAGCGGGGTGGCATCTTCGTGCCGACCCGGGAGCGCTACGAGCTCGGCCAGGAGGTCTTCGTGCTGCTGACCCTGCCCGAGCAGAGCGAGCGCCTGCCGATCACCGGCCGAGTGGTCTGGGTCTCGCCCGAAGGCGTCTCCGGGCGACGCGTGCCGGGCATCGGCGTGCACTTCGGCCTCGAGGACCAGGCCGTGCGCGACCATATCGAGACCCTGCTGGCGGGCCAGCTGGACAAGGCCGCGCCGACCTACACGCTCTGACCCGCGTCGAGCTTCCGAACGTATCCCTTTTTCGTGTGAACCTGCCGATGTTTGTCGATTCCCACTGCCATCTCGATCGCCTCGATCCCCGTACCCACGACGGCGACGTCGCCGCCGCCCTGGACGCCGCCCGCGCCCGCGACGTGCGCCAGTTCCTGGCCATCGCGGTCACCCTGGAAGAAGTGCCCGGTATCGCCGCCATCGCCCGCGAGCATGACGACGTGGTGATCTCCGCCGGCGTGCATCCGCTGCATGAGGTGCCGGAAGAGCCGAGCGTCGAGGCCATCAAGGAATGCGCGGAGCGCCATGAGGCGGTGGCGATCGGCGAGACCGGCCTCGACTATCACTACGACGGTGTCTCCCGCGAGGTGCAGCACGAGCGCTTCCGCCGCCACCTGATCGCCGCCACCGAACTCGAGCTGCCGGTGATCATCCACACCCGTGCCGCGCGCGAGGACACCCTGGCGCTGATCCGCGAGCACGTCGATCCGCGGGTCGGTGGCGTACTTCACTGCTTCACCGAGGACCTGGACATGGCCCGCGAGGCGGTGGCCCACGGGTTCATGGTCTCGCTGTCGGGTATCGTCACCTTCCGCAACGCCGAGTCGGTGCGCGAGCTGGCCCGCAAGGTGCCGCTGGACCGCCTGCTGATCGAGACCGACAGCCCCTACCTGGCGCCGGTGCCGCATCGCGGCAAGCCCAACGAGCCGGCCTGGGTGGTCGAGGTCGCCGAGTGCATCGCCGAGGAGCGCGGCATCAGCGTCGGGGAGGTGGCCATGCAGACCACTGCCAACTTCTATCGGCTGTTCAAGGCGGCCGTGCCCGAGGCGTCGGCGGAAGTCCGCGAGGCGCTGTCGAGCGCCGGCCTGGTGGTCTGATCCTGATCCGGCGCGCAAAGGAGGCGTCATGAACCTGGACACCTGGTTGGCCGGCATACCGCCCGAGGGCGAGATCCCGCCGCTGGAGCGCTGGCATCCCGAGTGCCGGGGCGACATGGATCTGACCATCGCCGCCGACGGTCGCTGGCTCCACGAGGGGGGCGTCATCGCGCGTCCTGCGCTGGTGCGGCTGCTGGCGAGCGTGCTGCGCCGCGAGGACGACGGCGAGTATTACCTGGTAGCGCCGGCCGAGAAATGGCGTATCCGCGTCGAGGATCGCCCGCTGCTGATCGTCGATGCCGAACGCGATGCCGCCGGCGACTGGCAACTCGTCACCAATGCCGGCGATCGCGTGAGGCTCGACGACGCGCACCGGCTGACGGTCAGCGACACGCCCCGCGGCGAGGCCGTGCCGGAGGTGCCGGTGCGCTTCGGGCTGGCCGCGCGCCTCGGGCGCAACGTCTTCTATCGCCTCGCCGACGCCGCCGAGTGCCGCGACGACGAGCTGGGGCTCGAGAGCGGCGGGGCCTGGCACTCGCTGGGCCGCTGGGACGACGAGGCATCATGAGGCTGACGTCGGAACAGCACGCCGTGGTCGGCCACCCCGAGGGCCATGCCCGGGTCGCCGCCGTGGCCGGGGCGGGCAAGACCACCACCCTGGTGGCGCGGGTGCTGCACCTGCTCGAGCGCGGCATGGCGCCCGGGCGCATCCTGGTGCTGATGTTCAACCGCTCGGCCCGGGAGGACTTCCAGGCCCGGCTGGCCGCGGCGGCACCCGCCGGCCAGGCGCTGCCCGACGTGCGCACCTTTCACTCGCTGGGTCATCGCCTGACCCAGAGCCTGACCCGCTGGGGCGTGCTGGAGAACCGTCGGCTGCTGACCGCCGACTGGCAGCTCGAGCGGCTGCTGCGCCAGGCCACCCAGCAGGCGCTGGAGGCCTTCCCCGAGGCCGGCGAGCGCGCCCTGGAAGCCGAGAAGCTCGAGGCTCTGGCCCACTTCAGCGGCCTGGTGAAGGCCGAGATGGCCGAGCCCGCCGAGCTCTACGCCCGGCTCGACTTCGGCGAGGACACCGATCACTTCGTCGCCGCTTTCGAACACGCCGAGACACTGCTCGCCGATCAGGGCCTGATGACCTATGCCGACCTGCTGTACCGGCCGGTCCGGGCGCTGGAGGCCGACCCCGCGCTGCGCGCCCGGGTCCAGGGCTTCCTCGACCAGGTGATCATCGACGAGTACCAGGACATCAATCCTACCCAGCAGCGCCTGCTGGCGGTGCTGGCCGGGCGCCAGGCGGCGGTGATGGCGGTGGGCGACGCCAACCAGTGCATCTACGAATGGCGTGGCGCCCACCCCGACACCATGCTCGAGGACTTCACCGCCATCTTCGGCGAGGCCCGCGACTACCCGCTCTCCACCACCTTCCGCCACGGCCACGCCCTGGCGCTGGCCGCCAATCACGCCATCGAGGCCAACCGGCGCCGTCCGGACCAGCTGTGCCTGGCCGCGCCGGACAATCCCGACACCCGGCTGGCGGTGGGGCAGGGCAGCCAGGCGTTGCTCGACGAGCTGGCCGGCTGGCAGCGCGACGGCCGCCGTCTCGACGAGGCCTGCCTGCTGGTGCGC
Organism: Halomonas sp. SL1; assembly: GCF_003030865.2. Taxonomy (NCBI): domain Bacteria; kingdom Pseudomonadati; phylum Pseudomonadota; class Gammaproteobacteria; order Oceanospirillales; family Halomonadaceae; genus Halomonas; species Halomonas sp. SL1. The sequence goes on along the minus strand of NZ_PYUQ02000019.1, from coordinate 118,066 downwards.
AGCTGGGCGCTGTCGGTGCCGCTGCAGCTGGCGCTGCTGCGCGAGGGCGTGCCCTTCCGGCTGTCGCGGGAGGACCGTTTCGTGTTCCGCCTGCCGCTGGTCGAGGCGCTGGCCGGCTACCTGGCGCTGGCGCTCGACGGCCAGCTGTTGCGCGACCCCGGCCATCTGCTGCTGCTGCTCTCCCAGCCGACGCCCTTCGTGCCCCGCGAACGGCTCTCGGCGCTGGCCGCCCGGCTGGCCGAGACCCAGCGCTGGCCGGAGCGCCAGGACCCGCTGCTGGCCTCGCTCAAGCCACACCAGCGGCGTACCCTCAAGCGTCGCTGGGCGCTGCTCTGCGAGCTGCCGAAACGCGGCGGCTGGTCGCCGGCGAAGCTGCTCGAGCACGTGGTCGAGGAGGTCGAGGCCGAGAAGGTGCTCAAGCGCGCCGCGGCGCGCCGCGACAAGGGCGAGGAGGACGTGCGCCTGCTCGACGTGCTGGTGGAGCAGGCCAAGGAGGCCTCCGATCTCGCGGCCTTCATCGAGCTGCTGCGCCGCCCGGTGGAGAACCGCGACGACGGCGTGCTGATCACCACCGTGCACGGCGCCAAGGGGCTGGAGTGGCCGCTGGTGATGCTCGGCGGCGTCAACGAGGAAGACTTCCCGCACTACACCCGCGACAACCCGCTGAGTCCGCCGCGTCTCGAGGAGGAGCGGCGGCTGTTCTACGTGGCGATCACCCGCGCCTGCGAGCGGTTGGTGATGCTGCACGACGGCGGCGATCACCGGCCCAGCCGCTTCCTCGGCGAGACCGCCTGGCAGGACGGCCAGCGGGTGGCCGAGCGGCTGGTCGCCGAGGGCATCGATGAACCGCCGGCGCCGCTGCGGGTCTCCCGACCGGCGCTGGTGCAGCGCTATCTCGAGCGCCTGGGCCGGCCGCTGCCCGTCGAGGCCGCCGCGGCGCAGACGGGGCAGGTCGCCGATAGCGCGGCCGACTACCGGGTCGGCCAGCGCCTCAACCATGCCGTCTTCGGCGAGGGCGAGATCAGCGTGGTGGAAGGCGATCCGGCGAATCCGGTGATCGAGGTGCGATTCCGTCAGGCCGGCCGCAGGCGACTGATTGCCCGGCGGGCCCCCATCGAATGGCTGGAAGGAGAAGGCGCATGAACGTGTTGATCGAAGCCACCGCGCTGGCCGAGGCGCTCGCGGGCGATATGCCGCCGCTGGTGCTGGACTGCCGGGCGCGGCTCGGCGATCCCGAGGCCGGCGAGCGGCTGTGGCGCGAAGGCCATGTGCCGGGCAGCCAGCACCTGGACATGGATCGCGACCTGGCCGCCCCGGCCCGTGAGAACGGCGCGGGCGGCCGCCATCCGCTGCCGAACCGCGAGGCCTTCACGGCGACGCTGCGTCGCCTCGGCGTCACCCCCGGGCGGCCGGTGGTGGTCTACGACGACGTGGGCGGTCAGCTGGCCGCGGCCCGGGCCTGGTGGATGATCGCCCGCTGGGCCGGGCATCCCGACGTGCGGCTGCTGAACGGTGGACTCGGCGCCTGGCAGGCCGCCGGCGGCGAGCTGCCGCTGGGGCGCGAGCCGGCGCCCGCGCCGAGCGACTGGGTGCCCGACTACCGCGACGATGTGCTGGTACAGGCCGACGAGGTGTTCTCCGGTCGAGCGCTGAAGCTCGATGCGCGCCCCGCCGAGCGCTTCCGCGGCGAGGCCGAGTCCGTCGATGCCATGGCCGGGCATATCCCCGGCGCACGCTCGCGGCCGAGCGCCGAGAACCTCGATGCGCACGGTCGCTTCAAGTCCCCCGAGACGCTCGACGCCGAGCTGCCGGACGCGGACCCGGTGATCGCCTACTGCGGCTCCGGCGTCACCGCCTGCCACGACATCCTCGCCTACGCGATCGCCGGCCGCCCGCTGCCGCGGCTCTACGTCGGCTCCTGGAGCGACTGGATCACCGACGCCGACCGGCCCATCGCCACCGGCGACTGAGCCTGGGCAGCGCCCGGAGAGGTAAGAGGGAAGAGCGGCGCTTCGCGCCTGGAAGTCTGAAGACAAACGCCCCGCAGGCTGTATGCCTGCGGGGCGTTTTTTGCCTTTTTGACTCAGGCCTCCCTTACATGTTGGGGTAGTTCGGCCCGCCTCCCCCTTCCGGCGCGACCCAGGTGATGTTCTGGGCCGGGTCCTTGATGTCACAGGTCTTGCAGTGTACGCAGTTCTGGAAGTTGATCTGGAACGCGGGCTTGCCGTCGTCGTCCTCGACCACCTCGTAGACCCCGGCCGGGCAGTAGCGCTGCGCGGGCTCGGCGTAGGTCGGCAGGTTGTCGCGGATCGGCAGTTCCGGGTCCTTGAGGCGCAGGTGGCAGGGCTGGTCTTCCTCGTGGTTGGTGTTCGAGAGGAACACCGAGGAGGACTTGTCGAACGAGATCACGCCGTCCGGCTTGGGATAGTCGATCTTCTCGCACTCGGCCGCCGGCTTGAGGGTGGCGTGGTCCGGGGTGGTGTCGTGGACCGTCGGCAGCTTGCCGCCGGTGAGCTGGTCGAGGAAGTTGTAGGCGCCGCCGCCCACGGTGCCGTACTTGTGGATCGCCGGGCCGAAGCTGCGGCTCTCGTCGAGCTCCCGGTAGGCCCAGCTGGCCTGCCACTTGGCCTCGAAGGCGGTGAGATCGGCGCCGCCCTCGTCACCGGCCGCGATGGCCTCGAAGACGCTCTCGGCGGCCACCATGCCGGACTTCATGGCGGTGTGCAGGCCCTTGATCTTGGCGAAGTTCAGGGTGCCGGCGTCGCAGCCGATCAAGAGCCCGCCGGGGAAGGTCATCTTCGGCAGGCAGTTGAGGCCGCCCTTGGCGATGGCCCGGGCGCCGTAGGCCACCCGCGAGCCGCCCTCCAGGTACTGCTTGAGCACCGGGTGGTGCTTCATGCGCTGGAACTCGTCGAAGGGCGACAGGTACGGATTCTGGTAGGACAGGTCGAGGATCAGGCCGACCACCACCTGCTGATTCTCGGCGTGATAGAGGAACCAGCCGCCGTGGGTCGACTTGTCCAGCGGCCAGCCGGAGCCGTGCAGCACCAGGCCCGGCTCGTGCTTGTCGGCGGGCACGTCCCACAGCTCCTTGAGGCCGATGCCGTAGTGCTGCGGATCCTTACCGGCATCGAGCTCGAAGCGCTCGATCAGTCCCTTGCCCAGGTGGCCGCGGGCGCCCTCGGCGAACAGGGTGTACTTGGCGCGCAGCTCCATGCCCGGCATGTGGCCGTCCTTGGGCTGGCCGTCGGCGCCCACGCCCATGTCGCCGACCAGGATGCCCTTGACCACGCCGTCCTCGACGATGGCCTCCTGGGCGGCGAAGCCCGGGAACACCTCGACGCCGAGCTCCTCGGCCTGTTCGGCCAGCCAGCGGCACAGGTTGCCGGCGCTGATCACATAACGGGTGAGGTCGCCGCCGGTGTTATGCATGGTCTTCGGCACCAGGGCATTGGGCAGCTTCTGGGCCTTCTCGGCGTCCTTGAGCAGATAGAGCTCGTCGCGAATCGCCGGCGTGGTCAGTGGCGCGCCGCGCTCCTGCCAGTCGGGGAACAGTTCCTGCAGGGCGCGGGGTTCGAAGACGGCGCCGGAGAGGATATGAGCGCCGACCTCGGAGCCTTTCTCGACCAGGCACACCGTCAGCTCTTGTTCGGCCTCGTTGGCCTGCTGCATCAGGCGGCAGGCGGCGGCCAGCCCGGAGGGGCCGCCGCCGACGATGACCACGTCGAACTCCATGGCGTCGCGCTCGATCTGTTCTGTCATTGGATCCTTCTCCTCCCATCCCGACGACGTCCTGGCCGAAGCGGTCTCGGCATCGTCAGGGTGTTAAAACGGTCGTTTGCTTCCGGGGGTGTCCCATGGTCCGCATGATAGCCGGATTGGCCCCCCCTTACGATGGCCAAACCCCGGAAAGCCCCATTCCCGGCATGCCGGGGATTGTTGGAGTGGACCGGGCTGTGGCACATTTAGGGGGTTTTTCGGCAAGGCGCCTATCAAACGCTCGTCTGAAACGCATAAAAGCATATCGGCCAGTTCTATGGGCCGGTGTCGCGTTCCCTCAGCGAGTCGCCGAGCTCCGTTTCCCAGGTTCCGAGACAGAACCCAGCGAGGACATTATGAAGGTACTCGTCGCGGTCAAACGCGTCATCGACTACAACGTCAAGATTCGGGTCAAGCCGGACAACAGCGACGTCGATCTCACCAACGTCAAGATGGCCATGAATCCCTTCTGCGAGATTGCCGTGGAAGAGGCGGTGCGGCTCAAGGAAGCCGGTGTGGCCACCGAAGTGGTCGCCGTCACCGTGGGCCCCAAGGCCGCCCAGGAACAGCTCCGCACCGCGCTGGCGCTGGGCGCCGATCGCGCCGTGCACGTGCAGACCGAGGCGCCCGTCGAGTCGCTGGCCGCGGCCAAGCTGCTGGCCAGGGTCGTCGAGGAGGAGCAGCCGCAGCTGACCATCCTCGGCAAGCAGGCCATCGACAGCGACAACAATCAGGTGGGGCAGATGCTCGCCGCACTGACCGGTCGTCCCCAGGGCACCTTCGCCTCCGAGGTCGCCGTCGAGGGCGAGACCCTGAAGGTCACCCGCGAGATCGACGGCGGCCTGCAGACCGTGGCCCTGCAGCTGCCGGCCATCGTCACCACCGACCTGCGCCTCAACGAGCCGCGTTACGCCAAGCTGCCCGACATCATGAAGGCCAAGAAGAAGCCGCTGGACACCAAGACGCCCGAGGCACTCGGCGTCGCGGTGGCCTCCGGCCTCAAGCTGGTTTCCGTCGAGCCGCCGGCCGAGCGTCAGGGCGGCGTCAAGGTGGGCTCCGTGGACGAGCTGGTCGACAAGCTGAAGAATGAAGCGAAGGTGATTTCATGAGTATCCTGGTCCTTGCCGAACATCACGACGGCCAGCTGGCCGAGATCACCGCGCACGTGGTCGCCGCCGCAAGGAAAATCGGTGGCGACGTTGACGTGCTGGTTGCCGGCGAGAACGTCGGTGCCGTCGCCGAGGCCGCCGCCAAGCTCGACGGCGTGAGCCGGGTGCGCGTCGCCGACGCCGCGGTCTATGCCCACCAGCTGGCCGAGCCGGTCGGCGACCTGCTGGTCGCGCTGTCCGACGACTATGGCCACGTGCTGGCTGCCGCCACCACCAATGGCAAGAACGTGCTGCCGCGACTCGCCGCGCTCAAGGACGTCAGCCAGATCTCCGAGATCATCGAGGTGGTCGGCGCCGATACCTTCAAGCGCCCGATCTATGCCGGCAACGCCATCGCCACCGTGCAGAGCGAGGACGCACTGAAGGTGATCACCGTGCGTCCCACCGCCTTCGATGCCGTCGGTGAGAGCGGAAGCGCGAGCGTCGAGGCCGTCGAGAGCGGCATCGACAACGCCCTGTCCTCGTTCGTCGACGAGCGGCTCGAGCAGAGCGACCGCCCCGAGCTCGGCGGCGCCAAGGTGGTGATCTCCGGCGGCCGCGGCATGGGCAGTGGCGAAAACTTCAAGCTGCTCGACGGCATCGCCGACAAGCTGGGCGCGGCCATCGGCGCCTCCCGTGCGGCGGTCGACGCCGGCTACGTGCCCAACGACATGCAGGTCGGCCAGACCGGCAAGATCGTGGCGCCGGAGCTGTACATCGCGGTGGGCATCAGCGGTGCCATCCAGCACCTGGCAGGGATGAAGGATTCCCGGGTGATCGTCGCCATCAACAAGGACGACGAGGCGCCGATCTTCCAGGTCGCGGACTATGGTCTCGTCGGGGATCTGTTCGAGATCCTGCCGGAGCTCGAGAGCAAGCTGTAAGGCGAAGATCGGGATCTTCCAGGTGGCGCTCTCGATGACCCGTGGTCTCGTCGGGGATCTGTTCGAGATCCTGCCGGAGCTCGAGAGCAAGCTGTAACACTCTCTGCCGTCAGCTAGAAAACGGGCCGGCCTCTCCACGGAGAGGTCGGCCCGTTTGCGTTGGTGCGTCGTCGATGCTGAAGAGGTGGCGAGGAGGGCGGTTTAGCGGCGAAGCCAGCCGCCCAGCCGTCGGGCCATGGCCTGCCACTGGCTTTCCTGTGCCTCGGAGGGGCGACGGCCGGCCAGCCAGGCGGCAGCCTCCTGCAGCGGCGACACGATGGCGTCGAGCTGGCGCGCGCAGCGATCGCGACCCAGGCCGCCGGGGCATTGGGCCAGCAGCAGGCTGGCGTGGGCGAGGGCGGCATCGAGGGACTGCCAGGCCGCCGGATGACGAACGGCGGCATCACGGCAGCGTCTCAGTTCGCCGGTGAGCATCTCGACCAGGCCGGCGTCCAGCCAGCAGGGGTGGGACGGGGCTCGCGACGGCTTGTCCAGGTCATCGCGAAGCGCCCGGAAGGAGACCGAAAGGAAGATGCAGGTGTAATGCAGCTGTGATGTGTCGGCCGACATGGGCGGCGGCTCCTTTGATAGTAATTCTCATTCTTTATGGGCGCCCGCGAGCTGTCAACCTCTCGGTGCTGGGTCTCGTTTGCGGCTGCGTCAGGCATTGATAATTATTCTTGTTCAAAGTAGGGTTTAGGGGATATGTCGGACCTTTCGGAGACAAGCGTGTCCTACCACCAATCCCGGCGCCGCCTCGCCGTGGCAGGCGTTGCCCTGCTCATGGTCGGTTCGGCGGCCGCCCAGTCGACGGTGCGCGATGAGGCGCTGGACGCCCAGCGTACCCAGGCCGAACTCCAGGCGCGTATCGACAACGCCGACGACGCCGTGCGCGACAAGCTCCAGGCACTGCGTCAGGCGCGCGAGGAAACGCGGCGTCTGAACGACTACAACGCCGAGCTGGCGCCGCTGGTCGAGCGTCAGGCCGATACCCTGGCCCGCCGTGACGAGGCGCTTTCCACCCTGTCCGAGACCCGCGAGGCCCTGCCGGGCCTGATGCGTGACATGGTCGAGCGTCTGCGTGCCTGGGTGGAGCGCGACATGCCTTTCCTGGAGGACGAGCGTCTGGCCCGGGTCGAGAACCTCGAGCGCCTGCTGGCCGATCCCGAGACGAGCCGCGACGAGAAGCTGGCGCGGATGCTGGCCGCCTGGCGCGCCGAGCTCGACTACGGCCGGGAGATCGATGCCTGGCGTGGTGAACTGGCCGGCGATGTCCCGCGCGAGGTGGATTTCCTGCGCCTGGGCCGGGTCGGCTGGTACTACTTGACGCCCGACGGCCATCGCGGTGGCGTGTGGAAGGCCGAGCAGGGCGGCTGGCAGCCGCTGGACGGCGCGGCTCTGACCGAGGTCCGCAAGGGGCTGGCCATCGCCCGCGAGCGGCGCGCCCCCGCGCTGCTGGAGCTGCCCGTTTCTCAACCCGTGTCTGCGTCAGAGACACCTGCCGGGGAGGACGCCTGATGCACCTGCCGACGGCAATGCGCGCCGCGCTGATGGGCCTGTGGCTGGCCGGCTTCCCCCTGCTGGGCCAGGCCCAGCCGGCGGTCGCGCCGGACGACGAGGCCGCGCTCTCGACCCTGCGTGCCGAACGCGAGGCCGCCGAGGCCCGTGACAACGCTCGCCTGGCCGAGCTGGTCGATGACGAAGCGGCGCTGGATGAGGCGCTGACCGAGGCTCAGGACGCCCTGGCCGCCGCTCGCGAGCGACGCGAATCCCTCGACGCCCGGGAGCAGTCCCAGCGCGAGGCGCTCGAGGAGCTTAACGCCCGTCGCCAGGAACAAGGCGGTGATCTGCAGGCCCTGTTCGATGAGGTGGCCGGCGTCAGCGGCGAGCTGCGTGACGATCTCGCCGCCAGCTGGCTGACTCTCGGCGGTCAGGCCGAGCTGCCGCCGCGCCTCGAGGCCGACGGCATCCTCGGCGCCGATCAGGTGGCCGGCCTCGCCGACAGCCTGATGGCGCTGACGCGCGAGACCGCTCGGGTGGCGGAGTTCGAGGCGCCGGTGGCTGGCGCCGATGGCGAGGTGGCCGAGCGCTCGGTGCTACGCGTGGGCGATCTGCTGGCGGCGACCGACGACGGTCAGCTGCTCGAGCGTTCCGGTGAGGACGGGCGCCTGGCGGTGCTGCCGACGACGCCCGGGGCGATCGCCGACACCTTGGCGGCCTTCCGCAACGGCGAGGGCGACACCCTGGCCTTCGATCCGGCCGACGGGCAGGTCGTCGCGGCCATGGCGCAGACGCCGAGCCTCTGGGAGCGCTTCCAGCAGGGCGGTGCCGTGGGCTATGTGGTCGTGGCGCTGGGCGTCGTCGGCCTGCTGGTGGCGCTGGTGCAGTACCTCTATCTGACGCGGGTGACGGTGCGGCTGCGTCGTCAGCTCGGTGATCTCGACCGGCTGCGCGACGACAATCCGCTGGGACGCGTGCTCAAGCGTTTCCATGCCCTCGGCCCGGGCCACGCGCCCGAGGCGCTGGAGGCCCGCCTCGACGAGGCGCTGCTCGCCGAGCAGCCGAAGCTCGAGCGCGGCCAGGGGCTGGTCAAGATGCTCGCCGCCGTGGCGCCACTGATGGGCCTGCTCGGCACCGTCACCGGCATGATCGTGACCTTCCAGTCGATCACCGTGTTCGGCACCGGCGACCCGCAGCTGATGGCCGGCGGCATCAGTCAGGCGCTGGTGACCACGGTGCTGGGCCTGATCACCGCGGTGCCGCTGCTGTTCGCCCAGACGGCGCTCTCCAGCCGCAGCCGTTCGCTGATCGGTACCCTCGAAGGGCGCGCCAGTGCCGTGCTCGCCGACACCCTGGAAGCCGGCCGCGACGCCGCTTCCCCGAGCGTGACGCCGCGCCATGCCGATGCTCTGGCTTGATCCCCTGGCCTGGCTGGTCGAGGCCGGCGGCCCGGTGCTGGTGGTCATCATCGGCGTGGCGGTGCTGCTGTTCTCGCTGGGCCTGGAGCGCTGGTGGTTCTTCCGCTTCCACTATCGTCCGGCGCGCCACGCCCTGGTGGCGCGCTGGGTGGCCCGCGAGGATCACGCCAGCTGGAGTGCGCTGACCCTGCGCGAGATCTGGGCCCGCGAGCTGATCACCCGGCTGCGCGCGCCGCTGCCCTGGCTCAAGCTGCTGGTGGTGATCTGCCCGCTGTTCGGCCTGCTCGGCACGGTGACCGGCATGATCACCGTCTTCGACAGCCTGTCGGTGAGCGAGGTCAATCAGGCTCGTGCCATGGCCGACGGCGTGGCCCGCGCCACCCTGCCGACCCTGAGCGGCATGGCGGTCTCGGTGGTGGGGCTCTTGTTCATCGCTCGTCTCGAACACATCATCCGGCGCGAGGATCAGCGGCTGCACGACCGCCTGGCACGCGCCGCGGAGGACGCACATGCGTAGACGTCGACTGGCGGCGGCCGCTGAGGAGAGCAGCGAGGTCAACCTGACCCCGATGCTGGACGTGGTCTTCATCATGCTGATCTTCTTCATCGTGACCACCAGCTTCATCAAGGAGAGCGGGGTGGAGATCGAACGGCCCGAGTCCAGCGCGGCCTCGCCGCGGCCGGACGTTCAGGTGCTGGTGGCGATCACCCCCGAGGGCGCGGTGTGGGTCGACGGCGAGCCCGTGGACCTGCACCGGGTCGGTCCGCGCGTGGCCGGCCTGATCAGCGACGACGGCTCGGTGGTGATCCAGGCCGATCGCGATGCCACCACCGGCGTGTTGATCGAGGTCATGGATCGCCTGCGCGAGGCCGACGTCGACAACGTGGCGGTGGCCGCCCAGCGGAGCGGTGACTGATGCGGCTACCGGTTTCGCTGCTGGCCGGGGCGGCCCTGACCCTGGCGCTGTTCGCGCTGCTGGCCTTGCTGGTGGCACCGCCCGAGGCCGAGCCCGAGCCGCAGCAGGAGATCATGATGACGCTGGCCGAAGCGCCGGCCGAGATGGCGCCCGAGCCGGCCACGGCGGCCAGCGCGGCGCCACCGCCGCCGCCCAGTGCTCCGACGCCGCCGCCACAGCCGGCGCCGGCGCCCCAGGTCGACAGCGCCATTTCCCTGCCGGAGCCGGAGCTGCCGCCCATGGAAGCGCCGGAGACGCCGGTGGACGAGGCCTTGCCGGAGCTCACCGAGACGCCACCCGAACCGAAGCCAGAGCCCCGGCCCGAACCGCAACCCGAACCGCAGCCGGAACCCGCGCCGGCACCGGACCCTGCTCCGAGCCAGGCCACGGCGAGCACGTCGTCGTCGGCCCCGGCCGCGAGTCAGGCGGCCTCCAACGAGCCGGTGGACGTCGGGGCCTCCGCCCAGGCCACGCGTCGCGTGCCGCCCGAGTATCCCTCGCGGGCCCGCCGTCGCGGTCTCGAGGGCCACGTGGTGGTGCAGTTCATCATTCGCCGCGACGGCAGCGTCGAACGCGACAGCATCCAGGTGGTGGAGGCCAGCCCGCGTCGCGTCTTCGACCGCGTCGCTCGCCGCGCCATCGCCGGCTGGCAGTTCGCGTCCGCCGATCAGCGCCGTCGGGCCCGCCAGCGCCTGGAGTTCCAGCTGAGATGACGATCATGACGCCGACACGCCCGCTGTGCCTGCTCGCCTGGCTGCTGCTGTCCCCGCCCGCCCTGGCGGCGCCGACCCTGTCCGGGGCGCGCATCGACGACCTTCAGGGCCTCGAGCAGCGCCTGGGGCAGTCCGAGTATGCCGCCGTGCGCGAACGCGCCCTGAGCCAGGCCGATCGCCTGGCGGGCGGCAATGCCTCGGACCGCTGGGCCCGCGCCCTCTACCTGCAGCTCGCCGCCAGCGCTGCGGCGCGTCTCGACGATCCGCTGGCCGCCGCCGGTCATCTGGCCGAGGCGCGTGGCATCCGTGGCGTCGAGCGCGCCCAGGCGGATCGCTGGCTGCGCCAGGAGGCGGGACTGCGCCTGCGGGGCGATCAGCCCGAGCGGGTGAGGGCGCTGCTCGGCGACTGGTTCCAGCGTCACGCCGGCACCCGCGAGGATCACTGGCTGATGGTCCAGCTGCTGGCCGCCGAGGCCGACTGGGACGACGCGGCGCGCTGGGTGAATCGCGCCCTGAGTGGCGGCGAGCCGAGCGAGGCGCGTGCGACGCTGGCCGCCACCGTGCTGCAGCGTGCCGGCGACGAGGGCGGCGCGCTGGCGCTGATCGAGCGGCGTCTCCAGGGCGCCGACGGCGATGCCGAAACCTGGCGCCGGGCGGCCAGCCTGGCCCAGCGCCTGGGCGATCCGGGTCGGGCTGCGGCGATCTGGGAGGCCGGCTGGCGCCGCGGCGTGCTGTCGGGCGCCGAGGACCTGCACCAGCGCATCCGTCTGCACCTGGCCGGCGGCACGCCGGCGCGGGCCGCCGAGCTGCTGACTGTTGCTCTCGAGGAGCAGTCGCTGCCGGACGATCTCGAGCATCGCCGCCTGCTGGCGCGTGCCTGGCAGGCCGCGCGCGATCACGACGAGGCGTTGGCTGCCTGGCGCGACGTCGTCGAGCGCAGCGGGGCCGGCGACGACTGGCTGCGGCTGGGCGAGCTGGCCTACGGCTGGGGCGAGTGGGACATCGCCGGCGAGGCGCTGGCGAAGGCGCGTGATCTGGGTGAGTCCGAGGCGGAAGACTGGCTGTCGAGCCTGCCGGAGCAGGAAGGCGGTGAGGCAACAGGCGGGACCGAGGATGAGGCGGTGAATGCCGGGGGCAAGGCGTAGCGAGGGTTTTTGCCAAGGGTGAGGCGATCCTCGCCGAACGGGCTGGCCATGGATGGCCAGCACCGGTCCTTCAAGCGGAGCAGGATGCGAGAGTGCTGAAGGGCAAAAGTAGCGCCCAGGGAAGGGTTTACAGCGCCTCGTGATGGTCCGGCACCCCGAGGCTTGCCGCCGGGCAAGCGCTTCGCGAGATGATTACGCCTCGAATTCGGTCCACACGGGGGCGTGGTCGGACGGCTTCTCCATGCCGCGCAGCTCGTAGTCGATGCCGGCGTCGCGCACCCGGCCGGCCAGCGGCTCCGTCACCAGGATGTAGTCGATGCGCAGGCCGCGCTTCGGGTCGCGGTCGAAGCCCTTGGAGCGGTAGTCGAACCAGCTGAAGCGGTCGTCCACCTGCGGATGGCAGAGCCGGTAGCTGTCGGCGAGGCCCCAGGCCTTGATGCCCGCGAGCCACTCGCGTTCCACCGGCTGGAAGCTGGTCTTGCCCTCGCGCAGCCAGCGCTTGCGGTTGGGCTCGCCGATGCCGATGTCGATGTCCTCGGGCGAGATGTTGAAGTCGCCCATGATCGCCAGGCGCTCGTCCGGGGCGTGATGCTCGTTGAGCAGGCGCGACAGCTGGGCGTAGAACTCACGCTTGTGCGGGAATTTCACCGGATGGTCGACGCTTTCGCCCTGGGGAAAGTAGCCGTTCCACACCGTCAGCGGCTCGCCGCCGTCGATGCGCAGTCGCGCGCCGATCAGCCGGCGCTGGGCCTGTTCGCCGTCATCGGGAAAGCCGCGATGGATCGCTTCCGGGCCGTCCGGGCACTGCTCGTTGCAGATCATCAGCGCCACGCCGTAGTGACCCTTCTGGCCGTGAAAGTAAACGCTGTAGCCCAACGCCTCGACGGCCTCGACCGGGAACTCGCTGTCCAGGACCTTGGTCTCCTGCAGGCCGATCACCGCCGGACGATGTGCGGCGACCAACGCCTCCAGCTGATGCAGCCGGGCGCGAATGCCGTTGATGTTGAATGACACCAGGCGCATCGGTCAGTCGTCCTTCTGCTCGGGCTTGTCGGGATGGATGGCGATCTTCTGGCCGCTTTCCTGGCGGGCCAGCTTGCGCTCCGCCTGCAGCTTGCGCTGCTGGCGCTTCTTGTCGGTGTAGCGCCGCGACGAGGTGACCTCGTCGGGGTTCTCGTGGCGCCACTGCTTGTAGTCCTTGCGCCGACCGGTGCGGATGGTCACCTTGTCGGCGATGGAACGGCTCTTCTTCCTGCGTGTCATGACACGGCTCCTCTTTCGATGGGCGCCATTCTAGCAGTCGGACGCTTCCCTTCGACAGCGGACGCGCCCTCGGCGCCCGAGACTGGTACAATGCGCGTTTGCGTCACGCATCGCTGATCGATGCACCTCCATCCACGAACATGGACGAGACAGCACAGCCTATGAGCGAGTCGGAACAGACCACAGCACCGGCCCAGACCGAGAACCGCAAGCCCAAGCGTCGCCGCCGCAAGCCGCGTCGCCGCCAGTCGAACTGGGATCTGCGCCAGTTCCAGGTCCCCGCCGTGGCGGGCAAGTGGCGCTTCCACGATTTCGACCTGCCGCTGCCGCTGATGCGTGCCATCCATGCCCAGGGCTTCGAGTACTGCACGCCGATCCAGGCCGAGGCGCTGACCCACACGCTGCTCGGTGGCGACGTGGTCGGCAAGGCCCAGACCGGCACCGGCAAGACCGCCGCCTTCCTGATCTCGATCCTCGCCTACTTCCTCGAGGAAGAGGCCCCGGACGGCCAGAAGCCGGGCGCGCCGCGGGCGCTGATCGTGGCCCCGACCCGTGAACTGGCGCTGCAGATCGAGAAGGACGCCAAGGCCCTGGCCCGCTTCACCAAGCTCAACGTGGCCAGCGTGGTCGGCGGGATGGACTACCAGAAGCAGCTCGAGGGCCTCGGCCAGCAGCTCGACATCCTGGTGGCCACCCCGGGCCGGCTGCTGGACTTCCATCAGAAGCGTGACGTCGATCTGACCCAGGTCGAGGTGCTGGTGCTCGACGAGGCAGATCGGATGCTCTCCATGGGCTTCATCCCCGACGTGAAGCGCATCATCCGCCATACGCCCAAGCCCGAGGAGCGCCAGACCTTCCTGTTCTCGGCGACCTTCACCGAGGACATCCTCAATCTGGCCAGCCAGTGGACCCGCGATCCGGCCCACGTGGACATCGCGGTCACCGTCGATAACGCCGCCGATATCGATCAGCGTGTCTATCTGGTCGGCGACGAGGACAAGGCGAAGCTGCTGGTGAAGCTGCTGCAGCAGGAGAGCTTCGACCGGGTGATGGTGTTCGGCAACCGCCGTGACCTGGTGCGCAAGCTTGACGGCCTGCTCAAGGACGCCGGCATCAATGCCGCCATGATCTCCGGCGACGTGCCCCAGAACCAGCGCATCAGCACCCTCGAGAAGTTCCGCGAGGGCGAGATCCAGGTGCTGGTCGCCACCGACGTGGCCGGCCGTGGCATCCACATCGAGGACGTCAGCCACGTCATCAACTACACCCTGCCCGAAGATCCGGAGGACTACGTCCACCGTATCGGCCGCACCGGCCGCGCCGGCGCCAAGGGTGTCTCGATCAGCTTCGTGGGCGAGGAAGACGCCTTCTCGCTGCCGGAGATCGAGCGCTTCATCAACGACAAGCTGCCCTGCGAGCATCCGCCGGAAGGGCTGCTGTAAGCTCTTAGCTTTAAGCTTGAAGCTGGAAGAGAAACACTCCGGCTGTGCCGGGCGCCAGCGCTTTCTCCGAGTGGCGTTGGGGTGACTTCCAGCTTCCAGCTTCCAGCTTCCAGCTTCCAGCTTCTGGCTTCCAGCTAGGATTTTTATGCTAGACGAGGCCCTGAAGGGCGAGATCCAGGGCGCCTATCGCAAGGTGCTCGACGGCCTCGACCTCACCCCACGCTACGGCCAGCGGCTGATGATCGCCGAGATCGCCCGCACCCTGGGCGGCATCGAGGCCGATGACGCCGGCCAGCGCACCAGCCACGAGCACGTCTGCGTGCTCGAGGCCGGCACCGGCACCGGCAAGACCCTGGCCTATCTGCTCGCCGCGCTGCCGGTGGCCAAGGCCCATGGCAAGCGGCTGGTGGTGGCCACTGCCACGGTGGCCCTGCAGGAGCAGGTGCTGCACCAGGACCTGCCGGCGCTCAAGGCCCACAGCGGGCTCTCCTTCAACTTCTCCCTGGCCAAGGGCCGCGGTCGCTACGTCTGCGTGGCGCGCCTCGACCAGGCCATGGACGGGGGCGAGGACGACAATCCCACCCTGTCGCTGTTCGAGCAGGCCCTGGACAGCGGCGGCGACGATTTCCAAGAGCTCGTCCAGTCCCTCGGCGAGGCCTACGGCAACGGCCGCTGGGCCGGCGATCGCGACAGCTGGCCGGAGGGCATCGACGACGCCCACTGGCGCAAGCTGACCGTCGATCATCGTCAGTGCACCAATCGCCGCTGCGGACACTACGGTGCCTGTGCCTTCTTTCGCGCACGGCGCGAGCTGGACAGCGCCGAGGTGATCGTCGCCAACCACGACCTGGTGCTGGCCGACCTGGCCCTGGGCGGTGGTGTGGTGCTGCCGGACCCCGGCGACTGCATCTACGTCTTCGACGAGGGCCACCACCTGCCGGACAAGGCGCTCAACCACTTCACTCATCGCTTCGCCGTGGGCCATGGCCTGCGCTGGCTGAGCACGCTCAAGAAGTCGCTCACCGAGCTCAACCAGGCGCTGGCCGTGCAGCCCACGCTGGCGCGCCTGCTCTCGAGCCTGCCGCCGCTGTTCGAGGGGCTTGAGCCGCGCCTCGGCGACGCCTTCTCGCTGGGCCATCAGCTGGCCGGGCGTCCCGAAGGCCTGGGCGATGGCGAAGACAGCGCCCAGCATCGCTTCGAGATGGGCCGAACCCCCGACGCGCTGCGCGAACAGGCCGACGGCCTGGTGACGATGTTCGCCGAGCTGTCGCGGACCCTGGAGTCGATGGCCGATATCCTGCGCGAGAGCCTGGACCCGGAGAAGTCCACCGGACTGCCCAAGGAGCAGGCCGAGCCCTGGCTGCCGCTGGTGGCGCTGCTCCACGGCCGCGCGCTGGAGGCGCATGCCCTGTGGCAGGCCTTCGCCGAGACCGATCCGGAAGGCGAGCCGCCCCGCGCCCGCTGGCTGACGCTGGAGCGCTTCGGCGGCGACCCGGAGCTGACCTTCTCGGCGAGCCCGGTGTCCGCCGCCCATACCCTGGCGAAGTCGCTGTGGGGGCGCTGCTTCGGCGCCGTGGTGACCTCGGCGACCCTCACCGCCCTGGGCCGTTTCGAGCGGCTGCAGGAGCGAGCCGGACTGGCCAATCGCTATCGCTACCAGAGCCTGCCGAGCCCCTTCGACTACTCCCGGGCGGTGCTCAGCGTGCCCCGCGAGGCGGCCGACCCGTCCGACCGCGAGGGCCACGAGCGCGCCATCGTCGACTTCGTCGAGGCGCTCGGAAAAGACGAGGCGGTGCTGGCGCTGTTTTCCTCCCGCGCCCAGCTGCGTGCCGTGGAACGCGCGCTCTCGGAAGGCACGCGGGAGCGGGTGCTGGCCCAGGGCAGGCTGCCCAAGCGCGAGCTGGTGGAGCGTCACCGGGCGAAGATCGACAAGGGCGAGGGCAACATCCTGTTCGGCCTGGCGAGTTTCGCCGAGGGCATCGATCTGCCCGGCGACTATCTGACCCATGTGATCATCACCCGGCTGCCGTTCGCGGTGCCCGACGACCCGGTGGGCGCCACGCTGGCCGAATGGATCGAGCGCCAGGGCGGTAACCCGTTCATGCGCATCAGCGTGCCCGACGCCTCCATCAAGCTGGTCCAGGCCTGCGGCCGGCTGATCCGCAAGGAGGCCGATCGCGGTCGCATCACGCTGCTCGACCGCCGCGTGCTGACCCGCCGCTACGGCCGCGCGCTGCTGGATGCGCTGCCGCCCTTCGTGCGCGAAATCGACGGCCAGTAACGGGGCGTCTTCGCTCGCCGGCTTTTACACTCTTGTAAGATCACCCTTCCTCGGCGAGCAGCCGCTCGAGGTCGTGTCGCACGGCCTCGGGGGCGTCGCCGTCGCGGATCAATAGCCGCGCCTCGCCGTCCCGGTCGAAGGCGAAGACGCCGCTCGGATGGGAAACGGCATAGCCGCCGGCGGCGTCCTTCTCTCCATAGCCGTAGGTCACCCGATAGCGCTTGGTAAGGGCGTCGAGCTGCGCCCGGCTGCCGGTCAGCCCGACGATGGCCGACCCGAAGGCCTCGGTGTAGGCCGCCAGCCGCTCGGGGTCGTCCCTGGCCGGGTCGACCGAGACGAACAGGATCTGCATATCGTCACGGGCCTCGGGGGGGAGGTCTCGCACCTGGCCGGCGAGCCGGGCCAGGGTGATCGGGCAGACGTCGGGGCAGTGCGTGTAGCCGAAGAACAGCAGGGCGACGCCACCCCGATAGCGGTCGGCCTCGACCGTCTCGCCGCGTTCGTCGACCAGCGTGAAGGCGAGCGGCGGCATCAGCGAGGCGATGTCCTTGGTCCGCCACTCCGGCTCGCCGCAGCCGGCCATGACCAGCAGGGCGAGAAGGAGGAGTGGCGCGCAGCAACGAGGCGGGGCGGGGGGCATGGCATCTCCTTTCAATGGGCCTGGGGCCGGGTCGGCGATGGCGTGTGGTCTGTCGCCTGGTCGCCACGGCGCAGCTGTCGCAGCACGATCAGGGTGCCGATCACGCTCATCATGGTGGCCGGAATCCAGGTGATCAGCCCGCCGATCTGCTGGTCGACCAGCGGTGCCAGCGGCCAGGCGCGCCCGCACACCTCGTAGACGTCGAACAGCACCGTGGGGCTGAAGGTCAGGTAGGCGCCGAGCAGGATCTGCGGCGGAATCACCACCAGCAGCAGCAGGATGCGCTTCCCGGGGCCTAGTCGGCCATGAGGCGTCAGCACCAGCCACCAGAACAGCAGGCCGTCGAGCAGCATGCTCCAGTTCATCAGCTGGTAGAGATGACGGCTGAGCATGGCGTCGAAGTGCACCGACGGGATCAGCCAGAAGTAGATCAGGCCGACGAACAGCAGCGGTGCGATGAGCGGATGCTGCAGTAGATCCAGCAGCGGGCGGGCGAGGCGGTGCGCCGAGGACGCCCAGGCCGGCAGCCCGGCGGCCAGCACCCGGGGCGGCGCGGCCAGCACCAGCAGGAAGGGCGCCGCGTGGTGCAGCACCAGATGCTGAGCCCGGTGGGGAAAGAACATGTACTGGGCGAGGTAGTCGTAGCGGGTCTGGCTCACGACGTAGATCAGCGTCAGGCCGATCAGGAAGGTCGCGGGTCGCAGCCACCCCAGTGGCGAGACGTCCGGGTCGAGCGCACGCAGATGACGCGCGCCGCGCCAGTAGAGGCCGAGCGCCGCCAGGCAGGCCAGCCCCCATAGCGGCTCGAATTCCCAGGGCGCGAGCCAGTGCAGCGCGGTCGCGAGGATCGAAGGTTCCGTCGACTCGGGCATCCGGGCTCCTCGTGGCGGGCGGCGCCTTTCGCCTCAAGCTAGCCGAGGCATGCCGGGCCGGCAAACGGGCCGCTCCACGATCGTGTCGACGCTTGAAACCCGTGCCAGCGTTGGTCACCATCCCGCGCTCGTGGATCGCGCCTACCGACAGGAGACCCGATGAAACTGATCCTGAGCCGCAAGGGCTTCGATACCTCCGCCGGCGGGGTGCCCAATCCGATCCTGCCCGACGGCCGGCTGCTGGCGCTGCCGATTCCCGATGCGCAGTCGGTGATGCCCTATGAGGCGATCACGCAGCAGGGCGAGCCGCTCGGGCCGCTGGTGCAGGATCTGACCCGGTGGCGTGTCTCGCCGGGTGACGGGGCGCATCTGGATCCCGATCTGCGGGCCGATCAGCATCCGCGCCCGGCAGGCTGGATGCCACTGTTCGGACAGCGGGGCGCGGCCCAGAGCCATCTGCGCAACCAGGGCGTGGGGGCGGGCGACCTGTTCCTGTTCTTCGGGCTGTTTCGGCCCGTCGAGCGCGTCGACGGTGGCTGGCGCTTCGTGCCCGAGGCGCGGCCGCGTCACCTGTTATGGGGCTGGCTGCAGGTGAGCGAGGCGCTGACGTTGGGCGACCACCTGCCGGCGGGGCTCGAGTGGGCGCGCGAGCATCCGCACTGCCAGCGGCTCGGCGAGCCGCGCAATGCGCTCTATATCGCGCGTCACGCACTGGCGCTGCCGGACGGTGAAGGCGGCGGACTGCCTGGGGCAGGGATCTTTCCCGGGGAAACGCCCCGGCAGCGGCTGACCGCGCCGGACGCCGAGACGGTATCGCAGTGGCGCCTGCCGGGCTGGTGGCATCCCGACGAGGGGCGGGCGCCGCTGACCTATCATGCCGACCCCGGGCGCTGGGAAAGGCGCGGCGACGAGGTCGCGCTGCAGGCCGTGGCGCGAGGGCAGGAATTCGTGCTGGACGCCGATCAGTATCCCGAGGCGATCCCCTGGGCGCGGGAGTTGATCCGCGAACACGGTGCGCTGGAGCAGGATGCCCGTTCAGGGTGATACAACGCAGAGGGCCCGCCGAATGGCGGGCCCTTGTCGTGTCAGGCGCAGGTCAGGCGGCCTGGCAGCGCTTGGCCAGCGCCGGGGCCAGCTTGTCGTTCATGGTCTTGAAGGCCTGTTCGGTGGCGTCCCAGTCGATGCAGGCATCGGTGATGGAGACGCCGTAGGTCAGCTGGCTCAGGTCCTCGGGGACCTTCTGGTTGCCCCAGCCGATGTTGGACTCGACCATCAGGCCGATGATCGAACGGTTGCCTTCAAGGATCTGGTTGGTGACGTTCTCCAGCACCAGCGGCTGCAGGCTCGGGTCCTTGTTGGAGTTGGCGTGGGAGCAGTCGATCATGATGTTGGGCGTCACCCCGGCCTTCTGCAGCTCCTGCTCGGCCAGCGCCACGCTGACGCTGTCGTAGTTGGGCTTGCCGTTGCCGCCGCGCAGCACCACGTGGCCGTAGCGGTTGCCACGGGTGCGGATGATCGCCACCTTGCCGGCCTGGTCGATGCCCAGGAAATTGTGCGGATGGGCGACCGACTGCAGGGCGTTGACGGCCACGTCGAGGCTGCCGTCGGTGCCGTTCTTGAAGCCCACTGGGCCGGACAGGCCGGAGGCCATCTCGCGGTGGGTCTGGGACTCGGTGGTGCGCGCACCGATAGCCGACCAGCTGATGCAATCCTGCAGGTACTGGGGAGAGATCGGGTCCAGGGCCTCGGTGGCCAGCGGCAGGCCCATCTCGGCGAGTTCGACCAGCAGGCGCCGTGCGATGTGCAGGCCTTCCTCGATCTCGAACGAGCCGTTGAGATGCGGGTCGTTGATCAGCCCCTTCCAGCCCACGGTGGTGCGCGGCTTCTCGAAGTAGACGCGCATCACGATATAGAGGCTGTCCTTGACCTCGTCGGCCAGACGGCGCAGGCGGCGCGCATAGTCGAGGGCGGCATCGACGTCGTGGATCGAGCAGGGGCCGACCACCATCAGCAGGCGGGGGTCGCGGCCGTCGAGGATGTTCTGGATGACCTGACGGCCCTCGATCACCGTGCGCTCGGCCTCCTCGGAGAGCGGGATGTCCCGCTTGAGGTCGGCCGGCGGGAGGAGGACGTCCTCGGCCAGGACGTTGAGGTTGTTGACCTGTTGCTCGGACATGGAATTCTGCTACCTGTATCGTGTCAGCGCTGATGCGGTATCAAGCGACTACTATCGCCCGCGTGACGGCCAAATTCAATCGAAGACGGAACTCCCCGGGCGCTTGAGCTGTCACATCGCCCCGCTGGCGGTCCCATGGGTCGCCTCGCCCGGACGGGCGCCTGTGGTGGCGTCCAGGCTTGATGCCGACCGGCGAAACAGGAACACTTGGTCTCCCGCCGAGAACGGCGCACGCTCACCCCAGGGTCTAGGTTGATACATATGGAAGCGACACCCGTCTCATCGCGACGCCCTCTCGAGGCGCCGCGGCAAGCTCCCGCCACGGGGAGGCGCTGAATGAGCCACCGGGAAACCGACCAGCAACTCGTCGAGCGCGCACAGAAGGGAGATACCCGCGCCTTCGACCTGCTGGTGAAGAAGTACCAGCACAAGATCATCGGCCTGATCGGTCGCTACGTGCACGACCACGCCGAGGTTCAGGACGTGGCCCAGGAGGCATTCATCAAGGCCTACCGGGCGCTGGGCAAGTTTCGCGCCGAGAGTGCCTTCTATACCTGGATGTACCGCATCGCCATCAACACCGCCAAGAACCATCTGGTCTCCAAGGGGCGCCGTCCGCCGGGCAGCGACATGGACATCGTCGATGCCGAGGTGGTCGACCATAGCGGCCGGCTGGCCGACATCGAGACGCCGGAAGCGGCGATGGCGCGGGACGAACTGCAGACGGCCGTGTTCGAGGCCATCGAGGCGTTGCCCGATGACCTGCGCACGGCAATCACCCTGCGCGAGCTCGACGGGCTGTCCTACGAGGACATCGCCAACATCATGGATTGCCCCGTCGGCACGGTGCGCTCGCGCATCTTTCGGGCCCGGGAGGCCGTGGATCAGCACATCCGGCCGCTGGTCGCCACGTCGCGCAACCAGGAAACGGTCACCGAATGAGCCGAATTTTCACCGTTTTTGCCGATTGGCTGAACTGTCGGGCGACAGTGACGTCATATGCGGTGACCGATCCGTACACGATGAGGCAGGGGCCTCTCGACATGGCCGGCATGACGGCCAGTGTGGTCGGGAATCCGGGCTTCCAACAGGCTGCAAGGCAGTGTCGCCTTGACGATTGTGAGGGTGTAGAGACATGAGTCAGAACGCACGGGAATCGCTTTCTGCGCTAATGGACAACGAGGGGGACGAGCTGGAGCTGCGGCGCGTTCTCAAGTCGCTGGATGACGAGCCCGATGCGGCGGATGCCTGGCGCCGCTACCATCTGATGCGCAGTCTGATGCAGCGCGAGAATGAGGCCGATACCTCGGTGGATCTCTCGGCGGGCGTCATGGCTGCCCTGGAGGACGAGCCGGCACCCATGGCCGAGCCGTCGAAGGCCGCGCGTCGCTCCCTGCCGCTGGGGCGCAGCGCCGGCATCGCCGCGGCGGTGTCGCTGATGGTGATCACCGGGGTGCAGTTCTACAACGGCGCTTCCCCGCTGGGCGGTGGCGAGGCGCCGGTGGCGACCAACGCCGGGGTTTCCGGCGCCGGTGCCACCGCCGCCGCGACCCGCGCCTCTTCCGGGCTGGAGGCGCTGGGCGGCGGTAACGCGACCTTCGGCCAGGGGGCGTCGCTGGTCGACATGCCGATGTTCCCGGGCGGCAGCGCCGGCGAACAGGGGCTGATGACCGTCGGTGCCGGCGCGCCCATGGTGCTGTCGCCCGCCCAGCGTCAGTCGCTGCGGATGGATCGCCAGCAGGCGCTGCTGTTGCAGTCCTACCTGGATCGTCATGCCGAGGGTGCGGCGGCCACCGGGGGCGATTCCTGGATGCCCCTGCTGCGGGCCTCGGGAAGCGAGTCGCTGGGGCAGCGCTGATGGCGTCCCGGCGAAGGCGGTCGGTGCGCCTGCGGGCGTGGCGGCTGGTCAGCGCCGCTTGCATGGTCGCCGCCCTGGCTCCCGTCGCCCAGGCGTCGACCGGCATCGACTGTGCCCGGCTCGCCGAGCAGGACGAACCCGACTCGGCGCAGGCCTGGTACGAGCGCAGTCTCTGGGCCAGCCACTGCTACGACTTCCGGGCCAGGGCCGTGCGCATCGGCAGCGACGGGGTGCGCACCCTGGCCCTGTCTCACGAGGTCAAGGACGGCGTGGAGCGCGAGCGGGCCCGTTTCCTGGATGGCCCGGCCGTGGCCTTCGAGCGCGAGGGGCGCATCGCGCGTCCCGGTGGCCTGGCCAGCGCCGACGCCCGGGCCCAGGCGACTCCGCCCCATACCCTCGTCGAGCACCTCGACAGCCTCTATCGGCTCCAGCTTTCCGGCGCGGATCGCATCGCGGGTCGCGCCAGCGTGCGCCTGGACATCGAACCCCTCGATGATCATCGCTATGGTCATCGCCTGTGGCTCGATGCCGCCACGGGCCTGCCGCTGAAGAAGATCCTGCTCGACGAGCGGGGGCGGGTGCTCGAGACCTTCCAGATCACCGAGCTGCATGCTCCCGGCCTCCATCGCGGAGGCATCGAGCTGGTGTCGGCCGCGCCGCCTCCCGACGTGCCCTGGCGTCCTGGCTGGTTACCCGAGGGGTTCGTGTCCCAGCCCGTGGCGCCACAGGGCGAGCGCCACCCTAGCCCCCGTCACCGTATCTATGGCGACGGCCTCTCGACCCTGAGCCTGTTCGTCGAGCCCCTCGAGGATCGCGACCTCCTGATGCCCGGTCTTCATCGCCTGGGCGTCTCCCATGCGGCGGTGCTGCACCGGGAGCTGGGCGATCGTCCGCGGCAGGTCGTCGCCATGGGGGAGCTGCCCGCCGACGTGCTGCGTCGGGTCGTCGAGTCCGTGGTCTGGGTCGAGGACAGCGAGGGTGGCGAAATGGCCGATGCCCCCGACGAGACGACGGCGGAGCAGGCGGAGCCGGACGGCGATGACGCGCGCTGAGATTCACCCTTCCTCCGAAACGAACCCGGCATCGGGCCACCCCGGCTCGAACGGCCGTGCTGAACCTTTTGCCCGCTCCGGGGTTAAGGGGTAGGGCAGATGTCCTTGCCATCCATTGCACCTTGTCACAGGAGTCATTCATGACACGCATGACGCGCACGCTATCCCTCTGGGTGCTGCTGGTCGTGGGGCTGTTCGCCGCGCAGTCCGCCATGGCCCGCGAGTTGCCGGACTTCACCGAGCTGGTGAAGGATGCCGCCCCGGGGGTCGTCAATATCTCCACCTCGCGCATGGTCGAGCGTCCCGACTCGCCCTTCCGCGGCTTCGGCAATCAGGAGATCCCCGAGATCTTCCGTCACTTCTTCGGCGACCAGCTGCCGATGCCGCGTGGCCAAGGGCCGGGACGCAGCCACAGCGAGGAGCGCCAGTCGCTGGGATCGGGCTTCATCATCAGTGAAGACGGCTACATCATGACCAATGCCCACGTGGTCGATGGCGCCGATCAGATCCTGGTGCGGCTCAACGACCGCCGCGAACTCGAGGCCGAGCTGGTGGGGGCCGACGAGAAGACCGACGTGGCGGTGCTCAAGGTCGAGGCCAGCGACCTGCCGACCCTGGAGCTCGGCGACTCCGACCGGCTCGAGGTGGGCGAATGGGTGGCGGCCATCGGTTCGCCGTTCGGCTTCGACCACTCGGTGACCTCCGGCATCGTCAGCGCCATCAACCGCACTCTGCCGCGGGATGCCTACGTGCCCTTCATCCAGACCGACGTGGCCATCAACCCCGGCAATTCCGGCGGTCCGCTGTTCAACCTCGACGGCGAAGTGGTCGGCATCAACTCCCAGATCTTCACCCGCAGCGGCGGCTTCATGGGGCTGTCCTTCGCGATTCCCATCAACGTGGCGATGGATGTGGCCGACCAGCTCAGGTCCAGCGGCTCCGTCGAGCGCGGCTGGCTCGGCGTGATGATCCAGCCGGTGTCACGGGAGCTGGCCGAATCCTTCGGCATGGACAATCCGGAAGGCGCGCTGATCGCCGATCTCGACCCCGAGGGGCCGGCGGCCCAGGGCGGGCTCCAGGCCGGCGACGTCATCCTCTCGGTCGACGGCGAGACCGTCGATCGTTCCAGCAAGCTGCCGCGCCTGATCGGCCACGTCTCGCCGGGCGGCGATGTGGCGATCACGGTGCTGCGTGACGGCGAGCGCCAGACCCTGGACGTCGAGGTCGGCGAGTGGCCGGACAGCCAGAAAGCCGGGGACAGCAGCGACGGCGATGCTTCGCCCGCCCGCCTCGGCGTGGTGGTCCAGTCCCTCGACGAGACCCAGCGCAGCAAGATGGAGCTCGATCACGGTGTCCAGGTCACTCGGGTCGATCCCGACGGCATCGCCGCGGCTGCCGGCATCCGTACCGGCGACGTGCTGGTCAGCATCGCCCACCAGGCGGTGGAGAGCCCCGCGCAGCTCGCCGAGCTGGTCGCCGAGCTGCCGGCCGGCAGCGCGGTGCCGGTACGGCTGTATCGCGACGGCCGTTCCTACTACGTGGCCCTGCGTCTGGCCGACGACTGAGCCTGACCCGCTCTCGTCGTGACCCGCGACCCGACGGCCCGCGCCGTCGGGTCGCTGTATCTGGAAGGCGCATCCCGCTACAATGCCGCCATCTCACTCGACGCACCCGAAGAGGGCGGCAAGCCTGTAGTCAGTATAGGGTTGTGTACACGAACCGGATCTTTTCGAATGTCAGAAAGCGATAACCGCAAAGTAATCAATGGGATACGGAACTTCTCCATTATCGCCCACATCGATCATGGCAAGTCGACCCTGGCCGACCGCCTGATCCAGACCTGTGGCGGGCTCACCGAACGCGAGCTCAAGGAGCAGGTCCTCGATTCCATGGACCTGGAGCGTGAGCGCGGCATCACCATCAAGGCCCAGTCGGTGACGCTGGATTATCAGGCCGCGGACGGCAATACCTATCAGTTGAACTTCATCGACACCCCGGGGCACGTGGACTTCTCCTACGAGGTCTCGCGCTCGCTGTACGCCTGCGAGGGTGCCCTGCTGGTGGTCGATGCCGGCCAGGGCGTCGAGGCCCAGTCGGTAGCCAACTGCTACACCGCCATCGAGCAGGGTCTCGAGGTGCTGCCGGTGCTCAACAAGATGGACCTGCCCCAGGCCGACCCGGACAAGGTGTCCACCGAGATCGAGGAGATCATCGGCCTGGACGCCACCGACGCCTGCCAGGTCTCGGCCAAGAGCGGGCTCGGCATCGACGCGCTGCTCGAGCGCCTGGTGCGCGACATCCCGCCGCCCAAGGGCGACCCCGAGGCGCCGCTGCAGGCGCTGATCATCGACTCCTGGTTCGATAACTACCTGGGCGTGGTGTCGCTGGTGCGGATCTTCGACGGCACGCTGAAGAAAGGCGACAAGATCCGCATGACCTCCACTGGCCGCGACTGGCAGGCCAACGAGGTCGGCATCTTCACGCCGCTGCGCCGCGAGACCGGCGTCCTGCGCGCCGGCGAGGTCGGTTTCGTGGTCGCCGGTATCAAGGACATCCACGGTGCGCCGGTGGGTGACACCATCACCCATGCCAAGACGCCGGACGTCAAGCGCCTGCCGGGCTTCCAGAAGGTCAAGCCGCAGGTCTATGCCGGCATGTTCCCGGTCTCCTCCGATGACTACGAGGAGTTCCGCGACGCCCTGGAGAAGCTGGCGCTCAACGATGCCTCGCTGGACTACGAGCCGGAGAACTCCGACGCCCTGGGCTTCGGCTTCCGGGTCGGCTTCCTCGGCACCCTGCACATGGAGATCATCCAGGAGCGGCTGGAGCGCGAGTACAATCTCGACCTGCTGACCACCGCGCCGACGGTGATCTATGAGCTGCTGATGAAGGACGGCGAGGTCCGCTACGTCTCCAACCCGTCCAAGCTGCCGGACATGGCCGACGTCGAGGAGATGCGCGAGCCGGTGGTGCGGGCCAGCATCCTGGTGCCCCAGGAGTTCGTCGGCAACGTCATCGCCGAGTGCGAGCAGCGTCGCGGCACCCAGCTCGACATGCTGTTCCTCGGCAGCCAGATCCAGCTCACCTACGAGCTGCCCATGGCCGAGGTGGTGATGGACTTCTTCGATCGCCTGAAGTCGATCTCCAAGGGCTACGCCTCGCTTGAATACAACTTCGAGCGTTTCGAGGCCGCCCAGCTGGTGCGTCTTGACGTGCTGATCAACGGCGACCGGGTCGATGCCCTGGCCATCATCATCCACCGCGACCATGCCCATTCCCGTGGCCGGGCGCTGGTCGAGAAAATGAAGGAGCTGATCCCGCGCCAGATGTTCGACGTGGCCATCCAGGCGGCGATCGGCGGCCAGGTGGTGGCACGTTCCACCGTCAAGGCGATGCGCAAGAACGTGACCGCCAAGTGCTACGGCGGCGACGCCTCGCGCAAGAAGAAGCTGCTCGAGAAGCAGAAGGCGGGCAAGAAACGCATGAAGCAGGTCGGCCGGGTGGAAATCCCCCAGGATGCCTTCCTCGCCGTGCTCAAGGTCAACGACGACTAGGGAAGGCAACGACCGATGGACTTCACACTCCTGCTGACGGTGGCCGTGCTGGTCACCGGCGCGATCTGGCTGCTCGAGCTGATCTGGTGGCGGCCGGCGCGCCGGGGCCGCCTGACGGCCAGCGTCGAGGCCGGCACCACCGAGGGCGCCGACCCCGCCGCCCGCGAGAAGGCGCTCAAGGAGCCCTGGCCGGTGGAGTACGCACGCTCCTTCTTCCCGGTGCTGCTGGTGGTGCTGGTGCTGCGCAGTTTCGTGGTAGAGCCCTTCCAGATCCCGTCGGGCTCGATGCGCCCGACCCTCGAGGTGGGGGACTTCATCCTGGTCAACAAGTTTGCCTATGGCCTGCGCCTGCCGGTGCTGGACACCAAGGTCGTCGACGTGGGCGAGCCCGAGCGCGGCGACGTCATGGTGTTCCGCTTCCCCAACGATCCCTCGGTCGACTTCATCAAGCGCGTGGTCGGCCTGCCGGGCGACCGCATCCGCTACGAGGGCAAGCAGCTGTTCGTCAACGGCGAACCGGTGCCCAAGACGCTGCTCGAGAACGGCCCCGAGTCGGCGCCCGGCGAACGGCTGCTGGAAGAGCAGCTGGGCGAGGCGCCGCACCCTATCTACAATAATCCACGCGATCCCGGCCCGCAGATGCGCGAGATCACGGTGCCCCCCGGTCACTACTTCACCATGGGGGACAACCGCGATCACTCCAACGACAGCCGCTACTGGGGCTTCGTGCCGGAGCAGAACATCGTGGGCAAGGCCTTCGCCGTCTGGATGCACTGGAATGGCGGGCTGCCGAATTTTACTAGTGTACGCCGTATCCAATGAATGCCGGGAGCGGCATTCCTTGCATGACATAGCAGGAGCTTCGTGAGCAATTCCCTGACCCAATTCAGCCGCCGCATCGGCCATGACTTCGCGCAGCCCGACCTGCTCGAGCTGGCCCTGACCCACCGCAGCTACGGCGGCCGCAACAACGAACGCCTGGAGTTCCTCGGCGACTCCATCGTCAACTTCGTCATCGCCGAGGACCTCTTCCAGCGCTTCCCGCAGGCGCGGGAAGGACAGCTGTCGCGCCTGCGTGCACGCCTCGTCAAGGGCCAGACCCTGGCCGAGCTGGCCCGTGAGATGGAGTTCGGTGGCCACCTGCGGCTGGGCTCCGGCGAGATGAAGAGCGGCGGCCATCGCCGCGACTCGATCCTCGCCGATGCGGTCGAGGCGGTGATCGGTGCCATCTATCTGGACGCCGGCATGGAAACCGCCCGGGCCCGCGTGCTGGCCTGGTACGCCGAGCGCCTGGAGGCCATCAACCTGCAGGACACCCAGAAGGATCCCAAGACCCGGCTGCAGGAGTTCCTGCAGTCGCGTCAGTCGGCGCTGCCGCGCTACGAGGTGATCTCGGTGGAGGGCGAGGCCCATGCCCAGACCTTCACCGTCGAATGCCACGTGGAGATGCTCGAGGAGCATACCCGGGGGATCGGATCCAGCCGCCGCCACGCCGAACAGCAGGCCGCCGAGATGGCCCTGTCCCGCCTCGAAGGCCATGGAGGTCGCTCATGACACAACGCTGTGGTTTCGTGGCCATCGTCGGCCGCCCCAACGTCGGCAAGTCGACGCTGATGAACCGCATTCTCGGTCAGAAGATCTCCATCACCTCGCGGCGCCCGCAGACCACGCGCCATCAGGTGATGGGCATCAAGACCGAGGGCGACGACCAGTTCATCTACGTCGACACCCCGGGCATTCACATCCTCGAGAAGGATCGTGACAAGGCCATCAATCGCTTCATGAACCAGGCCGCCACCCAGGCCCTGCGTGACGTGGATGCAGTGGTCTTCATCATCGACCGCACGCGCTGGACCCAGGAAGATCAGGTGGTGCTCGACCGCCTGGCCAAGGTCGAGGTGCCGGTGATCCTGGCGGTCAACAAGGTCGATCGCCTCAAGGACAAGAAGGAACTGCTGCCCTGGCTGGAATCGGTCGGTGCGCGGCGGGACTTCGCCGCCATCGTGCCGATCGCCGCCAAGCACGGCACGCACGTGGAGGCGCTCGAGGCCGAGGTCGCCAAGCACCTCCCCGAGAGCATCCACTACTTCCCCGAGGATCAGGTCACCGACAAGAGCCAGCGTTTCCTGGCCGCGGAACTGGTGCGCGAAAAGGTCATGCGCCAGCTCGGCGACGAGCTGCCCTACCAGATGACCGTCGAGATCGAGGAGTTCCGCGACGAGGGTCGGGTGGTGCACATCAGCGCCCTGATCATGGTCGAGCGCCACGGGCAGAAGAAGATCCTGATCGGCGAGCGCGGCGAGCGGATCAAGAAGATCGGCCGCGAGGCGCGCCTCGACATGGAACGGGCGCTGGACGCCAAGGTCATGCTCAACCTCTGGGTCAAGGTCAAGAGCGGCTGGTCCGACGACGAGCGGGCCTTGAAGAGCCTGGGCTACGATTTAGACTGATTTCGAGCTTCGAGCTTCGAGCTTCGAGCTTCGAGCTTCGAGCTTCAAGCTTCGAGCTTCGAGCTTCGATTCTCTTGAACGGCGTCTTATGATCCCCCAGCCGGCCTATCTGCTGCACAAGCGCCCCTACCGCGAGACCAGCGCCCTGGTCGAGCTTCTGACGCTCGATCACGGGCGCGTGCGGGCCGTGGCACGAGGCGTGCAGCGCCCGGGCAGTCGTACCCGGGCGACCCTTCAGCCCTTCGCGCCGCTGCACATCACCTGGAGCGGTCAGGGCGAGCTCAAGCGCCTGTCGCTGATGGAGAGCCGTGCGCCGGCGGCGATGCTGGTGGGGGAGGGGCTGCTGTGCGGCCTCTACGCCAACGAGCTGCTGACCCGGCTGCTGCCGGTGGAGCTGCCGGTGGCTGATGTCTTCGCCTTCTACGCCGCCGCCCTGGAGGCGCTGTCGCGCCCCGACGGCCGGGCCGGGGCCCTGCGTCGCCTGGAGCTGTCGCTGCTCGAGGCGCTGGACGCCGAGCCGCGCTTCTGCACCCCGGGCGGCGAGTCCCTCGACCCCCAGACGCGCTATCGCTTCGACGTCGATTCCCGCGCCTTCCTGCCCGCCGAGACCGGCATCGACGGGCGTACGCTCAAGCTGCTGTCCGGTGGCGACTGGCGCGAACCGGGGCTCGCCGGTCCGGCCAAGGCGGTGACCCGGGCGGCGCTGGCGCCGCTGCTGGGCAGCCGGCCGCTGCGCTCCCGGGAGTGGATGCAGCAGCTGGTGGCGCGGCGCCGGACCGGCGAGAGCGCCGCCCGCGGCTGAACGGCCCGGCCTGAACGGTATGTTCCGGACGGCGGGCCAGGGCGCTTGGGCGACCGTCCGCTTACCCTTATCCTTGTGACCCTGTTTCCCTCGTATTCCGGACCTGGAGAGTTTCCCATGCATCCTCCCCGCATCCTGCTCGGCGTCAACATCGACCATATCGCCACCCTGCGTCAGGCGCGCGGCACTCGCTATCCCGATCCCGTCCAGGCGGCGCTGCTGGCCGAGGAGGCCGGGGCCGACGGCATCACCGTCCACCTGCGCGAGGACCGCCGGCACATCCAGGAGCGTGACGTGCGGCTGCTGGCCGAGGTGCTCAACACGCGCATGAACCTGGAAATGGCGGTCACCGAGGCGATGCTGGCGCTGGCCGAGGAGATTCGCCCGGCCCACGTGTGCCTGGTGCCGGAGAAGCGCGAGGAACTGACCACCGAGGGTGGCCTGGATGTGGTCGGCGGCTTCGAGGCGATCGAGGCGGCCTGCCGCCGTCTCGCCGCGGCGGGCTCGGAAGTGTCGCTGTTCATCGACCCGGAGCCGGCGCAGATCGAGGCGGCGGCCAAGGCCGGGGCGCCGGTGATCGAGCTGCACACCGGGGCCTATGCCGAGGCCAAGGGCGCGGAGGCGGCCGCCGAGCACGCCCGTCTAGTCGCCGCCGCGGAGATGGCCGGCGAGCTGGGGCTGACCGTCAACGCCGGGCACGGCCTGCACTACCATAACGTCGAGGCCATCGCCGCCATCCCGGGGCTGCACGAACTCAACATCGGCCACGCCATCATCGCGCGGTCGCTGTTCGTCGGTCTCAAGGAGGCGGTGGCGGAGATGAAGCGCCTGGCCATCGCCGGCCAGGAGGCGGGATTCGTGGCGGCGCTCGATGAGCACGATCACGAGCATGATCATGACCATCAGGCCGACGGCAGCTGCTGCGGATGATCCTCGGGGTCGGCACCGACATTGCCCGGGTGGCGCGCTTCGAGACCGCCCAGGCGCGTCACGGCGAGCGCTTCGCCCGGCGGGTGCTGGGCGACGACGAGCTGGCGGGGTATCGGGAGCGCGGTCAGCCGGCCGCCTTCCTGGCCAAGCGTTTCGCCGCCAAGGAGGCCTTCGTCAAGGCGCTGGGCACCGGGCTGCGTCACGGCATGCGCTGGAGCGAGATCCAAGTGGTCAACGATGCCCTCGGGCGTCCGGCGCTGGTGCTGTCCGGGCGTGCCCGGGAGCTGGCCGAGGCCGAAGGCGTCAGGAACCTTCACCTGTCGCTGTCCGACGAGGCGGCCTTCGCCGTGGCCTTCGTGGTGCTCGAGGCCTGAGGCGGGGTGCCGGGGCGTCCCGGCACCTCATCGGATCAGGCGCCGGACGTCGACGTCGAGGCGGGCTGAGCCGCCTGCCAGTCGCGCAGCGCGGTCATGGCCGCGTAGAGGTCCGGCAGCAGCGGTGTCACCGCTTCCAGCCCGCGGGAGCGCAGCCGGGTTTCCAGGGTCTCGGCCAGCAGCCCCAGGCGCGGCACGCCGCAGTAGCGGCAGGCGCCGTTGAGGGCGTGAATGGCGTCGAGCAGCGCCTCGGCATCGCCGACTTCCATGGCCTGGCGAACCTGGGCTTCGCTCTCGTCCAGCGAATCGATCAGCTGGCCCAGCAGCTTGCGGGCCAGCGCCTCGCGGCCGCCGGCCAGCTGGGTGCCCAGGGCCAGGTCCACCGAGGCCAGCTCGCCATCGGTGGCCGGGTCGGCCTCCGGCGCCTCGCCGGCTTCCTCGAGCGCCAGGCCCACGCCCAGGTGATGACGCAGCAGGCTCGACAGCTGGGCGGTGTCCAGCGGTTTCTCGAGCACGCCGTCGAGGCCGCTTTGCAGCAGCTGGCGCCGCTGTTCGCTCTGCACGTGGGCGGTGACGGCGATGATCGGTACATGGCGCCAGTGCCCGCCCAGCTCGCGCAGCGCGCGGGTCGTTTCCACGCCATCCATGCCGCGCATGCGGATGTCCATCAGCACCACGTCGAAGCGTCTCTCCTGGGCCATGGCCAGGGCCTCCTCGCCGCTGGCGGCGAGTCCCACCTCCAGCTGCGGGCCGCTGATCAGCTCCTGGAGCAGCAGGCGGTTGGATTCGGTGTCGTCCACCACCAGCAGGCTCAGCGGGCCGCGGGGCGCCGTCGTCTGGCGGGCCGGCAGCCGGTCGCGACGGACTCGCGTCAGAGCGCGGCTGATCGATTCCACCAGGGTGCGCCGCGACAGCGGCTTGCTCAGCACCTCGCCGCCTTGGGGCAGCGGCAGCGCCGGCAGATCGGGCGGGCTGGCATTGACCAGCAGCATCGCCGGACACTCCAGGCGCTCCAGGCGCTGCTGCAGGGCCGTCTGCCCCGACGGCGACAGGTCCGCGTCGGTCAGGCCGAACACGGCCAGCGCCGTCTCGTGGCCGAGCGCCTGCCGCTCTCCGATCACGCGGGCTCCCCAGCGCCCCAGCAGGTGACGCAGGGCGGAGCGGGTCGGGCCGTGGGGCTCCTCCAGCACCACGCACTTGCCGTCGAGGGTCATCTCGGGTTCGCGCTCTTCCGGGGTCTCCGGCGGGCACGCCAGCGGCAGGCTGAAGGCGAAGGTCGAACCCTCGTCCGGGGTGCTCTCGACGCTGATCTCGCCGCCCATCTGTTCCACCAGCTGGCGGCTGATCGCCAGCCCCAGGCCGGTGCCGCCGAACTCGCGCTGGTGGCTGGCATCGGCCTGCCGGAAGGCCTGGAACAGCCGGCGCTGGGCCTCGTCGCTCATGCCGATGCCGGTATCGCTGACCGCCACCCGCAGCACCACGTGCCCGGCGGCACGTTGCTCGACCATGACCCGTACGATGACCTCGCCGTGCTCGGTGAACTTCACGGCGTTGCCGACCAGGTTGGTCAGCACCTGGCGGATGCGCAGCGGGTCGCCGCTGAGGGTCTCCGGCACGTCGTCGTAGACCAGGCCGAGCACCTGGATGCCCTTGGCCTGAGCCTGGGGCGCCTGCAGCCCGAGCACCTCGTCGACCAGGGCCACCATGTCCAGCTCGGTGTGTTCGAGTTCCAGACGACCGGCCTCGATCTTGGAGAAGTCGAGCACGTCGTTGACCAGCATCAGCAGGTTGTCGCAGGCGCGCTGCACGTGGTCGAGCCATTCGCGCT
Source organism: Halomonas sp. SL1 (assembly GCF_003030865.2). Lineage (NCBI taxonomy): Bacteria > Pseudomonadati > Pseudomonadota > Gammaproteobacteria > Oceanospirillales > Halomonadaceae > Halomonas > Halomonas sp. SL1. Next base: position 84,982 of record NZ_PYUQ02000019.1, on the reverse strand, counting down.
GCCGGGGCGCCATCTCGGTGCGATGCAGCAGGCGGCAGAAGCCGATGATGCCGTTGAGCGGGGTGCGGATCTCGTGGCTCATGTTGGCCAGGAATTCCGACTTGGCGCGGTTGGCTTCCAGGGCGCGGCGGTGCGCCAGGTCCAGCTCGATGTTCTGGACCTCGATGGTCTCCATGGATTCCTGCAGTTCGCCGGTGGCCTGCTCGATCTGGGCCTGCAGGTCGTCGCGGGCCGAGGCCAGGTGCTCGCCCAGGGCGTTGAGCCGCTGGGCGAGGCGGGCCAGCTCGGCCTCCTTCGGCACCGATAGCGGCTGCGGGGCGCCGCCGGCGGTCAGCCATTCCAGCGAGCGGGTGACGTCTTCCAGCGGCTGGGTCAGTCGCCGGCTCAGGCCGTAGGCCACCAGGAACAGCAGCAGGCCCACGATCAGCAGCAGCAGCCCGCCGCTGGCCAGGTGACGATAGTAGGTGAGGGGCAGCGTCGAGGCGTCGATGTCCAGCGTCAGCCAGGCGCCGGGCGCCCCGGGCAGCGCCGCCTGCAGCCGCCAATGTCGACCGTCCTCGATCAGCGCCGGACCCTGGGGGGGTGCAAGATCGCTGGCCTGGCGCAGTCGGCCGAGCTCCAGGCGACGTTCGCCGTCGGCGTCCAGGATTCGCAGGGCGCGCACGTCCTCCAGCTCGAGCAGGCGACCGGCCAGGGCCTCCAGTTCGGCCGCGTCGCCGGCCGCCAGCGCCTGGCCCAGGCTGGGGGTCAGCAGATCGGCGGCCTGTGTCAGGCGCTCGCGCAGCTGCAGCCGATGATGGCGATCGTCCAGCTCCGTGACCGCCACCACCAGCAGGGCGATCAGCACCAGTGGCAGGGCGAGGATGGCCAGCATCAGGCGGGTCTTCAATGACATCGGGAGGGCTCGTCGGCTGGGGTGTCGTGCCCCAGTATGCCACAGCCGGCCGGGATGCCTGTCCAGTGTCGGTGCCCGAGGATATAATGCCGAAAAGACGTTTCCAGAAGGACGGTTGCATGCATTTCCCCACCCTGGAGGAGACCATCGGCCACACGCCGCTGGTCCGCCTGAAGCGCATCACGGCCGGGCGCAACAACACCCTGCTCGCCAAGCTCGAGGGCAACAATCCTGCCGGGTCGGTCAAGGACCGTCCGGCGCTGTCCATGCTCGAGCAGGCCGAGGCGCGGGGCACCATCTCTCCGGGCGACACCCTCGTCGAGGCGACCTCGGGCAATACCGGCATCGCCCTGGCCATGGCCGCGGCGATCAAGGGCTATCGACTGATCCTGATCATGCCGGAGAACGCCTCCAGCGAGCGCAAGCAGGCCATGGCCGCCTACGGCGCCGAGCTGATCGAGGTCAGCCGCGAGGGTGGCATGGAGGCGGCCCGCGACCTGGCCGAAAGCATGATCGCCCGGGGCGAGGGCAAGCCGCTCGACCAGTTCGCCAACCCCGACAATCCGCTGGCGCACTATCGGGGCACCGGTCCCGAGCTGTGGGAGCAGACCGGCGGCACCATCACCCATTTCGTCAGCTCCATGGGCACCACCGGCACCATCATGGGTGTCTCCCGCTACCTCAAGGAGCAGAGCCCCGAGGTACGCATCGTCGGCCTGCAGCCGGAAGACGGCGCCAGCATCGCCGGCATTCGCCGCTGGCCCGAGGCCTACCTGCCGGGCATCTTCGAGCCTGCCCGGGTCGATCGGGTGCTCGACATCGGCCAGGCCGAGGCCGAGGAGCACATGCGTCGCCTGGCCCGGGAGGAGGGGATCCTGTCCGGCGTGTCGTCCGGCGGGGCGCTCGCCGGCGCCCTGCGCATCGCCGAGGAGGTCGAGAACGCGGTGATCGTGTTCATCGTCTGCGACCGCGGCGACCGCTACCTGTCCACCGGCCTGTTCGCCCCGGAGTCCTGAGGTGGGGCTGGGACAACGACGGCCCGCGCGCAAGAGTGCCGGCGTCTCGGGGCTTCAGACGGCGAAACGCGGCCAGAAGGCCGCCAACGGCGGCGGCGATCAGGGCGCCATCCTGACGATCGACGGCCTGGCCCATGACGGCCGCGGCGTGGGGCGCCTGGGCGACGGCAAGACGGTGTTCGTCGACGGTGCCCTGCCGGGCGAGCGCGTCGAGATCGCCGTGCATCGGACCCGCCAGCGCTTCGACGAGGCCCACGTGCGCGAGGTGGTCGAGGCCTCGCCCGAGCGCATCGCGCCGCCCTGTGCCCACTACGGCACCTGCGGCGGCTGCGACCTGCAGCACCTGACCCTGGACGGACAGCGTCGCCACAAGCAGGCGGTGCTGCGCGAGCTGCTGGCCCGCCAGGGCATCGCCCCGGACGGCGAGCCCGAGCTGCTGGCCGAGGCCGGCGAAGGCTATCGGCGTCGGGCGCGCCTCGGCGTCAAGGTCGATGCCGACGGCCGGGTGCACCTGGGCTTCCGCGCCCGGCACAGCCACCGGCTGGTGGACCTCGACGACTGCCCCATTCTGGTGCCGGCACTGGCCGCCCTGCTGGCGCCGCTGCACCGACATCTGGCCGAACTGGAGGCGCCGCGTCAGGTCGGCCATCTGGAGCTGTCCTCGAGCGACGCCGGCGTGACCCTGGTGGTCCGCCAGCTGCGCGAGCACGACGGCGATACCCGTCGCTGGCGCGAGTTCGCGCTGGCCCGGGGCTTGCATCTGGCACGCTGGGTGGGCCGCGAATCGCCGGCCTTCGAGTGGCTGACGCCGGCGCCGGACCTTCACGCCCATCTGGCGGTCGATGAACGCTCGCTGCGGCTGGGTTTCGCCCCCGGCGATTTCCTTCAGGCCAACGAGGCGGTCAACCAGCGCATGGTGACCGAGGCGCTGGCGTGGCTCTCGCCCCTGGCGCCCGGCGAGCGGGTGCTCGACCTGTTCGCCGGGGTCGGCAACTTCAGCCTGCCGCTGGCGGCCCTGGGCGCCGAGGTGACGGCGGTGGAGGGCAGTCCGGCGATGGTCGAGCGGCTGGCCGACAACGCCCGGCGCAACGCGCTCGAGCTGACGGCCCGGCAGGCCGATCTCAGCCGCGCCGAGGCGCTGGGCACGCTGCTCGATGTGCCCGGGCTGCGCCAGGTGCTGCTCGATCCGCCCCGCGACGGCGCCGAGGCCGTGTGCCGAGCGCTGGCCGAGCGGCCGGTGCCGCGGGTGCTCTATGTGTCCTGCGATCCGGCGACCCTGGCGCGGGATGCCGCGCATCTGGTGCGGGCGGGCTACGTCATCCAGCGGTGGGCGGTGGCCGACATGTTCGCTCACACCGCTCATCTGGAATCCATGCTGCTGCTCGAGCACCCGGACGCCGGGCAGCGGGGCGAAGGAGCGTCAAGCGATGGTTAAAGTGCGGGAAGATCAGCCCCTGACCGAGCGGGGAACGGTGGACATTCCTCGTTGGGTCGCGCGCCTGCAGGACGACGTCAAGCTGCGCGATGCCGAGGAGATGCGCGTGGCCTGCGAGCTGGCCGATCGTCTCGAGCAGGAGTCCGACCGGCCCCACAAGGCCTGGCTCAAGGACGGATCGAGCTTCCGCATGGGCCTGGAGATGGCCGATATCCTCGGCGAGCTGCGCCTGGACCAGCCGGCCCTCGAGGCCGCGGTGCTCTATCGCGCGGTGCGCGAGGGGCTGATCGACCTGGCCGAGGTCACCAAGCGCTTCGGCCGGGAGGTGGCCGGGCTGATCGACGGCGTGCTGCAGATGGCCGCCATCAGCACGTCCCAGATGCCCTGCCAAGGACTGAGCCAGCACGATCAGCAGGACAATCTGCGCAAGATGCTGGTCAACATGATCGACGACGTGCGGGTGGCGCTGATCAAGATCGCCGAGCGTACCTGCGCGCTGCGCCAGGTGCGCGACGCGCCCCGCGAGAAGCGCCTGCAGGTGGCCCGCGAGGTGTTCGACATCTACGCACCGCTGGCTCACCGGCTGGGCATCGGCCACCTCAAGTGGGAGCTGGAGGACCTGTCCTTCCGCTACCTGCACGAGGAGGACTACAAGACCATCGCCCGCCAGCTGGCCGAGAAGCGTCTCGACCGCAACCGCTACATCGAGGACGTGGTGGCCACCCTCAAGGGGTTGATGGAGGCCCAGGGCATCCATCAGTACCAGGTGGACGGCCGCGCCAAGCACATCTATTCGATCTGGCGGAAGATGAAGCGCAAGGCCATCGACTTCTCCCAGGTCCACGATATCCGCGCGGTGCGCATCCTGGTCCCCGAGATCACCGACTGCTACACCGTGCTCGGCATCGTCCACTCGCGCTGGCACCACGTGCCCACGGAGTTCGACGACTACATCGCCAACCCCAAGAAGAACGGCTATCAGTCCCTGCACACGGCGGTGTTCGGCCCCGAGGGCAAGGTGCTGGAGATCCAGATCCGCACCTTCTCGATGCACGAGGAGGCCGAGCTCGGGGTCTGCGCCCACTGGCGCTACAAGGGCCACGACACCAACGCCAGAAGCGCCAGCTACGAGGACAAGATCGCCTGGCTGCGCCAGGTGCTCGAGTGGCAGGAGGAAGTCGGCGACTTCGGCGACATCCGCGAGGGCCTGTCCAGCGACGTGGCGCCGGACCGCATCTACGTCTTCACCCCCGACGGCCACGTCATCGATCTGCCGCGGGAAGCCACGCCCATCGACTTCGCCTACCGGGTGCACACCGAGGTCGGTCACCGCTGTCGCGGAGCCAAGGTCAACGGGCGCATCGTGCCGTTGACCTACCGGCTCGGCACCGGCCAGCAGGTCGAGATCCTCACTGCCAGCAAGGGCGGGCCGAGCCGCGACTGGCTCAACCCCAACCTCGGTTACGTCTGCACCTCCCGGGCGCGGGCCAAGATCCAATCCTGGTTCAAGCACCAGGCGCGGGACCGCAACCTCGAGGAGGGGCGCGTCCTCTTCGAGCGCGAGATGAAACGCCTGGACGTCGGCGACATGGATCTCACCCGGCTGGCCAACCAGGTCAACTATGCCGGCCCCGAGGACATGTACGCCGCGCTGGGGGCCGGCGACCTGCGCATCGGCCAGGTGCTGCACCAGGCCCAGCAGCTGTTCGGCGAGAGCGACGACCAGGAGCAGCTCGACAAGCTGCTGGCCAAGCCGCGCAAGGCCGCCGACAAGCCGGAGGGCGACGGCATCACGGTGCTCGGGGTCGGCAACCTCAAGACCAGCATGGCCAACTGCTGCCATCCGGTGCCCGGCGAGTCGATCGTCGGCTTCATCACCCAGGGGCGCGGCGTCACCGTGCATCGCGAGGACTGCCCCAACATCCTGCAGCTGCGCCTCGACGAGCCCCAGCGGGTGATCGAGGTGGAGTGGGGCGAGCGGGCCCGCACCCAGTATCCGGTGGACATCGAGATCCAGGCCTGGGACCGCTCGGGGCTGCTGCGCGACGTGACCGCCGTACTCAGCCACGAGAAGGTCAACGTGCTGTCGGTGAACACGCTCACCGATACCGACGACGGCATCGCGCGGATGCAGATCACCCTGGAAGTGGACGGCCTGGAGACCCTCGGCCGGCTGTTCTCGCGCATCCAGCAGCTGTCCAACGTCATCGAGGTGCGTCGCCTGCGGGCCGGCGGCAAGGGCAAGAACAAGAAGAAGGGCAAGAAGAAATGAGCGAGCGCCGCTTCGATCTCGACGACCTGCTGACGCTGATGGCGGTGCTGCGCGACCCCGAGCAGGGCTGCCCCTGGGACGTGAAGCAGGACTGGGACAGCATCGTGCCCCACACCCTGGAGGAGGCCTACGAGGTCGCCGACGCCATCGAGCGTCGCGCCTACGACGAGCTGCCGGGCGAGCTGGGCGATCTGCTGTTCCAGGTGGTCTACTACAGTCAGTTCGCCGCCGAGGAGGGTCGCTTCGACTTCCATGAGGTGGTCCACGTCCTGACCGCCAAGATGCTGCACCGTCATCCGCACGTCTTTCCCGACGGCACCCTGGCCTCGCGACGAGAGGACGCGAGCGCCGCCGAGGTGGAAACGCAGCAGGTACACTCGCGCTGGGAGTCGCTCAAGGCCGAGGAAGCGGCCACGGCCTCGGTGCTGGACGACGTGCCGCGCAACCTGCCGGCGCTGTCCCGGGCGGCCAAGCTGTCCAAGCGCGCCGCCCGGGTCGGCTTCGACTGGCCGGACAGCCGCGGCGTGATCGCCAAGCTGCGCGAGGAACTCGCCGAAGTGGAAGAGGCGCTGGCCGAGGGCGATCATGACCACGCTCGGGAGGAGGTCGGCGACCTGCTGTTCGCCGCCGTCAACCTGGCGCGCACCCTGGACGCCGATCCGGAACGCTGCCTGCGCGGCACCAACGGCAAGTTCGAGCGCCGTTTCCGCCGGCTGGAGGCCGCTCTTCAGGAAGAGGGCGTGACGCCGGCGGAGGCGGGGCTCGAGCGCATGGAGCGGCACTGGCAGGCGGCGAAGCGACACGATAACCACAACGATATTCCCCCCACCCACGAGTGAAGGAGAATCCTGGACATGAGCCACGACCTGCACGAATCGCTGCGGGACAACGTCCGCATCCTGGGCGACAGTCTGGGGCGTACCATTGCCGATGATCTCGGCAAGGACTTCGTCGATCGCATCGAGACCATCCGCGGCCTCGCCAAGCAGGGTCGCCAGCGCGAGGCCGACAGCAATCGCCAGCTGATCGACTACCTGCGTGGCCTGCCGGACAACGATCTGCTGCCGGTGACCCGTGCCTTCAACCAGTTCCTCAACCTGGCCAACATGGCCGAGCAGCACTATCGCGCCCGCTTCCGCCGAGTCGAGGACTACAAGCCCGGCGCCCAGCCGGTGCTCGGCGAGCTGCTCGAACGCGCGCGCAGCGAGGGCCACACGCCGCGCAAGCTGGTCGAGGCGCTGGCCGGCATGCGCGTCGAGCTGGTGCTGACCGCTCACCCCACCGAGGTCATCCGCCGGACGCTGATCCAGAAGTACGACGCCATCGATGACTGCCTGACCATCATCGAATCTTCCGCCGACTATCCCGAGCGCGCCGCCCGCGCCCACGGCCGCCTCGAGGAGCTGATCAGCCAGGCCTGGCACACCGACGAGATTCGCCACGAGCGCCCGACGCCGGTGGACGAGGCCCGCTGGGGCTTCGCGGTGATCGAGAACTCGCTGTGGCAGGCGGTGCCGGACTTCCACCGCGACCTCGACAATCTGCTGCTCGATACCGCCGGCGAGCGGCTGCCGCTGGACGCCGCGCCGATCCGCTTCGCCTCCTGGATGGGTGGCGACCGCGACGGCAACCCCAATGTCACCGCCAAGGTCACCCGCGAGGTGCTGCTGCTGGGCCGCTGGATGGCGGCGGACCTCTACTCGCGCGACCTCGAGCAGCTCAAGGCCGAGCTCTCCATGTGGAAGGCCAACAGCGCGCTCAAGGCCGAGGTGGGCGACGTCGCCGAGCCGTATCGCGAGCTGATCAAGCGCCTGCTGAGCAAGGTCGAGGCCACCCGCGACTGGGCCCAGGCCCAGCTCGACGGCGTCAACTACGACGGCGGGCCGATCATCGAGACCCGCGACCAGCTCTATGCGCCGCTGCTGGCCTGCTACCGCTCGCTGTGCGACGTGGGCCTCGACACCATCGCCAACGGTGTGCTGCTCGATACCCTGCGCCGGGTCTCGGTGTTCGGCGTCACCCTCACCAAGCTCGACCTGCGTCAGGAATCCACACGCCACGAGCAGGTGATGGAAGAGCTCACCGACAGCCTGGGGCTCGGCCACTATCGCGACTGGAGCGAGGAGCAGCGCCAGGAATTCCTGCTCGACGAGCTGTCTTCCCGCCGGCCGCTGATTCCGCGTCGCTGGGAGTGCTCCGCCGAGACCCGCGAGGTGATCGATACCTTCCGCGTGATCGGCTCCGAGCACGTCGAGGCGCTGGGCACCTACATCATCTCCATGGCCGGCCAGCCCTCCGACGTGCTGGCGGTGGCGCTGCTGATGAAGGAAGTGGGCGGCGAGGCCACGCTGCCGATCGCGCCGCTGTTCGAGACCCTGGACGACCTCAACCGCGCCGGCGACGTCATCGACCGGCTGCTGGCGCTGCCGGGCTATCGACGGCTGATCGGGGATCGTCAGGAAGTGATGATCGGCTACTCGGACTCGGCCAAGGATGCCGGCCAGCTGGCCGCGGCCTGGGCCCAGTACCGGGCCCAGGAGACCCTGGTGGAGGTCTGCCGGCGCCACGACGTCGACCTGACGCTGTTCCACGGCCGCGGCGGCACGGTGGGTCGCGGCGGCGGTCCAGCCCATGCGGCCATCCTGTCCCAGCCGCCGGGATCGGTGAACGGCAGCCTCAGGGTGACCGAGCAGGGCGAGATGATCCGCTTCAAGTTCGGCCAGCCCGACATCGCGCTGCGCTCCATGGAGATCTACGCCTGTGCGGTGCTCGAGGCCTCGCTGCTGCCGCCGCCGGCCCCCGAACCGGCCTGGCGCGAGGAGATGGACCGCCTCGCCGGCGTGGCCCACCAGGCCTACGTGGGCGTGGTGCGCGAGGACCCCGACTTCGTGCCCTACTTCCGCTCGGTGACGCCGGAGACGGCGCTGGGTCGGCTGCCGCTGGGTTCGCGCCCCGCCAAGCGGCGCCAGGACGGCGGCGTCGAGACCCTGCGCGCCATTCCCTGGATCTTCGCCTGGACCCAGACGCGGCTGATGCTGCCGGCCTGGCTGGGCAGCGGCGAGGCCTTCGCCAAGCGCATCCAGGAGCCGGGCGGGCTCGAGGTGTTGCGCGAGATGCGCGACCGCTGGCCGTTCTTCGGCACCTACCTCGACATGCTCGAGATGCTGCTGGCCAAGGCCGACGTCAGCATCGCGGCCTACTATGAGCAGCGCCTGGTCGACGAGCCGGCCCTGCAGGCCCTCGGCGAGCGGTTGCGCGAGCGCTTCGGTCGTCTCAACGGTGCGGTGCTCTCGATCCTGGATCAGGACGAGCTGCTCGAGAGCACGCCGCTGATCCGTCAGGCAGTAGAGGTGCGCAACCCCTACATCGACCCGCTTCACGGCCTTCAGGCCGAGCTCCTGCAGCGTAACCGCGACGCCGATGGCGCGATCAGCGGCGACCTGTCCCGGGCGCTGATGGTGACCATGGCCGGCATCGCCGCCGGGCTGCGCAACACCGGCTGATCCCCGGCGCCGTGCGAGGCGCGCCGAGCGACAGAGCACCCCGAAGGCCCTTGGCCTTCGGGGTTTTTCGTCTGATGCAAGCGGTGAGGCGCCCCCGGTCTGCGGCGTGGAGGCCTGGTGGAACAGGCTAGAAGGGCAGATGCACCGAGGCGGTGACCATGTTGAGGTGTTCGAGCGCGGGGTCGTCGACGCGCTCGACCTCCAGGCGGCTGACCCAGTCGTTGTCGAAGTCGAGCCGTGCACCGAAGCCGTTGACGCGCGTCATGCCGCCCTGGGAGAGCTCGGGGGCGTGGCCGCTGGCCGCCTTGCCCTGCCAGCCGGCGAGGCCCGACTTGGCGTAGAGACCGAAGGCACCGAAGCGCACGCCGGCCAGCAGGCTGCCGCCGAGGCTGGTGGTATCGAGCAGGGTGTCGCGGGTCGCACTGGTCACGGGGACGTCGTTGCTTTCCCGATAGCGGATCTCGGCGCCGAAGTCGAAGCTCGGCAGGTCGTGTGGCGACAGGCCGGCGGTGAGACGGAAGCCCGATGTCACGCCATCGGGGCTCTGGACGTTGCCGCCCAGCAGCTGCACCCCGTTGTCTAGGCGAGCGAGGGCGGTGTCGTCACCCGCGTAGGCGGGCTCGTCGGCGCCTGCCAGCGCAGGGGTGGCGCTCAGGGTGGGGAGCAGCAGCAGGGCGATCAGCATCGACCGCCATGGACTCGGGATCTTCATCGCTCAGGCCTGGAGAGGGTGCCCGTCGGGTATCGTTACCAGATTGAGGCTAGCAGGTGACACCCGAGACGGCCAGGCGATGCGTCACTGTCGGGCGACGGAGCCGGACACGGAATCGGTCTCGGCCAGCCGGGCGTGGAGTCCCGCCAGCGCCGGCGTCGCCAGGCCGTGGTGGCGCCCGGCCGCCAGCAGCGGGCCGAGAATGGCCTCGTGCTCGGTGGGCCGGCCGGCCTGCACGTCCTGCAGCATCGAGGCGCGATTGTTGGCGGTCGACGACACCACCGACCACACCTGCGCCGACCAGCCGGCCGCCGGGGCCGGAATGGCCTCGGCGGCCATTACCGCCGAGACTTCCTCGATCACGGCCTCGACCATGGGCCGGAAGGGGCGATCACGCAGCTGGCCGTTGCGGATCCGGAAGCGGGCGACCAGCGGGTTGATGGCGGCATTGACGGCGAGCTTGTGCCACAGCCTCACGCGGATATCGTCCACCGCGACGGTAGTCAGCCCTGCCGTGTCGAGGCCTGCCGCGATGTCTTCGGCCAGCCGGGTGTGGCGGCCGGCGAGATCGCCGATCACGGTCTGCCCGCGGCCGGCATGCACCACGCCCTCGTCGCCATTCAGATACGCGCCCTCGGTGGTGCTGGCGCACAGCACCGGGCCGGTCCAGCGGTCGCTCAGGCGCGGCTGAACGCCGTAGCCGTTCTGCCACAGCACCAGCGGCGTGTCCGGGGCCAGCCCGGGGGCGATGGCCTCGAAGGCGGCCTCGGCGGCGTAGGCCTTGGTGGTCAGGTGCACGATATCGGCGAGTCCGTCGGGCAGCGTCGCGGGCGTGACGCTGTCGAGCTCGTGCGAGAGCGTTTCGCCGGTCGGGGTGGTCAGGGTCTGACGGCGCGGCAGCTCGCGGCGGCCGACCAGCGTCACGGGCATCGTGGCGGCCAGGTGCAGCGCCAGCAGTCGCCCGACGGCCCCAGGCCCGAGGATCAGCGTGTTCATGAGGACGTGCTCCGCCTGCGTCGGGCGGTGCCGGCCTTGGCGCCTTTTGCGGCCTTGCCGGCGCCGCCTCGGCCGGTGCCCTTGCTACCGCCCTTGCTGGCGCTTCGGCTTCCGCTGCCGCGTCGTGTCTTGCCACCCGACTTGCCCGAGCGAGCCGCCGGTTCGGCGCCTCGCGCATTGGCCAGAGACTGCCGCAGGCGGCCGGCGTCGGCGCGGCCGAGCAGCTCGCGCAGATCGGTGACGAGGGCGTCGAGGAAGGGCGCCGGGGCGTCGCCGTCCTCGGCGATGGCGGAGAGCCGCTGTTCCCACAGGGCGGTGCGTTCCGGGCGGCTCACGGCCTCGGGCAGCGAGGCGATCAGGGCATCGCCCAGGCGGGTGGCGCGCAGGGTCTTGCCTTCGCGCACCAGATAGCCGCGGGTCTCCAGGGTCTCGAGGATGCCGGCGCGGGTGGCCTCGGTGCCCAGGCCGTCGGCGTCCCTGAGCGTGCGGCGCACCGCCGGGTCGTCCACGTAGCGGGCGATGTTCATCATCGCCTTGATCAGGCTGGCGTCGGTGAAGGGCTCCGGCGGGCGGGTCTCGCGGTCCTCCACGCCGGCGCCCTCGACGCGGCACGCCTCGCCCTCGTCGAGCGGCGGCAGCGGCGGGGCCTCGTCGCGGGTGGTGAACAGCGGCTTCCAGCCGAGATCGAGGATCTCCTGGCCGCGGGCGCGGAACAGCTCACCGATGATGGTGAACTCGGCCTTCACCTCGCGGGTCGAGAGCGCAGGATAGAACTGGGCCAGCACGTTGCGCGCGATCAGCCGGAAGACGTCGGCCTCCTGGCGCGAGAGCTTCGCCGGATCGGCGGTCTTGCCGGTGGGCGCGAGGGCATGGTGGGCGCCGACCTGCTTGTCGTTCCAGGCCTTGGAGCGCTTCGCAAAGTCGGCGCCGGCGAGCCAGCCGCGCAGGGTGTCGTCGCCGGCGCAGGCGCCCTCGAGGGTGCGGCGGGCCCCGGCGAAGTGCTCCTCGGGCAGATAGCGGCAGTCCGAGCGCGGATAGGTGATCAGCTGGTGGCGTTCGTAGAGGCGCTGACAGATGTCCAGTACCGCCTTGGCCGAGAGCCCGTGGCGGCGGGCGGCGTCGACCTGCAGCGCCGACAGCGAGTAGGGCAGGGGCGCGGCCTGGCGCTTGTCGCGGCGCTCGAGCTTGGTCAGCCGGCCCTCGGCGCCGGGCAGGCGCTCGGCGAGCGCGGCCGCCGGGGCGCGTTCTAGCAGCCGCCCCTGATCGTCCAGCGGATGTCCCTCGCCGGGTGCCCACCAGGCCCTCAGACTGCCGCGGGTAACCGCCAGATCGGCCCACAGCACGTAGAAGGGCTTGGGCGTGAAGTCGCGGATCTCGGCGTCGCGGCGTACCACCAGGCCCAGCACCGGCGTCTGCACCCGGCCCACCGAGAGCACGCCGTCGTGCCCCGCCTGTCGGCCGATCAGCGTCCAGGCGCGGGTCAGGTTGATGCCGTACAGCCAGTCGGCCCGGGAGCGGGCCTGGGCGGCGCGGTAGAGCGGCGCGTAGCGGGCGTTGTCCTCCAGCCGCGATAGCGCGCGTTTCACGGCCGGGGCGTTGAGATCGTTGACCAGCAGCCGCGACACCGGCCCCTTCCAGCCCAGGTGCTCGATCACTTCCTGCACCAGCAGCTGGCCCTCGCGGTCGGGGTCGCCGGCGTGGACGACCTCGCCGGCCTGCTTGAGCAGCCGGCGGATCACCGCGATCTGCCCCCTGGCCTTGGGCCGCGGGGCGAGCTTCCACTGCTCGGGCAGGATCGGCAGGGTATCGAGCCGCCAGCTCTTGAGGGCGGGATCGTAGGCCTCGGGCGAGGCCTGTTCCAGCAGGTGGCCGAGGCACCAGGTGACCGTGGTATCGCCGGCCACCAGGGCGCCGTCCTCGCGGCGAACGGCGGCGGGCAGGGCGTCGGCGATGGCCCGGGCCAGGCTCGGCTTCTCGGCGATGATCAGGCGCATGGGTCCTCGTCGTCGGCATCACGGTCGATGGAAGAAAGTATGGGAATTCTTACAGTATTTACCACGGGCCGCCAGGGGTAAGATGGGGCGACGCTGTACAATGCTTGTCACACTTTATCGGAGGGCGTGATAGATGCGCGAACGCGGCCGCACACGGCGCCTGCTGGGCCTGGGCACTCGTACCGGCGGGGCACTGCTGCGTACCCGACTGGGCGGGCAGGCCGACTGGCGTGCCCTCGGCGAGGCGCTGTTCGAGGGGCTCTCCGAGCTCAAGGGGCCGGCCATGAAGCTGGCCCAGGTGATGTCCCAGTGGGATGATCTGCTGCCGCCGGAGCTGGCCGACGAGCTGGCCCGGCTGCAGCGCCAGGCCACGCCGATGCCCTGGGAGTCCATTCAGGGCACGCTCGAGGCGCAGTACGGCGACCTGGAGGCGGTCTTCGCCGAGGTCGAGACCGCGCCCTTCGCCAGTGCCTCCATGGGCCAGGTGCACCGGGCGGTGACCCGAGATGGCGAGACGGTGGTGCTCAAGGTGCAGTACCCCGGCCTCGCCGAGGTGCTGGAGGGCGATCTCGCCCAGCTGCGTCGCCTGATGCGTCTGGGACGCTGGTTCAAGGTGCCCCAGGCGCGCCTCGATGCGCTGTTCGAGGAGCTCGCCGCCGGCCTGCGCGACGAGCTGGACTACCGGGCCGAGGCCGAGCACCTGGCGGGTTACCGGGCGCGCTATGCGCATCTCGACTCGCTGGTGATCCCCGAGCCGCTGACCGATCTCTGCGGGCCCCATGTGCTGGCGATGCGCCACGTGGCGGGCACGCCGCTGCGCGAGCTGGAGGATGCCGACGACGCCGTGCGTCAGCGGGTGGCCACGACCCTGGCCGACTGGCTGACCGAGGAACTGTTCACCTTCGGCGAACTGCACGCCGATCCTCATGCCGGCAACTTCGCCGCCGATGACGAGGGTCGGCTGGTGATCTATGACTTCGGCGCCGTCATCCCGGTGCCCCGTGAGCGGCTGCCGGCGATGATGCGTCTGCTCGAGGCCACCCTGGCCGCGGACCCCATGGCCATGGATGCGGCGATGCTCGAGCTGGGCGGTCGCCAGGGGGAGGGCGCGCCCCTGGCGCTCTACCGCGAGGCCGCCGAGGCCGTGGGCCCGCTGTTCGCCCCCGGCATCCAGGACTTCGGCGACGTACGCGTGCACCGCCGGCTGCGCGAGCTGAGCCCGCGGGTGTGGGCGGCCATGGATCGCCTGCAGCCGCCGGCGGACACCCTGCTGCTGTCGCGCACCCTGAACGGCCACTACTGGAACCTGGTGCGCCTCGGCGCGCGGCTGGACATGGATGCCCGGGTACGGCCCCTCTTCGCGCAGGTGTCGCGGTGAGCGGCTGCCAGCCCGGCCCGCGGCTGGTAGACTGTGCGGTTTTTCGGCAGGGGAGACGGCCATGCTGGCGGTATGGGTAGAACAGCTGCTGGGGTTCGCCTCGGGCGCCCTCAAGGCGATTCGCGAAGACGAGCGTTATCCGACGCTGATGGCCTGGGCGCGCAAGGAAGGTCCCAAGCTCACCGGGGATCCGGCCATGGCCCAGGCGCTGGCTCCGGAGCTGTGGTCGCAGACCCCGCTGGCGCGGCTGGACTTCGAATGCGAGGCGCTGGCCCGCCCGGGGCGCAACGAGCCCTGCTGGTGCGACTCAGGGCGCAAGACCAAGCGCTGCTGCGGCGCCGTCAGCCTGCCGGGCGAGGTGCCCGATCACCTGATGTGGATGCTGTCGCTGCGCGAGTGGAAGGGCGATACCCTCAAGGCCGCGCTGGCCAGCGGCAAGGCGCCTGCCCAGGCGCTGCTCGAGGCCGGGCTGATCGCCGCCGAATCCGGCCAGCGCGGTCGTGCCCAGCAGATCCTCGAGTCGCTGTTCGAGACCGCCGACTGGTCGCGCCTGCCCGAGCAGGCCGAGCCGGCCTTCGAGATCCTGGTCGATCTCTATCAGGAGCGCGGTTTCCATCGCAAGCGCGAGGCGCTGCTCGATGCGGTGCTCGATCGCGGCCCGCTGTTCCTGCGCGGCGTGGCCCTGGAGCGACTGTGCCTGATGCATCTGGACAACGACGACCTGGACAGCGCCCGGGCCGCCTTCGTGCGCGCCCAGCAGGCGCTGCCGGACTCGCCGACCCTGGCCTACATCGAGGCCATGCTGCTGCTGCACGAAGGGCACGAGGAAGAGGCCCGGGAACGTTCGAGCTTCTGGTTCCGCCGCCTGTCCCGCCAGGGTGAGCTCGCCCCCGACCAGCTGCAGTTCCTCTCCGACCTGGCCGACAATCCCGGCGCCACCCTGGCCGAGCAGCTGCTCAACGCCGAGGAGGACCTGGCCGAGCCGCTGGTGGCGCTGCAGGCGTTGCTCGAGTCGCTGGACGGTGCGCCGACGCTGGATCTGCGCGTCGAGGAGGGCCAGCTGGCCTATCACCGCAGTGCCCGGGAAGACACCCTTTATGCCGCCTTCCGCGCGGTGTTCCCCGCCGAGGTCGAGAACGAGGCGCCGCTGGGCTTCGACGACGATCCCTGGCAGGCCGCCGGAGAGTGGCTGCCGGCGCTGTGCGCCCATCCCGAGTGGCTCGATTCGCCGGCGGTGGTGCAGTCGCTGGCGCTGGCGATGACGAGCCGCTTCGGCAGCCTGCCCTGGATGGCGCCGAGCCTGTTCGAGCCGCTGTCCGCGCGCCTGGAGGACTGGCTGGAGCAGGCTCGAGAGGCGAGCCAGCAGTCCGCCGGCGAGGCGGCACTGGGCTGGGACGCCGCCGACAACGCGGTGTTGTTGCGCACCGGCCTGGCGCTGGTGGTGGGCATGGAACGCGGTGCACGGCAGCGCTCCCGGCACCTGGCCGAGCGGCTGCTCGAGCTGGACGACCGTGACAGCCTGGGGCTGCGCGAACTGGTGCTCGACCAGCTGCTGCGCGAGGGTCGCGATACCGAGGCCCTCGCGCTCAGCGAGTCGGCGCTGGCCAAGCCGTCCGAGGACGAGGCGGTGCTGGGGCTGCTGATGGGGCGCGTGCTGGCATTGTACCGCCTGGATCGCGTCGACGAGGCCATCGAGGCGCTGAGCGAGTCTCGGCGCCATAACGGGCACGCCCTGGCGCTGCTGTGCGCCGAGAACCCGCGTCCGCCCAGCCCGTCGGGCGACGGCACCGCGGCACCCGGTTCGCGGGCCGAGGCCTGGCAGTACCGTACCCTGATGCGTGACCAGTGGCGCGCCACCCCGGGCGCGCTGGAATGGCTCGCCGGTCGGCTGGACTGAGCGGCGGGGCCGAGAGGGGCGGCCTCAGGCCGTCGTCGGTGCCGGCGCCAGACGACGGTCTCGGCTGACCCAGACCGCCAGCGCGATGGCCGGCAGACCCAGCACCGAGGCCGCCAGGAAGAAGTCCGCATAGCCGTGGGCTTCGACCACCAGGCCGCCGAAGCCGCTCAGGAACTTGCCGGGCAGGGTCATCAGCGAGGAGAACAGTGCGTACTGGGTGGCGGTGTAGGCGCGTGAGGTCAGTCCCGAGAGGAAGGCGATGAACACCGCGCTGGCCAGCCCGTTGGAGAGGTTGTCGCCGACGATGGTGACCACCAGCATCGGCAGGCTGTCGCCGGCCAGCGAGAGGGCCACGAACAGCAGGTTGGTCAGGGCGGTGGCGGTGGCGCCGAGGATCAGGATCGGCCCCACGCCGTAGCGTGCCACCAGCAGGCCGCCCAGCAGACCGCCGCCGATGCTCATGGCGATGCCGAACACGTTGGTCACGTTGGCGATGGCCTCGAGGCTGAAGCCCAGATCGATGTAGAGCGGGTTGGCCATGGAGGCCATGGCCAGGTCGCTGATCCGGAATACCGCCACGAAGGCCAGCAGCCATAGTGCCTTGAGCCCGTGCCGGCCGAAGAAGTCGGTGAACGGGCAGACTACCGCGCCGATCACCCAGGCGCCCAGGCGGCGCAGCCAGGCCGGCCGGCCGCGGCTGGCACGCAGGAAGGCCCGTACCCGTGGCTCGTGGATCAGCTGGGTGGCGAGCGCCTGGCGTTCGGGTTCCGGGCGCACCAGCACCGTCAGCATGCCCACTGCCATCAGTGCCGCCATCGCCAGATAAGCGACGTGCCAGGACGCCAGCGAGGCCAGGTAGAGCGCCCCGGCGCCGGCGGCGATCAGCCCGCCGCGATAGCCGATGATGTAGGTCGAGGCCATGGCCGCCTGCAGATCCTCCGGCGCCGACTCGATGCGAAAGGCGTCGATAGAGATGTCCTGGGTCGCCGAACCGAAGGCTACCAGCAGCGCGAACAGCGCCACCAGCGGCAGCTGGCTGGGCGGGTCGAGGCTGGAAAGCCCCACCAGGCCCATGGCGATCATCGCCTGGGCCAGCAGCATCCAGCCGCGGCGCTGGCCGAGCCAGCGGGTCAGGCCGGGCAGCGCCAGGCGGTCGACCACCGGCGCCCAGAAGAACTTGATCGAGTAAAGGATGCCGATCCAGGCGAAGAAGCCGATCGCCGCCACCTCGACGCCGTCGCTGCGCAGCCAGGCCGAGAGGGTGGAGAACACCAGCAGGAAGGGCAGGCCCGCCGAGAAGCCCAGGAACAGCATGGTCAGTACCGGGGCGCGCAGATAGACCGACAGGGCGCTGCGCCAGCTGCGGTGCGCGGTGGGGGTCGGCATGGCGGGGCTCTCCTTGCGATGGGTCAGGTCACGCGCCGGGCCATCGATGCTAAGATGTCGCTCACGACGGGGCTCGGTGACGCCGGCGGCGCGCGCCGCCGATTGTTGCAGAGCCCCGGCGCCGACACCAGCCAGAGACGATCGACGACATGCGAGATGACGACCTTTCTCTCGAGGGCGCCGAGGACGCGGTGCCGCGCTGGTATGCGATCCAGTGCAAGGGCGGCGAGTCCTTCCGGGCCGCCGAGCATCTGGGCAACCAGGGCTACGAGGTCTTCCATCCTGTTCTAGAAGTGCAGAAGAAGCGCCGAGGCAAGCTCGAATGGGTGAGCGAGCCGCTCTTCCCCTATTACCTGTTCATCCGCCTCGACCGGCTGGTCAGCAACTGGCGACCGATCCGCTCGACGCGGGGCGTGCTCAAGCTCGTGACCTTCGGCGGCGAGATGCCGGTGGCGGTCGGTGACGGGCTGATCGAGGCTCTGCGCCGCCAGGCCAGCCAGGATGACGACGACGTCGCTCACGTCTATTTCCGCGCCGGCGAGACGGTGGAGATCACCGAGGGGCCGTTCAAGGACCTCCAGGCGGTCTTCGCCAGTCACAAGGGCGAGGAGCGCGCCATCGTGCTGCTCAACATGCTGCATCAGCAGCAGCGCCTGGAAATGCCCGTCTCCCGGCTGCGCCGCCGCGACTGATACGATTCCCCCTTCCTTTCATTTCCCCGTACCGGAGGTCCCATGACCATCGCCCCCCAGCGGGTCGTGATCCTGCACTACGTGCTGAGCGACGAGGACGGCCAGATCCTCGACGATTCCCGTGCCCGTCAGAAACCGCTCGAATACCTGCACGGCCACGATAACCTGATGGCCGGGCTGGAGCGCGCCCTGGCCGGCAGCGAGGCCGGCGCCGAGCTCGAGGTGACGCTGTCTCCCGACGAGGCCTACGGTCGGCGCGACGAGGCGCTGGTGCGCGAGGTCGGCCGCGATGCCTTCCCGGTGCCCGACCTTGCCCCGGGCATGCGCTTCCAGACCCGTGGCGACGACGGCCCGGAGATCGTCACCGTGCTCGAGGTGCGCGACGACGGCGTGCGGATCGATACCAATCATCCGCTGGCCGGACGCACCCTGCACTATCGGCTTGAGGTACTGGAGGTGCGCGAGGCCACTCGTGCCGAGCTGGCCAAGGGCCATCCGCTGCCGCCAGGCACCACGCCGGACCAGGTGGAAGACAAGAAGGTGATCTGAGCGTTGGACCCGAGAGCGCCGGCCGCGTCCTCATCGGCGTGGCCGCGTGTCCCCTCTCTTTCTCTCCCGCCCTGTCTTTCTTTTCCGCCCTTTCTTCCTGTCTTCCTTCCTCCCGTCCTCCCTTCTTGCTGCCCTTCAGCGCGATGCGGCACCGTTTCCGGGGCCGATGATCTTTCCTCGGGCGCGTCGTGCGGTCGTGGAACTGACCTGGATCAAGCCCGTGCGGCCGGCAGGTGCGCACCGGGCGGCGCACTTGACGCAGATCAGCGTATCGCCCGGGACGTGCCGCTAGAGTGGAGTCATCACATCGCGACGGGAGGCAAGCACCATGTACTGGGATGATGCCGTGATCTTCGGGCTTGCCACCGTCGGCATGATGATCGCCTTCATGGGCGGCTGGATCGCCTTCGTCATCCGCGACCACCATCGTCGCAACAAGAAGCGCTGATCCACCGTTCCACCGTCGTCAGGGGAGGGGGGATTCCCCCCACTAGGCCGACCCTTCGGGGCCGGCTTTTTTTTGTGCGTCGTCCGGGGAGAGGCTTGCTCAACGGTCGGCGGTCAGGCGTTCCGGCAGGCCGGGCGCCGCGGGCGTCCAGCGTCGGGCCAGGGCGCGCATCACTCGCTCGGGATACCAGGTCTTGCCCAGGCTGCCGTTGTAGCGGGCCAGGGCGCGGGTGAGATCGCCGTCCTCCACCGCCAGGTAGTGGGCCAGTATCGTGCAGCCGTAGCGCAGGTTGCGGATGGGGTCCTTGAGGTCGTCGGCGGGCAGCCCGAGCTCCCGGATCCAGAACGGCATGATCTGCATCAGCCCCACGGCGCCGGCTGAGGATACCGCCTCGGCGCGGAAGGCGCTCTCGACCTGAATGACCGACAGCACCAGCGAAGGCGGAAGGCCGGCCAGGCTCGCTTCCTGATGGATGCGGGCCAGCAGCGTCTGGCGACGATCGGCATCGGGCACGTAGCGCGCCAGGCGCGGTGCCATGTCGTTGATCCACTGGCGGGCCGCCCACACTTCGGCGGGCGAGCGCGGCGTCTGCCGGGCGCCGTCCAGGGTCGGGCGCAGCGTGGCGGGGGGCGGCGGCAGGGCCTGAACCACCGGCGCCCGGTCCAGGACCGGGCGCACGGAGAGGGCATCGAGGAAGTCGCTGCCCGTTTGGTCCTCGAGCGGCTGGGCGACGAGCGGCGTCGCCAGCAGCAGGGAGGCGGCCGCCGCCAGGGCGGCCGTCAGGTACCGCTTACCGGGCGTCGATCTTCTCGCGCAGGAAGGCGAGGATGTCCCCGGCGGGGACCATGGTGGCGTCGCTGTCACGGCGTCCCTTGTACTCCAGTTCACCCTTGTCCAGCCCGCGGTCGCCGACCACCAGGCGATGGGGAATGCCCATCAGTTCCTGGTCGGCGAAACGCACGCCGGGGCGCAGGTCGCGATCGTCGAGCAGCACGTCGAAGCCGGCGGCGCTGAGCTCCTGATAGAGACGCTCGCTTTCCTCGCGCACGCGCTGCGACTTGTGAGCGTTCATCGGCACCACGGTGACGTGGAAGGGCGCGATGGCGTCCGGCCAGATGATGCCGCCGTCGTCATGGTTCTGCTCGATGGCGGCGGCCACGACCCGGCTCACCCCGATACCGTAACAGCCCATCCAGGGGTGCGCGGCCTTGCCGTTGGCGTCCAGTACGGTGGCATTCATCGCTTCGCTGTACTTCTGGCCCAGCTGGAAGACGTGCCCGACCTCGATGCCGCGCTTGATCGACAGCGTGCCCTGGCCGTCCGGGGAAGGATCGCCCTCGACCACGTTGCGCAGGTCGGCGACCTTGGGCAGCGGCAGGTCGCGCTCCCAGTTGATGCCGAAGTAGTGCTTGCCGTCGACGTTGGCGCCGGCGCCGAAGTCGCTCATCATCGCCACGCTGCGGTCGATCACGACCGGCATGTCGAGGTTCACCGGGCCCAGCGAGCCGGGGCCGGCGCCGGCCGCCGCGCGGATCTCTTCCTCGGTGCCCATGGTCAGCGGGCTCGCCACCTCGGGCAGGTTCTCGGCCTTGACCTCGTTGAGCTCGTGGTCGCCGCGCACCAGCAGCGCGATCAGGCCGCCCTCGGTGGCGTGCACCATCAGCGTCTTGATGGTCTTCTCGATCGGCAGGCCGTGCTGCTCGACCAGCGCGGCGATGGTCTTGGCGTCCGGCGTGTCGACCAGGCGCAGCTCCTCGGCGGGGGCGGCGCGCTCGCCCTGGGGCGCCAGCGCTTCGGCCTTCTCCATGTTGGCGGCGTAGTCGGACTCGGTGGAGAACACGATGTCGTCCTCGCCGGAGTCGGCCAGCACGTGGAACTCGTGGGAGCCGGTGCCGCCGATGGAGCCGTTGTCGGCGATCACCGGGCGGAAGTCGAGCCCCAGGCGGGTGAAGATGCGCACGTAGGTGTCGTACATCACCTGATAGGTGTCCATCAGCGAGGCTTCGTCGATGTGGAAGGAGTAGGCGTCCTTCATCACGAACTCGCGGGAGCGCATCACGCCGAAGCGTGGGCGGATCTCGTCGCGGAACTTGGTCTGGATCTGATAGAAGTTCGACGGCAGCTGCTTGTAGCTGGCGATCTCGCGGCGCACCAGGTCGGTGATCACTTCCTCGTGGGTCGGCCCGACGCAGTAGTCGCGCTCGTGGCGGTCCTTGAGGCGCAGCAGCTCGGGCCCGTACTGGTCCCAACGGCCGGATTCCTGCCACAGCTCGGCGGGCTGCACGGCCGGCATCAGCACTTCCTGGCCACCGGCGCGATCCATCTCCTCGCGGACGATCCGCTCGACCTTGCGCAGGGTGCGAAGGCCCAGCGGCAGCCAGGTGTAGAGCCCCGAGGTCAGGCGGCGGATCATCCCCGCACGCAGCATCAGCTGATGGCTGACCACTTCGGCGTCGGCGGGCGTTTCCTTGAGGGTGGAGATCAACAGTTGCGTGGCGCGCATGGGTCGCGGATATCCTCGAAAGCGTCGTATAGAGGGGATGGGCCGACCGGATATGAGCGGCCCGAATTGAACGGCATTGTACGACCAAGCGCGAGTGGCGGCAAAAGCGACGCGAGGCGCCGGCGCGGCTACGCCTTTGGTCGAAGGCGGGCGGACATGTGTAGCTGGCAATCTATTAGCGTGGAATGATTAAGGCAGGCCGCCGGTCACTTCCGACGGTTCCTTCCCCACCGACGAGGAGATTGCAGGCGTGTACGACGACGATCGCATCCGGCAGCGCTGCCGCTGGCCGCAATGGCATGACAGGCTCCGTTCGGCCGAACAGGCCGCGGCGCTGATCGAGGATGGCATGACGGTCGGGATGAGCGGTTTCACCCGGGCCGGCGAGGCCAAGGCGGTGCCGCTGGCGCTGGCCGAGCGGGCCGCCCGCGATCCGCTGTCGATCACCCTGATGACCGGGGCGTCGCTCGGCAACGACCTGGATCGCCTGCTCACCGAGGCCAACGTGCTGGCGCGGCGCATGCCGTTCCAGGTGGACACCACCCTGCGCCGGGCGATCAACGACGGGCGGGTGATGTTCATGGATCAGCATCTGTCCGAGACCGTCGAGCTGTTGCGCAACCATCAGCTCGCCGATCTGGACGTGGCGGTGGTCGAGGCCTGTGCGATCACCGAGGACGGCGGCATCGTGCCGACCACCTCGGTGGGCAACTCGGCCAGCTACGCGCTGCTGGCCGACAAGGTGATCGTCGAGCTCAACCTGGCCGCGCCCGCCGAGCTCGAGGGCATGCACGACATCTTCGCGCCGGCCATGCGCCCGACGCGCCCGCCGATCCCGGTGGTGGCGCCGGACTCGCGCATCGGCACCACGGCCATTCCCGTCGACCCGTCACGCATCGCCGCCATCGTGGTCACCGAGGGCCAGGACAGCCCCTCCACCGTGCTGCCGCCGGATGCCGATACCGCGCGCATCGCCGAGCACCTGATCGGCTTCTTCGCCGACGAGGTCGAGGCGGGGCGCCTGACGCCCTCGCTGCTGCCGCTGCAGGCCGGCATCGGCAGCATGGCCAACGCGGTGATGTGCGGCCTGGCCGAGGGCCCCTTCGAGCACCTGACCATGTACTCCGAGGTGCTCCAGGATTCCACCTTCGACCTGCTGGACGCCGGCAAGCTCGATTTCGCCTCCGGCTGCTCGATCACCCTCTCCGAGGCCTGCGGCGAGCGCGTCTGGCCGCGTCTGGCCGAGTACCGCGACCGCCTGGTGCTGCGGCCCCAGGAGCTCTCCAACCATCCCGGCATCGTGCGCCGGCTCGGGGTGATCGCCGTCAACACCGCGCTGGAGGCCGACATCTACGGCAACGTCAACTCCACCCACGTGAACGGCTCGAAGATGATGAACGGCATCGGCGGCTCCGGCGACTTCGCCCGCAACGCCCAGCTGTCGGTGTTCGTCACCAAGTCGGTGGCCAAGGGTGGGGACCTGTCGAGCTTCGTGCCCTTCGCCAGCCACGTCGACCATACCGAGCATGACGTCGATATCCTGGTCTCCGAGCACGGCCTGGCCGACCTGAGGGGGCTGGCGCCGCGGGAGCGCGCCGAGGTGATCATCGAGCACTGCGCCGATCCCCGCTATCGCCCGGCACTGCGGGACTACTTCGCCAGGGCCTGCGCGCGCGGCGGGCACACGCCGCACTGCCTGGAATCGGCGCTGTCCTGGCATGTGGCCGCCCAGCGTGACGGCCACATGCGCTCGCTAATCGAACAGGTCGAGCCGCGTTCGGCCTGACGCCGCGCGCGAATCCCGCCTCCGGGTGGCGGCGGCTGGATGCCATCCACCTGATCTTTCCGGAGCACCGGCTGCGTTCTTCCAAGGTCGCCGCCTTCGTCGACGACCTGATGGCGCGGCGCGAGCGGCTGTCGCCGCGCCTCGAGGCGGGCGGTTGAGACGTTAGGTGAACGTCTCTTGGGTGATGCCCGTGGCCAGGCAGGCGTCCTGCAGGGACCAGTCGGCGTGGTTGTTGACCTGGCCGTGGTCGCGCAGGGCGCGGATCGCGGCCAGATCGAGGCGGGCGATCTGCCAGCCCGGGGTGGCATCCGCGGCCCGGGTCAGCACGCCATCGGGCGGAAAGCCGTGGTCGCAGGGCGTGTAGATGCCAGCGCGACCGACGTTGATGTCCACCGCCGGCGACCACAGCGCCTCTCCCACCGTGGGTGACTGCACGATCGCCACCTGCTGCTCGATGGCGCGGGCCTGGGCGCTGAGCCGCACCCGCTGATAGCCGGCCTCGGTGTCGGTGCAGCTTGGTACCAGCAGCAGCTCGGCGCCGGCGTCCACCAGCGCCCGGGCCAGCAGCGGGAACTCGCTGTCGTAGCAGATCAGCACGCCCAGCCGCCCGGCCGGGGTGTCGAAGACCTTGAGGCCGTGGCCGGCCTCGACGCCCCATTCGTCGTTCTCGAAGCGCGTCATCACCTGCTTGTCCTGATGGCCCAGGTCGCCGTCCGGGCCGCACAGCCAGGCGCGATTGACGAAGCGGCCGTCATCGAGCCGCCAGGGCAGCGAGGGCGCGAGCAGGGTCACGCCATGCTCGCGGGCAAGCTCACGCCAGGTCTCGACGACGGCATCGCGCCAAGGCTGCAGGCCGTGCAGCTGGGCCGCCAGGTCGCCCTGCTCGGTTTCGGGCAGCAGCGAGGCCAGCTCCATGGCGCCGTACTCGGGAAACACCAGCAGCTCGGCGCCGCGGTTGGCGGCGTCATGCACCCAGCGTGCCGCCTTGGCCTGGAAATCGGCGAAGGTGGCGAAGCGGTCGATGGGGTACTGAGCGGTTGCCACGGTCACCGTCGGGCGGTGGTTCTCGCTCATGAATCCAGGGCCTTGAGCCAGAAGATCATCGGCTTGGCGGTCTCCTCGTCGGCATCGATGTCCTTCCAGCTGAAGGTGGTCGATAGCGACGGCGTGCGGCGATAGCCCCAGGCGTTCCAGAAGTCGTGCAGCGGTCGATAGTCGTCCGGCTTGAGCGGATGGTCGACCGGACGCTCCACGGCACAGAAGGCCGCATGGCCGAAGCCCTCGCTTTCGGCGTGGCTCTCGCGGGCCTCCATGAAGGCCTTGCCGATGCCGCGGCCGCGGTATTCGGGCAGCAGCACCGACTCGCCGTAGTAGAAGACGCCTTCGGGGCGGTAGCCGGCGGCCTCGAAGGGTGCGCGGAAGTCGTCGACCTCGTCGTCCAGCGGCTGGCCGGTGGCCGCGCCGACCAGGGTGTCGCCGTCGAAGGCCAGCACGAAGAAGCTTTCCGGGTTGGCGGCATAGCGCTCGAGGTAGCTGGCCTCGTAGGCCGCGTCGCCGTCGTAGAGATAGGGGAAGTCACGGAAGACCCGGATGCGCAGCTGGGCCAGGGCCGGCAGGTGCGGGGTGATGTCGCGTCCCCGGCAGATGGATAGGGTCGGGTTCGCCATGGGCTTGCTCCAGGGAGGAAAATTGTTATTGGGTCGCGGCACCCTAGCAGATGCGCCCGGGCTGACGCAGTGCGGCGGCGACGCCAGCGGTGCCGAGCGCGACATGGCTCAGGCGACGTTGCCCGCGGCGCGCCAGCGACCGATGGCCAGGGCGACCAGGCCGGCCACGAGGCCCCAGAAGGCCGAACCGATGCCGCCCGGCGCGATACCCGAGGCGGTGACCAGGAAGGTGAGCAGGGCGGCATCGCGCTGGCTGACATCGCCCAGGGCGTCGGCCAGCGACGCGCCGAGGGTCGGCAGCAGTGCCAGGCCGGCGATGGCGACCACCAGCTCGCCGGGCAGCGCGGCGAACAGCGAGCTCACGGTGGCGCCAAACAGCCCCAGCAGCAGGTAGAAGCCGCCCGCCGCGACCCCGGCGGCGTAGCGTCGCCGCGGGTCGTGATGCGCCTCCGGGCCCTGGCAGACCGCGGCGCTGATCGCCGCCAGATTGAGCGCGAAGCCGCCGAAGTGGGCCAGCGCCAGGCCGGCCAGCCCGGTGCCGCCGACCAGCGGCGAGATCGGTGGCTGGTAGCCGGCGGCGCGCAGGGCGGCCACGCCGGGCAGGTTCTGGGAGGCCATGGTGACCACGAACAGCGGGATGCCGACGCCGATCAGCGTGCCGAGGTCGAAGCTCGGCGCCGTATACGCCGGCACCGCCAGCGCCGGGGTGATGGCGCCCAGATCCAGCAGGCCCTGAGCCTGGGCCACCAGGCCGCCCACGGCCAGCACCAGCGGGATGGCATAGCGCGGCCACAGCCGCTTGGCCACCAGATAGGTCAGCCCCATCGCCAGCGGCAGCACCAGCCGGTGTTCCACGGTCATCACCAGGTCGAGCCCGAAGCGCAGCAGCACGCCGGCCAGCATGGCCGAGGCCAGTGCCCGCGGCAGGCGGTGCATCAGGCGTTCGAACAGCCCGGTCACGCCGCACAGGGTGATCAGCAGCGACGAGAACAGGAAGGCGCCGATCGCCTCGCTCATGGGTAGCCCCGGCAGGCTGGTGGCGAGCAGCGCCGCGCCCGGGGTCGACCAGGCGGTGAGCAGCGGCATGCGGTAGCGCAGCGAGAAGACCAGGGTGGTGACGCCGGAGCCGATGCCCAGCGCCCACAGCCAGGAGCCGATCTCGGCCTGGCTGGCGCCGGCCGCCTCGGCGGCCTGGACGATGATCGCCGCCGAGCTGGAATAGCCGATCAGCACCGCGATGAAGCCGGCGGTGAGGGTCGACAGGCTGCTGTCGCGCCACAGCGAGGAACGCTCGGCGGTGGCGGGGCTCGGCGTCGGCCGGCTTGGCGTGGACATGACTGGGGCTCCGGAAACGTGTGCGCTATAACGTACGATGGCGTCACCCTAGCACCGTGCGCTATAACGCACAAATGGGCAGGCACGCCACGGCGGCCGCGCTACAATGGCGCCTTTCCATCCATTCGAACGATCTATCAGAACGATCTATTAGAACTGTCCGAACGCGACCGGGAGAGGCCGATGCAGGAGATCTCGCAGCACATTGCCGAGCGGCTCAGGACGCTGCGCCGCGCCGAGGCCTGGAGCCTCGATCGCACCGCTCGGGAGACCGGCGTCAGCAAGGCCATGCTGGGCCAGATCGAGCGCGGTGAATCAAGCCCCACGGTGGCGACGCTGTGGAAGATCGCCAGCGGCTTCCGCGTGCCGTTCTCGAGCCTGTTCGAACCCGAGGCCGTCGGCGAGGGTGATGACGCGACCGGCGCCGCGCGTCAGGCCGCGCCGGCCTCCGAGGGCGATGCCGCCGGCATGGCGGCCGTGCCGCTGTTTCCCTTCGACCCCGCGCTCGACTTCGAGCTGCTGGTGGTGACCCTGGCCGCGGGCGCGGTCAGCGAGTCGGCGCCCCACGCGCCGGGCGTGGTGGAGCATCTGGTGGTGGTCGAGGGCGAGCTGGAGGTGCGGGTGGACGGCGTCTGGCGGCGTCTGACGGCGGGCGAGGGGCTGCGCTTCGCCGCCGATCGGCCCCACGCCTATCGCAACCCGGGCCAGGGGGCGGCGCGCTTCCACGACGTCATCCACTATCCCCGCGGTTCTGGTGTCTCTCCGGGCGACGGGATTGGCGAGGCCAGCTTGGGATCGGACAGCGCCTCGGGGCGGTAGCGAGCGAGCAGCGCCCACAGCCGAGCGGCAGTGTCGGCGTCCGGACGGCCGCGATGGTCGGCTGGCCGATAGCGCATCTGGAAGGCTCGCAGCGCGCCTCGGGTCGCGCCATCGAGTTTGCCGCTCGGTGTGACCGCATAGCCCCAGGCCGCCAGCGCCCGCTGCAGGGTGGCGAGCGGCGGCGGACCCGCGGCGAAGAGCCGACGGTAGCGGGCCAGGTCGGCTTCCAGCGGCCAGGTGCCGATGCCGGCCGCATACAGGCGCCGCCAGGGGAAGGCCGGTCCCGGATCGATCTTGCGCGTGGGCGCGATCTCGGCGTGGCCGAGCAGATCGGTGGGGGCGATGTCGTGGCGCGCGATCAGGTCCTTGAGCAGGACGATCAGCGCCGTGATCTGGTCGTCGGGGAAGGGCGCCCAGCTCACCTTCGAGGCGGTCTCGATGGACGGGCGATCCGGCCCGGCGTTGACCAGCTCGATGCCCAGCGAGCTGTCGTTGAGGTGGGTGCGGCCCGCCCAGGCGCTGGCACCGGCGTGCCAGGCGCGGCGCGATTCGTCGACCAGGCGATAGACGCGCGGCGCGCCGAGTTCCCGGTCGGGATGGCGCGCCACCAGATAGTGGGCGCTGACGCGGGGCCCGGTGAGAATCTCGAGCGAGGTCGCCTCGTCCTCGTCGGTGTAGTGCAGCACCAGAAAGCGTACCCGGCTGGAGTGGGCGCGGGACGAATGGCTGTCGTCGATCGCCACGCCGGTGGACTCGACGAGGCGTTCGCCGCCGGCGCAGCCGCCCAGCAGCAGGGCGAGCGAAATGTAGAACAGTGTCATGGATCGCATGGTTCAGGCCGTCCAGGGCAGCTGCCGCACCGCCAGCCCCAGCGCCAGGGTGGCGGTGACGCTGAGCAGGGTGCCCAGTAGCACGTACTCGGTGAGCTTGCGGTCGCGGCGGGCTCTCAGATCGCCGAAGCGCAGCACCGACTTGGCGGTGAGCAGAAAGCCCACCGCGGTCAGTTCGTCGAGCAGCACCAGGGTCAGCACCAGCAGCCGTTCGAGCATGCCGATGCGTGCCCCGGCGGCGACCAGGGTGCCGGGGTCGGTGACCTCCTCGCTCCAGGGGCGCATGGCCAGCGCGATGGCGATGGCCATGGGACGGGTGACCAGCAGGTAGGCGAGACCGTGAGCCATCACCTCGGGTCGGGCCAGCCAGTCGGCCGCCGCGGCGAGCGGCGCCAGGCTGCCCAGCGAGGCCAGCCAGACGCCGACCAGCACGGCCAGGTGCAGGGCCTGATCGACCAGAAACCAGCACAGTCGCCGCGGGTCCAGATGCGCCTTGCCCAGGTCGATCAGCGCGTGGCTGGCGGCGATGGTCACCGACCAGGCCACGGCGGCGAGCGGATCAATGCCGGCGACGACCAGCACCGCTAGGGCCAGCAGCCCATGGATCCCGGCATGCAGGTAGAGCACGCCGGCACGGGCCTTGTCGCGCTGGCGCGCCTCGACCCAGCGCCGCGGCTGGAGCAGGAAGTCCCCCACCAGGTGAGCGATGATCAGGGCGAACAGCGTCGTCAGGGCCGTGGCGGTCATGGCGTCGCCTCCTCATCGGCGAGCGAGGCGCGGACATGTGTCAGGGTGTCGGCCAGCAGGGCCCAGCGCGCGGCGCGCAGCCGCTTGTGGACGCTGGGCTGGCGAATGCCCAGCCGCTCGGCCAGCGCCTGCTGGGTGAGATCCTCGGTCAGACGCAGGCCGACCGCCTCGGCGGCGCGGGGCGACCAGTCGGCCAGCAGGGCATCCAGATGGCGGATCAGCAGTGCCTCGCAGGAGCCCTCATCGACGTCGGTATGCCGCAGGGCGAGGTGCGTCTCCGACGCATTCAGCGCGTCCAGTGCCTGGCCGGAGGCGACGAAGACCGGGCCATCGGCGGAGGCCAGCGCCTCGCCGGGCCGCCAGTCGTCGTGCCCCACCGCGACGGCGAGCCGGGCATCCCAGCGGTGTCCGGTCTCGGAGTGCGCGATCAGGGCGGCACGCAGCGCCACGGCCGCGTCCAGGGCCGCCTCGGCCCGGGCGATGGCGAGCTGGAAGCCGTCGCCGCGATAGCGCTGATAGTCGCCCTCGTGGCGCTCGGCGAGGCCCGCCAGGGTCGTCTCGAGCACTCGGTGGAGGCGTGGGCCCTCTTCGAGGCGGCGCGAGTCGATGATGTCTCCGGTGATGACGGCGAGGCGTGTGGCCATGGGGGCTCCCGAGGACGGCGGTCATGCCTCAGGATAGATTCTCGAGGCTATTTTTCAATGTAATAGCCTCATATGGCTATATCTGGGCGCCTCACGCCTCACGCCTCACGCCTCGCCCGAGCCCGGCGAGCGATAGGCCTCGACCAGGGTGGCCGGATCCGCCTCGCCGTGCCCGCGAGCGGCATGACCGCGCATCAGCTGGGCGGCCAGGGCGCTCATCGGCGTGGCGCTGGTGGCGCGGCCGCTCTGGGCCACCGCCATGTCCAGGTCCTTGAGCAGGGTGCGCAGGTGCCAGGGCGGGGCGGCGAAGTCGCGCTCGGCCATGCGCGGGGCGAGGATGCGAAACGGCCTGGAGTCGGCGAAGCCGCCGGCCAGCGCCTCGGTCAGCCGGGTGGCGTCCACGCCGCTGGCTTCCGCCAGGGCGACCGTCTCGGCGATCACCGCCGCCTGGCAGCCGACGATCATCTGGTTGCAGACCTTGGTCACCTGGCCGCTGCCCACCGGACCCATGTGCGTCACCCGGGCGGCCAGCGGGGCGAGCACCGGGCGCAGCGCGTCGACGTCCGCGTCGGTGCCGCCGCACATCACCGCCAGCTCGCCGGCCTCGGCGCCGGCCACGCCGCCGGAGACCGGGGCATCGACCCAGGCGACGCCGCAGGCGTCCGCGAGCCGCGCAGCCATGTCGCGCGTGGCGTCGGGGTCGCTGCTGGAGAGATCGAGCAGGCGCTGGCCGGGGCGCACATGGGCAGCCACGCCGTCCTCGCCGAACACCACGGCCTCGACCACGGCGGTGTTGGCCAGGCACAGCAGGATGACGTCCGAGGCCGCGACCAGCTCGCCGATCGAGCCGGCCACGCGGGCACCGGCCTCGGCCACGCCGGCGGTCTTGTCCGGCGAGCGGTTCCAGGCCGTCACCTCGAAGCCGGCCGCCAGCAGACGGCGGGTCATGGGGTCGCCCATCAGGCCGATGCCGATGAAGCCGAGGCGGGGAGAGGGCATGGCGATGCTCCGGTGGCAATGAAGATAAGCATCAGAATGCGCGATGGAAGGGATTTCCATCAAGTGCCGCCGGGCGTCGCGACCGGCGTCCGGTGCTCCGAAGTGACGCATCGCATCCATTAGGCGGTTCATGATGGTGCGCCGCAGCGTGGCCGTTCCACGCGGTCTCGTTCCGACACGGCGCTATATTTTATTATTTAATTGATTTTAAAGAGCTATTTATTTTTTGGCCTGTATATTGCTTTGATATGGGTGTCGGCGGTCGGAGCCTTTCCTGTCTGGGCTTTGCTCCGATTGTCTGCCGGTCGTCATTGCGTCGCAGTGAGACGACCGACCCGACGAGTGAGCTGGCGTGCTCCAACTGGCCTCCCTTCGGGGAGGCTTTTTTTATGTCCGTGACCCGTGAGTGTCTTGCCGCCGCGATATGATGGAGCCTCATGGGCAAGCGAGGAGCGACGGTAGTGGTGCGGCAGGGGTTCATCCTGACTCGAGATTGGCAGGAGACGTCCGAAGGCCCCCAGGGCGAGTTCTGGCTGGCGACCGACGAGGGGCCGCTGCGCGTGCGCGTGCCGCCGCGGCCGTCGGTGGCCTTTATCCCGGTGGAGCAGTGCCGACACGCCGAGGCCGTGCTGCATGGCGAGCGCGACGTCGAGCTGCGCTCCCTGGCGCTGCGCGACTTTCATCGACGCCCCGTGCTGGGACTCTACTGTCGGCCGCATCACCGCCTGACGGCCCTGGAACGGCGCCTGACGCACGCCGGCGTGGAGGTCTACGAGGCCGATATCCGGCCGCCGGAACGCTATCTGATGGAGCGTTTCATCACCGCGCCGGTGAGCGTCGAGGGAGAGCCCGACGGCGCGGGCGGCTTGATGGCGACGCGGCTCAGGCCGGCGCCGGACTATCGTCCACGACTCAAGGTGGTGTCGCTGGACATCGAGACCAGCGGGAGCGGCGAGCTGTATTCCATTGCCCTGGAAAGCGGGGAAGAACGCCGGGTACTGATGCTGGGCCCGCCCAACGGTGTGGCCGATGGGCTCGATTTCTCCCTCGAATACTGCGATAGCCGCTCGGACCTGCTGGAGCGGCTCAACCGATGGTTCGCCGAGCACGACCCGGATGCCATCATCGGCTGGAATCTCGTGCAGTTCGACCTGCGCATCCTCCACGAACATGCGCGGCGGCTCGGCGTTGCCCTGCGACTGGGGCGCGGCGGTGCCGTGATGGAGTGGCGTGCCCATGGCCATCAGGCCAATCGTTTCGTCGCCTCGGCGGCGGGGCGGCTGATCATCGACGGCATCGAGGCACTGCGCTCGGCCACCTGGCACTTCTCTTCCTTTTCCCTGGAGCACGTGGCCCAGGCGCTGCTAGGCGAGGGCAAGGCCATCGACAACCCCTACCAGCGGCTGGATGACATCCTGCGCATGTTCGTGGAGGACAAGCCGGCGCTGGCGCGCTACAACCTCAAGGACTGCGAGCTGGTGACGCGGATCTTCGCCGAGACCGAGCTCCTCGGCTTTCTGCTGGAGCGGGCCACGGTGACCGGGCTGTCCGCCGACCGCAGCGGCGGGTCGGTGGCGGCCTTCACCCATCTCTACCTGCCACGCCTGCACCGCCTGGGATTCGTGGCGCCGAATCTCGGCGAGGCAGAAGCCGCCGAGAGCCCCGGCGGCTTCGTGATGGATTCCCGCCCCGGCCTCTACGACTCGGTGCTGGTGCTGGACTTCAAGAGCCTGTATCCCTCGATCATCCGCAGCTTCCTGATCGACCCGGCGGGCCTGGTGGAGGGGCTCGCCGATCCCACGGACGCGGCCTCGGTGCCGGGATTTCGCGGGGCCCGCTTCTCGCGGACTCAGCACGCGCTGCCGGCTATCGTGGCGCGGGTCTGGGAAGGGCGTGAGGCCGCCAAGCGCGCGGGCAACGCGCCGCTTTCCCAGGCGTTGAAGATCATCATGAACAGCTTCTATGGCGTGCTGGGATCGAAGGGCTGCCGCTTCTTCGATGCACGCCTGGCCTCGTCGATCACGATGCGCGGGCACGAGATCATGCGACGCACGCGCGAGCTGGTCGAGGCCGAAGGCTATACCGTCATCTACGGCGACACCGACTCCACCTTCGTGTGGCTCGGCCGCGAGCATCCCGAGCAGCAGGCGGAGGCGATCGGCCGGCGCCTGGTGGCACACGTCAATGCCTGGTGGCGTGACCACCTGGCCCGGGAACATGGCCTCGCGAGCGCGCTGGAGCTGCAGTTCGAGACCCATTACCGACGCTTTCTGATGCCGACCATTCGCGGGGCCGAAGCGGGCAGCAAGAAACGCTATGCCGGACTGGTGCGCGACGCGTCCGGGGACGAGCGGATGGTCTTCAAGGGGTTGGAGAGCGTGCGCAGCGACTGGACGGACCTGGCCAAGGACTTCCAGCAGGAGCTCTATCGGCGCATCTTCAACGGCGACCCCTATCGGGATTTCATCCGCGACTATGTGCGTCGCACCCTGGCCGGCGACTTCGATGATCGGCTGGTGTATCGCAAGCGGCTGCGTCGTTCCCTGGACGACTATCGGCGCAACGTGCCGCCCCATGTGCGGGCGGCGCGGCTCGCCGACGAGGCCAGCGACCGGCTCGGTCGGCCGCGCCGTTATCAGCACGGCGGATGGATTCGCTACGTGATGACGGTGGCGGGGCCGGAGCCGCTGGAACAGCAGTGTTCGGCCATCGACACCGATCACTACCTGACCCGTCAGCTGCAGCCGGTGGCGGATGCCATCCTGCCGTTCGTGGGAGACGACTTCGCGACCCTGATCGACCGTCAGCTCGGGCTGTTCTGAGCCCGACTCTCTTCGCCGTGTCCGATCGTCGCGGCGCGCTTGATGGCGCCGGCATCAGGCGACATAGTTTCTCGGGTCTTCCCCCCTCTGGAGTCCCATCATGTCCGATGCCCTGCTGCTGGGCTGTGCCCACTGTCATGCCATGAACCGGGTTCGCCCCGATCGCTTGTCCGCCGGCCCGCGCTGCGGCAAGTGCCAACAGCCGATGTTCACCGGTGAGCCGCTGACGTTGACCGGTGCCAACTTCGCGTCGCTGGTGGCGCGCAGTTCGCTGCCGGTGGTGGTCGACTTCTGGGCCAGCTGGTGCGGGCCGTGCAAGGCGATGGCACCGATCTTCGCCGAGGCGGCCCGCGAGCTGGAGCCGCGCCTGCGCTTCGCCAAGCTGGACACCGAGGCCGAGCAGGCTCTGGCCGGCCGCTTCGGCATCCGCAGTATCCCGACGCTGATCCTGTTCAAGAACGGCCAGGAGGCGGCCCGCCAGCCGGGGCTGCTGCAGGGGCCGCAGCTGCGCCAGTGGCTGGCGGCGCAGCTGGGCTGAGAGACGATGACGCTCGGGGCGGCTGGGGTCAGTCGCCCTGGCGCTGCTTGAGCTGGTCGCGCAGCCCGTTCGGCACCTTCTTGATGATCAGCCGGTCGCCGTCCTCGTCGTACTCCACGGCGGCGCCCAGCAGGTGGGAGTCGAAGCTGATCGAGACGCCGGCGGCGCGGCCGGTGAAGCGCCGGAACTGGTTGAGGGTGCGCTTGTCCGGCGGGATCTCGGGGTTCAGCCCGTAGTCGCTGTTGCGGATGTGTTCATAGAAGGCCTTGGGCCGCTCCTCGTCGACCAGCTCGGAGAGGTCCTCGAGGGTGATGGGCTCGCCGAGCTTGGCCTGGTCGCTGGCGTAGTCGACCAGGGCGTCGGTCTTCTCGCGGCTGGCTTCTTCCGGCAGGTCCTCGTTCTCGACGAAGTCGCTGAAGGCCTTGAGCAGGGTGCGGGTCTCCTCGCCGGCGTCGCGCTGCTCGCGGGCGCCCAGCGCCTCGGCGAAGGCCTCGGACAGCTTCTTGCCGCCGCGGTCGCGGGTCCAGGAGAGATACGGATGCGAGGCCGAGCCGTTCTGCCACTGGTTGACGTCGAGGCGCGCGGCCAGCGTCATCTGGGCCAGATTGAGCTGGCGGGCGGGCACCACGCCGAGGGCATCGTCGATGCCGAAGCCGTCGCGGTGATGCAGCAGCGCGAGAATCAGGTAGCGGGCCTCGCCCTGGCGATGGTCGACGATCAGCAGGTGGCCGCCCACGGGCAGGTGGTCGTCGACCAGTGGCACGATCTGTTCGGCCAGCGCCCGGGTCAGGCTGGGGAAGTCGCGCTCGCCGTCGAGGAAGGCGCTCAGCGCTGCGGGAAAGGCGGCCGGTTCGTCGTCGGAGAAGCGGCCCCAGTTCTTGGCCTTGCCGTGATAGGCGTCGTTGAGCCCCGAGACCAGGTCGTCGAGGGCCGTGGACGCCGCGAGCGGGGCCTCGGCGGGCACCAGGCGGGCCGGGGTCTCGCCGTCGCCCTTGTCGATGCGGTGGATGATGCTGTGCAGGATCGGCATGGGGACCTCCCTCGGCCTCGGTGATCGGGGCTGGCGATGATACCCGCCGCGGCGCGGCGGCGATAGCGCGGCGGGTATCCTGGCGGGACGGTCAGGGCTTGAGCCGGTAGCCGCTGCGGAAGATCCAGCTGACCACGGCGAGCGCCACCGCCAGGAAAAGCCCGATCACCGCCAGGCTGGCCCAGATGCTGACGTCGCCCAGGCCGTAGAAGCTCCAGCGGAAGCCGCTGACCAGATAGACCACCGGGTTGGCCAGCGTCACCGCCTGCCACAGTGGCGGCAGCATGTCGATGGAATAGAAGGTGCCACCGAGGAAGGTCAGCGGGGTGATCACCAGCAGCGGCACCAGCTGCAGCTTCTCGAAGCCGTCGGCCCAGATGCCGATGATGAAGCCGAGCAGGCTGAAGGTCAGGGCGGTGAGCACCAGGAACAGCAGCATCACCAGCGGGTGGGCGATGGTGAAGGGCACGAACAGGCTCGCGGTGCCGAGCACGATCAGCCCCAGGATCACCGATTTGGTGGCCGCCGCGCCGACGAAGCCCAGCACCACCTCGAAGTAGGAGACCGGCGCCGAGAGGATCTCGTAGATCGAGCCCGAGAAGCGCGGGAAGAAGATGCCGAAGGAAGCGTTGGAGACGCTCTGGGTCAGCAGCATCAGCATGATCAGCCCGGGCACGATGAAGGCGCCGTAGCTGACGCCCTCGACCTCGCTGATGCGGGTGCCGATGGCGGCGCCGAAGACCACGAAGTAGAGCGAGGTGGAGATCACCGGCGAGACGATGCTCTGCAACACGGTGCGCAGGCTGCGCGACATCTCGGCCACGTAGAGGGTCTTCACGGATTCGAGGTTCATGCGTCCTCCCTGACGAGGCTGACGAAGATGTCCTCCAGCGAGCTCTGTCGGGTGTGGAGGTCCTTGAAGCGGATGCCGGCGGCGTCCAGATCGGCGAGCAGCTCGGCGATGCCGCTCGAGTCGTCGCCGTCGGTGCGGCCGTCGTAGGTGTAGATCAGTGCCTGGCCGTCCTCGGCGATCTCCAGGCCATGTGCGTCCAGTTCCCCGGGCAGGCGCTCGAGGGGCTCGTGGAGCTGCAGGGTCAGCTCCTTGCGGCCGAGCTTTCGCATCAGCTCGCGCTTGTCCTCGACCAGCACCAGCTCGCCTGAGCGGATCACGCCGATGCGGTCGGCCATCTCCTCGGCCTCCTCGATGTAGTGGGTGGTGAGGATGATGGTCACGCCGCTGTCGCGCAGCTGGCGCACGACCTCCCACATGTCGCGGCGCAGCGCCACGTCGACGCCGGCGGTGGGCTCGTCGAGGAACAGGATCTGAGGCTCGTGAGCCAGCGCCTTGGCGATCAGCACCCGGCGCTTCATGCCGCCGGATAGCGTGATCAGGCGATTGCGGCGCTTGTCCCACAGCGACAGCGATTTCAGCACCCGCTCGATGTGGGCCGGATCCTTCGGCTTGCCGAACAGCCCGCGGCTGAAGCTCACCGTGTCCCACACCGTGGAGAAGGCCTCGCTGGTCAGCTCCTGGGGCACCAGGCCGATCAGCTGGCGCGCCTGGCGATAGTCAATGACATTGTCGTGACCGGCCACCAGCACGCGACCCGCGGAGGCGTTGACCAGCCCGCAGATCACGCTGATCAGGGTGGTCTTGCCGGCGCCGTTGGGGCCGAGCAGGGCGAAGATCTCGCCGCGTCGGATCTCGAGGTCCACCCCCTTGAGGGCCTCGAAGCCGCTGTCGTAGGTCTTCGACAGCGCCTCGACGCGGATCACGCTTTGTTCACTCACCTTCCCGTACCTCCCTGGCTGTTCGGATCCTGCCGCTGGCCTGCCGGCGACACCCCTCGTCGAGTCGGCGTCTCTGAGGCCATACCTTAACGCTTCCCTAACCCCTTCGGGTACAAGCTGCCTGGGTCTCACTGAGGCGATATTCCCTGTTCTTCTTCAAACCGCCCGTACCGGGCGGTTTTTTTATGGTCCCGGTCGTCGCCGGGCGTGGTGCTTGTCTCCCATCGCCGCCGCCATGGTTCCGGGCGTCGAGGGGGGCCGGGCGTCGTCGTCGGTCGACTCGGTCGCGCCGGGTTGTGGCATCATATTCTGCTCATTTTCCTGAACCCATGCCGGGACATGCTGCGACGGCACGGGCGTGAATCGAGCGAGGAGAGCCGATGCTGAGCGTGCTGCTGATCGAGGACGACATCGACCTGGCCGAGACGCTGATCGACTATCTGGCGCTCGAGGGCATGCGTTGCGACCACGCCGCCAACGGCGTGGCGGGCCTCGAGCTGGTCGAGCGCCAGCCGCCCGACCTGGTGCTGCTCGACCTGCACCTGCCGCGGCTGGACGGCCTGCGGGTCTGCGAGCGCCTGCGCGAGGCCGGGCGCGACATCCCGGTGCTGATGCTCACCGCCCGTGATGCCCTGGACGACAAGCTGGCCGGCTTCGCGGCCGGCACCGACGACTATCTGGTCAAGCCTTTCGAGCTGCGCGAGCTGGCGGCGCGGGTCCATGCCTTGGCCAGGCGCCGCAGCGGCCAGTCCCAGCGCCTCGGCTGTGCCGACCTGGAGATGCACCTGGGGGAGCGACGTGTCACGCGTGCGGGGCGGCCGATCCATCTCTCGCCCACCGGCTGGCGGCTGCTCGAGGCGCTGCTGCGAGCCTCGCCGAACGTGGTGTCGCGCGCGGCGCTGGAGACCACGCTGTGGGGCGAGGACGTGCCCGACAGCAACAGCCTCAAGGTCCATCTCTATCACCTGCGCCAGGCCGTGGACGTGCCTTTCGAGTTCCCCCTCGTGCAGACCGTGCCCGGCCATGGCGTGGCGCTGAGGCCCGCGACGTGAGGCGACCCGATACCCTCAAGGGGCAGCTGATCCTGGGCGGATTGGTGGTAGGCCTGCTGCTGGCGGTCGGCTACTCCGTGCTCAGCGCCCACTACTTCCTGCGCGGCATGGACAACATGACGCGGGCGCACATGGCCCGGGTCGCCGACGACGTCGCCGGCCGGCAGGGCGGCGCGTTACCGGAAGACCTGCGCAAGGTGGCCGGCTACCATCTGAGCGGTGACTGGCAGGCCATGCCCGAGGCCGTCCGACGTGTCTTCCGCGATGCGCCCGGCGAGCCCGGGCGGCTCTACAAGCAGGACGACGGCAACGGGCTCCAGCGGCCGCAGACCTTCTATGTCGCCATGCGCCATCCGACCCCTGAGGGATCGCTGTTCGTGGCCGACGTGATCGCCTCGTCGCCTCCCGCCATCTCGCCGGCCAACGAGTCGCTGAACAGCCTGATGACGCTGCTCGGGCTGGGAATGATCATCGCCGTGGGGCTGCTGGGTGCACTGCTGTGGTGGCTGCGCCACGTCTCACGCCCGGTGAATGCCCTGGGCGACTGGGCACGCGGCCTCGATGCGCAGCGCCTGGCCGAGCCGACGCCGGATTTCGGCTATCCCGAGCTCAACGAGCTGGCCGGCCTGCTGCGCGAGAGCCTGTGCTCGGCCCATGAGGGCCTGGCGCGAGAGCAGCGCTTCCTGGCCCATGCCAGCCACGAGCTGCGTACGCCGATCACCGTGCTGCGCCACAATCTCGAGCTGCTGCGGCGCTTCCAGCAGGCGCATGACGAGACCTGGAGCCCGCGTCATCGCCAGGTATTCGCGCGCATGGAGCGGGCCGGTACCACCATGAAGCACCTGACCGAGACCCTGCTGTGGCTGAGCCGTGAGGAGGGCCCTGCGCCCCCTGGCGTCCGCGTCGATCTCGAGGCCTTGCTCGATGCCCAGGTCGCCGAGCTGCGCTACCTGCTGCGCGACAAGGCGGTCGACGTCGAGCTCGATACCGCGCCGTGTCACCTGACCCTGCCGGAGGCGCCGACCCGGATCGTGCTGGGCAATCTGATTCGCAACGCCTTCGTGCATACCTGGGAGGGGCGGGTGGTGATCCGCCAGCGCGGCTCGGAAGTGCGCATCGACAACCACCAGGCGTCACCGAAGACGGCCGAGGCCGATGAGGCGCCGGGCGAGGTCGGCTTCGGCCTGGGGCTGCGGCTCACCGCGCAGCTGACGCAGCGGCTGGGCTGGCCCTACGAGAACCTGCCCGAGGCGACGGGCCATCGCGTGCGGGTGGTGTTCGACGCGCGTGACGCCGGGCCGATGGCCGAGCAGGGCGTGTCATGAAAAAGGCCGCGTCGATATCCGACGCGGCCCTTGTCTACCTCTGCAGCCACTCAGCCGCGGCTGGTGACTTCCAGCAGGTGGTAGCCGAACTGGGTCTTCACCGGGCCCTGGACCTGGTTCAGGTCGGCGGAGAACACCACCTTGTCGAACTCGGGCACCATCTGGCCCGGACCGAAGCTGCCGAGCTCGCCGCCCTGGCGGCCGGACGGGCACTGGGAGTGTTCACGGGCGACCTCGGCGAAGTCGCGACCGCCTTCGATCTCGGCCTTGAGGGCCAGGCACTGTTCTTCGCTGGGCACGAGGATATGGCGGGCGGTGGCCTGAGTCATGGGAATCTCCTTCGCGGATGGGATAGGCTCTGAACGAGCGGGGAGAATAGCATGCCGCCGGCGCCGAGGAACCGTTGCGGCCGGCGTTTTCCGGCGCGTCGTCGTCAACAGGGAGGCATCGAACGTGAGCTGCATCTTCTGCGAGATCGTCGCCGGCCGGGCGCCGTGTCATGTCATCTGGGAGGACGAGGCACACCTGGCGTTTCTGTCCATCTTCCCCAATACGCCGGGCTTTTCGGTCGTCATTCCCAAGGCCCACCACCCCAGCTACGCCTTCGACCAGCCGGACGAGGTGTTGACCGGACTGATGCTGGCCACCAAGCGGGTCGCGCGGCTGCTCGACGCCTCGCTCGAGGGCGTCGCCCGCACCGGCATGTTCTTCGAGGGCTACGGCGTCGATCACCTGCACGCCAAGCTGTTTCCCATGCACGGCACCGGCAGTGACTCGGCCTTCCAGCCCGTGGAGTCACGGGTCGACAAGTACTTCGACCGCTACGAGGGATATCTCTCGTCCCACGATTACCGACGCGCCGACGATAGTGCGCTGGCCGAACTGGCCGCGCATATCCGCGCGTTTGGCTGAGCCGACAAGGCTGGCATCAGGGCGTCCGGTTCTGCCGCCCGTCGTTCAGCTCGGGGAAGCGATTCGTCACGTCTTGCGTGGCGATATTGGCATCGAGAAAGTCCAGCAGGGCCCGCACCGAGGGCAGCAGCCCGCGCCGTGAGGGGAAAACCGCGTGGAGAATGCCGCCGCGCGGCGCCCAGCCCGGCAGCACGTCGATCAGCCGACCATCGGCCAGGTCGCAGCCGCCGACCAGCAGTGCCAGCTTGACCACGCCCATGCCCGCCAGGGTCGCCTCGTGCAGCGTCTCGGCACTGTCGGTCACCAGGCGCGGGCGGTGCTGGATCCGGGCGCTCGCCCCGTCCGGGCCGACCAGGTCCCAGCAGTGCTGCCCGGCGTACTGCTCGAAGTCCAGGCTCGGCAGGCGGGGCAGGTCGGCGGGCACCCTCGGCCGGGGATGGGTCTCGAACAGCTCGGGGGCGGCCATCAGCCGCTGAGGACTCTGGGCCAGGACTTTCATGGTCAGGTCGCTGTCCTCCAGCGGCGGGAAGCGAACGCGGATAGCCAGGTCGAAGCCCTCCTTGACCACGTCGACGCGTCGGCTGGTGGCCTCCACCTGGACGTTGACCTTGGGACACTGGGCCATGAAGCGTACCAGCAGCGGCGTGATCAGGTAGTGCAGCACGCTGGGGGAGCAGCTGAGGCGCACGTTGCCCTGGGGTTCCGCGCGATGGCGCTCGATCAGCTCGTCGGCGGCTTCGGCCTCCACCAGCATGGCCAGGCAGTGCCGGTAGTAGGCCTGGCCCAGTTCGGTCACCGAGAAGTGGCGTGTGGAGCGGTTCACCAGGCGCGTTCCCAGGCGTTCTTCCAGCTGAGCGATGCGTCGGCTCAGCTTCGACTTGGGAATGCCCAGGGCGCGGCCCGCGGGCGCGAATCCCGCGTGGTCCACCACCTGGACGAAGTAGTAGAGGTCATTGAGGTCTCGCATTCTATCGTCCTGTATGGGGAACGCAGTGTGCGGATTCTACCACCTAGCCGATCCAGCGTTCCTCTCATAGGCTTTCTGCAACGGGGCCAGCGTGCC
Organism: Halomonas sp. SL1; assembly: GCF_003030865.2. Lineage (NCBI taxonomy): Bacteria > Pseudomonadati > Pseudomonadota > Gammaproteobacteria > Oceanospirillales > Halomonadaceae > Halomonas > Halomonas sp. SL1. The sequence continues at coordinate 43,946 of NZ_PYUQ02000019.1, read as the reverse complement.
CTCCCTGCCAGCAGGAGCCTGACGATGAAGCAGATCCAAGCCATATACGGTGCCCCCCACGGTCACTGGGTCGGCGACGGCTTCCCGGTACGTTCCCTGTTCACCTACGACCGCATGGGCGCCGAGCATCTCAGCCCTTTCCTGATGCTGGATCACGCCGGTCCCCATACCTTCAAGCCGGCCCGAAAACCACGGGGCGTGGGGCAGCATCCGCACCGTGGCTTCGAGACGGTGACCCTGGTCTACGAAGGAGAGCTGGAGCACCGTGATTCCACCGGCAGCGGCGGCAGGATCGGTGAGGGAGACGTGCAATGGATGACCGCCGGGGCCGGCATCGTTCACGAGGAGTTCCACTCTCGAGCCTTCACCGAGCGGGGTGGTCGTCTGGAAATGGTGCAGCTGTGGGTCAACCTGCCGGCTGATGACAAGGAGACTCCGGCCGCCTATCAGACGCTACTCAATGCGGATATTCCCATCGTGTCGTTAGACGACAATGCAGGCCATGTGCGGGTCGTGGCAGGAAGCTATCTTGGACACGAGGGACCGGCTCGCACCTTTACGCCGATCAATCTGTGGGACGTGCGTCTCGCTTCGGGCGGGGACGCGGTGCTGCCGGTGCCGGACGGTCATACCACTCTGCTGGCGGTGCTGGAGGGCACCGTCCAGGTCAATGGCGAGACCATCGTGCGCGATGAGGCCGTGGTGGCCTTCGAGCGTCGAGGCCAGGAGTTGTACCTGGAGGCCAACAACGACGCCAAGCTGCTGCTGCTCAGCGGCGAGCCCATCGACGAACCGGTGGCTGGATATGGCCCCTTCGTGATGAACCGTGAAGAGGAGCTCCAGCAAGCTTTCGTCGACTTCCAGAACGGGAAGTACGGCGCCTTGAACGGCTAGCGGGCGGATATCCGCTGGCGTTCGTCCCCGGTGGCCAAGGCCACCGGATTTCCCCCTGATGCAAAAGGAGAGCGATCATGTCCTTCACCTATAACCGCCTGGACAAGGACGACGTGGCGCTGCTGATGGTCGACCACCAGGCCGGCCTGCTGTCCCTGGTGCGTGACTTCAGCCCGGATGACTTCAAGAACAACGTTCTGGCGCTGGCTGACATCGCCAAGTTCTTCGACATTCCCACCATCCTCACCACCAGCTTCGAGGATGGCCCCAACGGGCCCATGGTGCCGGAGCTCAAGGAGGCGTTTCCGGATGCGCCGTACTTCGCGCGCCCCGGCCAGATCAATGCCTGGGACAACGAGGACTTCGTCGCCGCGGTCAAGGCCACCGGCAAGAAGCAGCTGCTGATCGCCGGCGTGGTCACCGAGGTCTGTGTGGCCTTTCCGGCGCTGTCCGCCCTGGAGGAAGGCTTCGAGGTGTTCGTGGTCACCGATGCGTCGGGCACCTTCAACCCGATCACCCGTGACGCCGCCTGGAATCGCATGTCCCAGGCCGGCGCCCAGTTGATGACCTGGTTCGCCGTCGGTGGCGAGCTGCATCGCGACTGGCGCAACGACATCGAAGGCTTCGGCGGCTTGCTGGCCGGTCATCTGCCGGCCTACTCGAACCTGATGCAGAGCTATGCTCAGCAGGCACGCAGCTGAGTCGTGCGGCTCGGCCTCGGGGCCGAGCCGTTCCGCTATCCACGCAGGAGAGACCGCCCATGAGCAGCCTGATCCAGGATCCTGAACCGCAGTCCTCGCTCGACTGCCCGATCGTCGACGGCAAGCGCCGGGTCCAGCACGTGCCGCCCCGCACCGCGGACGTCGGCGGCATTCCGGTCAACCGGGTGCTGCCGTCTCGCCATCGTCGCCTGGTGGGCGCCTGGTGCTTCCTCGACCATGCGGGACCCAGCGTCTTCAAGGGGGATGCCCGCGGACTGCGGGTCGGCCCTCATCCGCATATCGGCCTGCAGACCTTCACCTGGATGATCGAGGGCGAGGTGCTGCACCGGGACAGCCTCGGCAACCAACAGGTGATCCGCCCCGGCCAGGTCAACCTGATGACCGCCGGCCGCGGCATCAGCCACACCGAGGAATCGGTGCCCGGCGAGACGCATCTGCATGCCGCCCAGCTGTGGATCGCCCTGCCCGAGGCCGATCGGCGCACCGATCCGCGCTTCGATCACTATCCCGATCTGCCGGGCTGGGAAGCGCAGGGCGTCGCCTTCACGCTGCTCATTGGCGAGTTCGCCGGACGCCGCGCGCCGACGCTGGCCTTTTCCGAACTGGTCGGACTGGACCTTGCCAGCCGAGAGGCGAATACCGTCGAACTCCCGTTGCGTGAGGACTTCGAGTACGGCGTGCTGTCCCTGGAAGGCGAGATCGACATCGAGGGCGAGGCGTTCGCGGCCAATGAGCTGGCCTACCTGGGGCGTGGGCGCGACGCCGTCACCCTGACGCTGCCCGCCGACGGCCGAGCCATTCTGATCGGCGGCGAGCCGCTGGGCGAGGAGATCCTGATCTGGTGGAACTTCGTCGGCCACGGCAAGGCCGAGATCGCCGAGGCCCAGCGCGACTGGGAGGCCGGCAGCGAGCGTTTCGGCAGCATTCCCGACTACGATGGTGAGCGGCTGATGCCGCCGCCGCTGCCCTGGAAGGCCTGATTGGCCCCGTGTCACTCTTCAGTAGAAGGCAGTCCCATGACCGAGACCCCGTCGGGCGCTAGCGTCACCATTCGCATTCAGCATCGCGTGCGGCCGGAGGCGAGAGATCACTACGAGGGCTGGCTGCGTCGCATCATCGAAGTGGCCGGGCGATACTGCGGTCATCAGGGCGTGCACGTGCTTAGGCCTACGGCGGATGGCTGCGACTACGAGATCGCGGTGCGTTTCGCTTCCGAGGAGCAAGCCGATCACTGGCGACACTCGGACGAGCGTCGCCGGCTGCTTGACGAGATCCTGCCCTCCCTGCAGCGCAAGGAAACGGTCGAGATCCACAGCGGTATCGACTACTGGTTCACGCCGTCGACCTCGAAGGCCAAGCAGCCGGTGCGCTGGAAGCAGTGGCTGGTGACCACTGCCGTGATCTGGCCGCTCACCATGCTGGTGCCGCTGTTCTGGCAGCCGCTGTTTGCCGTTCAGCCGGTGCTCGCTACCTGGGGAATACGGCATGGCCTCATCGCGGCCACCGTCGTGGCACTGGTGATCTACGTGGTCATGCCGCGTGTCGTGCGTCTGGTGGCGCGTTGGATGTTCGAATAGGCCCTCTTATCCGCCTCAACCGGGATCGATGGTCAGCAGCAGCCGCGGCTGACTCTCCGCCAGGGCCGGGCTGCGGTGCACCAGGCCGTGCGACTCGTTGCCGATCCAGCCGCTGCCCTTGAGCAGCGCCACATCGCCGGACTCCAGCCGGCGGATGGCGCCGTCGTCGCGCACGATCTCCGGCTTGGCGGCGCTCGGTGCCCCGAGTCCGGCGCGATTCACCGCCGCTTCGGGTAGCCATTCGCTGCCCGGGCCCAGATAGGTCGTGATCATCCTCACCGGCAGATTGTCGCAGTGGAAGCGCGGGCACATGGGCGCGTCCATCAGCCTCAGCCGCAGGCCCACCGTGTCGGTGTCGAACAGGAAGGCCATGGCCTCGGCCAGGATCACGACATCCTCCACCAGGGCGACGGACGCCGCGGGCGCGGCCAGGGTCTCGAACAGCGCGGTGCGCAGCTCGACGCCGGGCGCACCGCGCCAGTTGAACGACAGCGGACGCCCGGCTTCCACCTGGGCCAGGGCACCAGCCAGCAGGTCGCTGCCGACCGGGCGACGCATCACGGCCAGCGTGATGGCGTCCTCGAAGATGCGCGGCAGTACCTCGATGCCGCCGCCTTCCGCCCAGTGAGGCGTCGAGAGCGGGCGTGGTGCCGAGGCGGCGAAGTCGGGGCAGGGCAGGGGCGTGGGGTGCGGCATGAAAGTCTCCGTCATGAGGCGGTTAGCGGGCTTGGGCGTCTTGCCAATTTGTTACGTTATAACGTATCTTTTCTGCCCTTGAAAGCCACGCTCTCTCGAGGGCGGGCGATGACCGTGACCAACAGGCAACAAGGAGAGACCGATGAGTGAACCTCATCCCCTGCCCGTGACCGTGCTGTCCGGGTTTCTCGGCGCCGGCAAGACGACCCTGCTCAACCATATCCTGGCCAATCGCGAGGGGCGTCGGGTGGCGGTCATCGTCAACGACATGAGCGAGGTCAACATCGACGCGGCCCTGCTGCGGCAGGACGAGGGCAACGGCGGTCCCGTCCCCGACGTCGCGGTCAACCGCGCCGAGCAGCGCCTGGTCGAGATGAGCAACGGCTGCATCTGCTGCACGCTGCGCGAGGATCTGCTGATCGAGGTGGCCCGCCTGGCCCGCGAGGGACGCTTCGACCAGCTGGTCATCGAGTCCACGGGCATCTCCGAGCCGCTGCCGGTGGCCGAAACCTTCACCTTCGAGGACGACAACGGCGAGAGCCTGTCGCGGCTGGCGCGCCTGGATACCCTGGTCACCGTGGTCGACGGTGCCAACTTCCTCACCCAGTATCGTGAGGCCCGGTCGTTGACCGAGGCCGGAGAGAGCCTGGGCGAGGACGACGAGCGCAACGTCGCCGACCTGCTGGTCGACCAGATCGAGTTCTGCGACGTGCTGCTGATCAGCAAGGCCGATCTGATCGACGAGCGCCAGCGCGCCGAGCTCGAGGCGGTGCTGCGAAGCCTCAATCCCGAGGCGCGGATCCTGGCCATGGCCCAGGGGGCGGTCCCGTTGGAAGAGGTGCTGGATACCGGCCGTTTCAGCTTCGAGCGGGCCCAGCGGGCACCGGGCTGGCTCAGGGAGATGCGCGGCGAGCACGTGCCGGAGACCGAGGAATACGGCATCGCCAGCTTCACCTACCGGGCGCGGCGGCCTTTCCATCCGCAGAAGTTTTTCGAGCTGCTGCACGCCGACTGGTTCGGCGAACGGCTGCTGCGCTCCAAGGGGTTCTTCTGGCTGGCCTCGCGCCCGCGCCTCGCCGGGCAGTGGAGCCAGGCCGGCGGCGTCGCCCACTACGGCTTCGCGGGCCTGTTCTGGAAGGCCGTGCCCGAGGTCGACTGGCCGACGGATCCCGGCTATCTCGAGGCGATCGAGCAGGTCTGGGAGGAGCCCTTCGGCGACATGCGCCAGGAGCTGGTGTTCATCGGCCAGGGCATGCACGAGGCGCGCATGCGCGAGGCCCTGGACGGCTGCCTGCTCGATGACGAGACCCTGCTGGCCGGGCACGAGTTCTGGCGCGCGCTGCCCGATCCCTTCGCCGACTTCGCGCCCGCCGAGCTCGATGCCGAGGAGGCCTGATGACAACGCCGCTGATGGATATCGCCGACGGCGCCGCCGATCAGCCGGGGCGGCTGTCCTGGGTCGGCATGGAGGGCATCGATCTGCCGCTGACCCTGGCGGGTCGGCCGGTCCAGGCGCGCGCTCATGCCGGCGTCAGCCTGGACGCCGCCGAGGCGCGAGGCATTCACATGTCCCGGCTCTATCTGGCCCTCGAGCGTCTGGTCGACCGGGAGATCACCCCCGGGCGGCTTCAGGAGGTGCTGGCACACTTCCTCGACAGCCATCATGACCTCTCGCGCGAGGCCTTTCTTGACCTGGAGGGCGAGGCCATGCTGCGCCGACCGGCGCTGGTCAGCCCGCTGGCGGGGTGGAAGGCTTATCCCTTCGCGCTGCGCGGCCGGCTCGGGCCCGACGGCTTCGCGCTGAGGCTGTCGCTCGAGATCGGCTATTCCTCGACCTGCCCCTGCTCGGCGGGGCTGGCGCGACAGCTGATCCAGGAGCGGTTCGACCGCGACTTCGAGGACGAGACGGCGCTCGACCACAAGGCGGTGCGCCGCTGGCTCGGCAGCGAACAGGGCATCGTCGCCACGCCGCACAGCCAGCGCAGTCGCGCGCATCTCGAGCTGCGCCTCGATGGCGGGCTCGAGGCCCTGCCGGTGGTCGAGGTCATCGAACGGGCGGAAGCCAGCCTCGGCACTGCGCTGCAGACGGCGGTCAAGCGCGTCGACGAGCAGGCCTTCGCTCTGGCCAACGGCCAGAACCTGATGTTCTGCGAGGACGCCGCCCGGCGCCTGGATCGGACCCTGCGCGAGCAGCCCGGCGTGGCCGGCTTTCGTCTGCGGGTGGTGCACGCCGAGAGCCTGCATGCCCACGACGCCGTGGCGCGCAGCCAGTGGAACTGGCCCGAGGTCGAGGGCTGAGGTCCTCCCCGGGGTGCGGGCCTAGTGGTCGGACCGTGCCGACCGGGAGCGGAAGCGACACGCACTGGCCAGGCTCGCGCACAGGAACAGCAGCGTGGTGACGCAGACGATGGTGGGGCCGGTAGGGGTGTCGAAGCGATAGGCGGCCATGAGGCCGCCGTTGGCCGAGAAGATGCCGACCGCCGCCGCCGCGATCGCCATCCGCTCCGGCGTGCGGCTGAACGGCCGGGCAGTGGCCGCGGGGATGACCAGCAGCGCGGCGATCAGCAGCACGCCCACCACCTTGATGGCGACGGCCACCACCAGTGCCAGTGACAGCGTCAGCACCAGCTGCTCGCGCTTCGGGTCCATCCCGGCGGCATGGGCGAGGTCCGGGTTCAGGGTCGAGGTCAGCAGCGCCGGCCAGCGCCAGCTCAGCAGTCCCAGCACCATCAGCGCGCCGCCCCAGATAATGGCGAGATCCTGACGGCTCACGGCGAGGATGTCGCCGACCAGATAGCCCATCAGGTCGATGCGCACGCCGGAGACGAAGGACACCGCCACCAGCCCGAAGGCCAGTGCCGCATGGGCAGTGACGCCGAGCAGCGTATCCATGGCATAGCCCCGGCCACTCAGCAGCGACACGGCCAGCGCCATCAGCAGCGAGACCGTCAGCACCCCGGCGAACAGGGAGGTGGACAGGACCAGGGAAAGGGCGACGCCGAGGATGGCCGCGTGGGCGGTGGCATCGCCGAAATAGGCCATGCGCCGCCACACCACGAAGCAGCCGAGCGGTGCGGCCGCCAGGGCGACGCCGGTGCCGCCCAGCGCGGCGCGAACGAGGAAGTCATCGAGCATCAGGAAAGCGCCTCCTCGGGCGCGTGATCGTGGCGATAGAAGGCGACGGCATCGCGTTCGTCGACGCCGAGCAGATCGCGATAGGCCGATGAGCCGGCCACCGTGTCGGGAGGTCCCTGGCAGCAGATCCGCCCGTTCAGGCACACCACTCGATCCGACGCACGCATGACCACATGCAGCTCATGGCTGACCATCAGCACCCCGCAGCCCAGCTCCCGCTTCACCCGTGCGAGCTGGCGGTAGAACTCCGCGGTGCCGCGGTGATCGAGCCCCTGATTGGCCTCGTCGAGGATCAGCAGGTCCGGAGAGGTCAGCAGAGCCCGAGCCAGCAGCACGCGCTGGAACTGACCACCCGACAGGCCGCTCATCTGCCTGTCGGCAAGCCCGGCCGCATCGGCCCGTTCCAGCGCGCGCCGCACGGCGTCGTTGGAGTGGCGCCGGGGCAGGGCCATGAAGCGCGACACGGTCATGGGCAGGGTGGGATCGATGTGCAGGCGCTGCGGCACGTAGCCGATGGTCAGCGAGGCGTCGTGGGATACCCGACCCCGGCTCGGTGCCAGGGCGCCGATGATCACGCGTAGCAGCGTGGTCTTGCCGGACCCGTTCGGCCCGACGATGGTGACGATCTCGTTCCTTTCCAGGGACAGGTCGATGCCGTCCAGGATGGTATGGCCACGTCGGGTGACGCCGACGTCGCTCAGGCTCAGTAGGGGCATGGCGGCTCCATCAGGTCGTCGTTGCTCCGCCAGGGGCAGCCTCGACAGGGGACTTGCTAAAAACGTTATGATATAACATTTCATTCGTGACCTGAAAGAGACCTGAAAGGAGATCCCCATGCCCCTGAATCGCCGTCCCTGGCTTCTCTCGTTGCTGGCCGTCCCGGGCTTCGCGGCCGCCGATGTTCCCCGCGTCGCGGTGGACATTCCGCCCGTCCAGTCGCTGGTCGCCCAGGTCATGGGTGATCTCGGCACGCCGATGCCGGTCATCCAGCCCGGTGCGTCACCTCACGGCTATTCCATGCGCCCTTCGGAGGCCGCGACGCTGGACCGGGCCGACGTGGTGTTCTGGGTCGGCGATGCGTTGACGCCCTGGCTGGCGAAATCGCTGAGCACCCTGGCCGCCGACGCGACCACGATCGAGCTGCTCGATGCGCCGGGGCTGGTCCGTCATGACTTTCGCCAGGGGGCGACCTTCGCCGCCCATGACCACGGCGAGGATCATGCTCACGACCACGACCACGACCACGACCACGACCACGACCACGACCA
>NZ_PYUQ02000019.1:0-35539 GCF_003030865.2 Halomonas sp. SL1 | reverse complement strand
CCACGACCACGACCACGACCACGACCACGACCACGACCACGATGAGGCCCATCATGAGGCCGGACATCATCACCATCACGAGGGGCTGGATCCCCATGCCTGGCTGGATCCCCGCAATGCCCAGGCGTGGTTGACGCTCATGGCCGATACCCTGGCCGAGGCGGACCCTGAACACGCCGAGACCTATCATGACAACGCCCGCGCGGCTCGGGCGAGCCTGGATGACCTGATCGACGACGTGCAGCGGCGCCTGGAGGAAGCCGGTGAGCCGCGATTCATCGTCTTTCATGATGCCTATCAGTACTTTGAACGCCGCTTCGGGGTGCCGGCGGCCGGGGCGATCTCGCTGGGAGATGCCTCCGACCCGAGCCCGGCCCGGATCCAGCGGGTGCAGGACCAGGTCTCGGCGCTCGATGTTCGGTGCGTGTTTACCGAGCCGCAGTTCAATGCCGACCTGGTGCAGAGTGTGTTCGGCGACATGCCCGTCGACACCGCGATGAGGATCGATCCCCTGGGCGTGGGCCACGAGCCCGGCCCCGGTCTCTATGCCGGGGTCATCGAGGATCTGGCCGATGGTCTGTCGCGGTGTGCGGCGCCCTGAACATCGTCTCCGGGCGGTGAGAAGCAGTATGGACCGTGGATGGTCGTCCTATCGATACCGCGAGGCATAGCAAGCGACACGGCGTCGGCTGACGTCGGGAACCCATCGGCCGGGCATGCCCGGTCGATGGCCGTTTCAGGCGTCATCTTCGATCAGGTGTCGACTAGTCTGGAGGGCAGGGTTGAATGCCAGAGTTGAATGCCAAAGGAGCGACACCATGCAACTCGAGGGTTCCTGTCACTGCGGGGCGATCCACTTCCGCGTGGAAGCGCCGCACCCCTATCCGTTCAATCGCTGCTACTGCTCGATCTGCCGCAAGACCGCGGGCGGCGGCGGCTATGCGATCAATCTCGGGGCCCTGGCCGAGACGCTCAAGGTCGAGGGCGCCGAGCACGAGACCATCTATCAGGCGGTGACCGATGGCCAGGCGAGCCCCGGCGAGCGTCACTTCTGCTCGCGATGCGGCAGCGCGCTGTGGGTGTTCGATCCGCGTTGGCCCGAGCTCGTCCATCCCTTCGCCTCGGCGATCGACTCCGAGCTGCCGGTGCCGCCCGAACGCGTTCATCTGATGCTGGGCAGCAAGGCCAGCTGGGTGGACGTCGAGGCCGGCCCCGACGATCGCTGCTTCGACGGCTATCCGGACGAGAGCCTGGCCGACTGGCACCGGCGACTGGGGCTGGAGGAATAAGCCTGGCGCGCTAGCCATCGACCGAAACGGCACGCGGCGGGCCGAGGCCCGCCGCGCGATGGGACGTCTCAGGCCCGAACGGGCCGAGGCGCTGTTCAGTGGAAGACGTTGAAGCTGTCGGCGTTGATCCACAGGTGCATCAGCACGCTGGCCACGTAGCCCAGGGCGATGACCGGCGCCCAGCGCATGTGGGCGGCGAAGGTGTAGATGCCGCGGGCCTGTCCCATCAGTGCCACGCCGGCGGCGGAGCCCACCGAGAGCAGGCTGCCGCCCACGCCGGCGGTCAGGGTGATCAGCAGCCAGTTGCCCATCGACATGTCCGGATCCATGGAGATCACCGCGAACATCACCGGGATGTTGTCGACCACCGCCGAGATCACGCCCAGCACCACGTTGGCCAGTGTCGGATCCCAGCCGGCATAGAGCGTTTCGGAGAGCAGGCCCAGGTAGCCCATGAAGCCGAGGCCGCCGACGCTCATCACCACGCCGTAGAAGAACAGCAGGGTATCCCATTCCGAGCGGGCGATTCGGGTAAAGACGTCGAACGGCACCACGCTGCCCAGCGCCTCGAGCTTGCGCCAGTCGCCGCGCTGGCTGTAGCGGGTGCGCTTGCGCTCCAGCGAGCGCGGCAGGCTGCGGCGCAGGTAGTAGCCGAAGAACTGCAGGAAGCCGAGACCGGTCATCATGCCCAGCGCCGGCGGCAGGTGCAGCACCGTGTGGCACAGCACCGAGATCACCACGGTCAGCAGGAACAGGCAGACGATGCGCCGCGCGCCGCGCTTGAGCCAGATGTGCTCCTCGAGGGCGCCGGGCTTCTTGTTCTGGATGAACAGGCTCATGATGATCGCCGGCACCAGGTAGTTGACCAGCGACGGCCCCAGCAGCTCGAAGAATTCCTGGAACTCGACCAGCTTGGCCTGCCAGACCATCAGCGTGGTGATGTCGCCGAAGGGGCTGAAGGCGCCGCCGGCGTTGGAGGCCACCACGATGTTGACGCAGCACAGGCTGATGAAGCGCTTGTCGCCCTCGGCCACCTTGAGCACCACCGCGCACATCAGCATGGCGGTGGTCAGGTTGTTGGCCACGGTAGAGATCCAGAAGGCCAGCAGGCCGGTGATCCAGTACAGGGCGCGATAGCTGAAGCCCTTCTCGACCATCCAGGCGCGCAGCTTGTCGAACACGCGGCGCTCCTCCATGGCGTTGACGTAGGTCATCGCCACCAGCAGGAACAGCAGCAGTTCGGTGTATTCCAGCAGGGTGGCCTTGAAGGCGTGCTCGGCCGCATCCGGCAGGCCTTCCTGGACGTAGACCCAGCCGATCAACGTCCAGATAAGGCCCGCCGCGACCAGCACGGGCTTCGACTTGCGCATGTGCAGCTTTTCCTCGGCCATGACCAGCGCATAGGCGAGGATGAACAGCGTGACGGCGACGAAGCCGCTCAGCGTATAGGTCAGATCCAGCTCACCGGCGCCGGCGGCCAGTACCTGAGGGCTGAACAGCAGCAGTGCCGCGAGCACGAGAAAACCTGGCCACCGGGCGTGTTGCCGGGGCCAGTATTGCGGTCGACATCTTGTCGGCATGGCGAATGCATCCTGGGATTGGAGGGGGAGGGGGAAAAAACGCGCGCAATTCTACTACAGGGGCCGTTTTATCACTATGCGTGGCCGACCCTCATAGCGTGCTAATGGTGTCGACTTTCGGCTAATGCGACGCGTCGCGCAACGGGGCGGCCCCACGGGTGGGCGACAGCCTGGCGCGCCAGGCTTAAGGAAGGCTTAACGGCGTGAGATTCAGGGCATCCCGGCCGCACTCGCGAGGCGAGGAGCGCGGCGTTATCCTGTGCGCATTCACCTTTGCATCCCCGCCAGGGCCAAGGAGGCTCGTCATGACGTCGCATCCGCAAGAGGGCATTCCGGTCGGTATCAGCGCCTGCCTGACCGGCCAGGAAGTGCGCTACAACGGTGGCCACAAGCGGTCCCGCTACTGCCTGCAGGTGCTCGCGGAGCGCTTCGCGTTCGAGCCTTTCTGCCCGGAGCTGGCCGCCGGCCTGGGCGTGCCCCGGGAACCGATTCGCCTGGTCGGCAAGGTCGGCGAGACGCCGCGGGTCAAGGGCACCGTCGATGCCTCGCTTGACGTCACCGAGCGTCTGGAGGAGGTCAGCGAGTCCTTCATCGAGGCGCATCGTCACCTGCGCGGCTTCGTGCTGATGAAGGGCTCGCCGACCTGCGGGCTCGAACGGGTCAAGGTCTATCACCCCAATGGCATGCCCAGCCACGCCGACTCCGGCGCCTTCGTGCGTGCCATGCGTCGCGACTATCCGGAGCTGCCGCTGGAGGAAGAGGCGCGGCTCAACGATCCGGTGCTGCGCGAGAACTTCATCACCCGGGTCTATGCCCTGGACGATTGGAAGCGCAACGTAGAGCCCGAGCCCAGCCGTCATGCCCTGATCCAGTTTCACAGCCGCCAGAAGTTTCTGCTGATGGCCCATCGGGTCGAGACCTATCGCGAGCTGGGGCGCTATCTGGGCGAGGCTCATGACGTGCCGGTGGAAGAGGCCGCGGTTCACTATCTGCGACGCTTCATGGCGGCGCTGTCTCAGCCTGCCACCCGCAAGTCCCATACCAATGCGCTGATGCACGTGATGGGCTATCTCAAGCGCGCGCTGGACGGCGACACCCGCCAGGATCTGCTGGCCGCGGTGGAGGAATATCGCCTCCAGCAGGTGCCGCTGGCAGTGCCCATGCGGCTGCTCAATCACTATATCCAGCGCCACGGTTCCGACTACATCCGCGCTCAGTCCTACCTGCAGCCGCATCCCTACGAGCTCGGCCTGCGCAATGCCATCTGAGCCGGCCCTCGAGGCACGCTTCCACGCGCTGACCGAGCGTCTGGCCGAATGGCAGGCGCTATGGCGGCCGCTGCCCTTCCAGCACCGTGGCGTGCCGTGGGGCGAGCGCGTGCCCGGGCTCGCCGAGGCGCTGCTGGCACTGTCCGACGACGAGGCCGAGCGCCTCCAGGCCAGGCCCTTCGACGCCTCGCCGCTGGCGGCATGGTTGCCGGTCGATGTGCTGGCCGAGGCGGTCGACCTGCCGGATCTGGTTTCTGGCGAAGAGGCGCTGCCGGCGAGCTGGGGTGAGGGCATCGGCGCGCGCAAGTGGCGTCAGATTCAGGCCTTCGCCGGCTGCGTGGCATCGGACGATGACGAGGCGCTGCTGGAATGGTGCGCCGGCAAGGGCCACCTGTCGCGGACCCTGGCCCGGCGCGATGGCCGTCCGGTCACCGGCCTGGAGTGGCAGGCGTCGCTGTGCGAAGCGGGGCAGGTCCTGGCCGAGCGCCAGGGTCAGCCGGTGACACTTTACCGCCAGGACGTGCTGGCCGAAGGCGCCGGCGACTGGCTGGCGCCGGGCCGGCGCGTGGCGGCGCTGCACGCCTGCGGCGACCTGCACGCCCGGCTGCTCGAGCTGGCCGTCGAGCGCGGCGCGGCGGTGACGCTGGCGCCCTGCTGCTATCACCGCACCGAGGCCGTCGACTACCGTGCGCTGTCGAATCGGGGCAGGGCACTGATGGCCGAGCACGGCTTGACGCTATCGCGTGAGGACCTGGCCATGGCGGTGCAGGAGACGGTCACGGCACCGCAGGGCGTGCGGCGTCATCGTCGGCGTGCCAACGCCTGGCGGTTGGGCTTCGACCGCCTGCAGCGTGAGGTGCGTGGCCGAGATGAATACCTTCCCGTGCCCAGTTGCGCCTATGGCAGGCTTCCCGGCGACTTCGCCGGCTTCTGCCGCTGGGCGGCCGAAAACAAGGGTGTCACACTGCCCAAGGAGGTAGACTGGGCCCCCTTCGAGACCGCCGGCTGGCGGCGCCAGGCCGAGGTGGAGCGTCTCGAACTGGTGCGCCATCTGTTTCGTCGGCCGCTCGAGGTCTGGTTGGTACTTGACCGAGCCTGGCGACTGGTCGAGGCCGGCTATCGGGTGCGCCTCGGTACCTTCTGCGAACGCGAACTGACGCCACGCAATCTGCTGCTCGAGACGCGCTGAGCCGTCGCGCCTCGGGCGTGTACAACGATAACGACATCGACCCGCCATGAAGAACATCGCGCCCGACAAGACAGACAAGACCGACAAGGAAGTGCTCATGTCCGATTCCCCCTGCCTGATCCGCCCGCTCCAGATGAGCGACAAGCCGGAATGGGCACGCCTGTGGCAGGACTACCTGGCCTTCTATGACACCGAGCTTCCCGAGGCCGTCTACGATCACACCTTCGAGCGGCTGCTGGCCGTCGGCGAGAGCGAGCCTGGGTGTTTCGTGGTGGACGTGCGAGAGGCCGACGGGCAGGAGACGCCGGCCCTCGCGGGGCTCGTCCACTACCTCTATCACGCGCACTGCTGGAAGCTGGGGCCGGTCTGCTACCTGCAGGACCTGTTCGTCGATCCCCGCTATCGCGGCAAGGGGCTGGGGCGCCGGCTGATCGAGCGCGTCCATGGCCAGGCCGGTGAGGACGGCGTCACGGACATCTACTGGATGACCCAGGAGTTCAACGAGCCGGCGCGCCGTCTCTACGACCGGGTCGGGGCACTGACACCCTTCATCAAGTACGTGCGCAGCGCCTGAGCGAGCACCGTTTCGAGCCCACATGAATCGGCCACGCCTCTTGGGGCGTGGCCGATTGTCGTGTCGCGTGACGGCGACTCAGTGGGGTCGACTGAAGGCGCCGTGCCGGCTGCCGGTCATCAGGCGCTCGAACTCGTTGCCGCTCATGTGCACCAGCGTCTCGTGGTCGCCGGCATCGAAGTAGATATCGGGCTGGTGGCGAAGCTGGTCATCGAGATAGACCTTCAGGCCATAGGCCTGGCCCACGGCGATGGTCGCGCCGGGGTCACAGTCGTCGAACTCGCGCTGGACCTCCTCCTCGGAAGCCAGTTCGAAGTGCTCATGGAACAGCTGTGAGAGTTTCTGCAGGTCCGCATCCCGGGTGCTGGGCACCACGGCGACGCGATATCCCTGGTCGCCGTGCAGCATGACGGCCTTGGCCATCTGGTGGCCGCCGACGTGGGACATCTCGGCGATGCGGCTGGTGGAAACCGCGTGTGGGTGAGTGACCTCCTCGTAGTCGATGTCGCAGGCGCGGAGGTACTCCCTGATCGTCATCGGCATGGCCATGACGGGCTCTCCTTCGGCCTCGCGGGCCGAACCATCGATTGCCGCGCCTCCCTGCCTGGCAGGCGTGTCTTCCTGACTTCAAGCATAGTCCGTCGCGTCTGGATCATCCCACGGAGGGCGGCTAACGGGTGCGGCCGTTGAGGGTGGCGATGATGCGCCGGCTTCCACCGTGGTCGCGGTGTTCGCCGAGATAGAGCCCCTGCCAGGCCCCCAGCGCCAGTCGACCGTCGCGTACCGCCAGGGTCAGCTGGGTGCCGAGCAGGCTGGCGGCGACGTGGGCGGGCATGTCGTCCGGCCCCTCGATGGTGTGCCTGAAATAGGGCAGATCGCCCGGTACCAGGTCGCGCAGGAAGGCGTCTAGGTCGTGGCGCACGTCCGGATCGGCGTTCTCGTTGAGGGTCAGCGAGGCCGAGGTGTGCAGCAGCTGCAGATGCAGCAGACCGACGTCGAGCTCGGCCAGCGCCGGCAGCTGACGGGCGATCTCGTCGGTGATCAGGTGAAAGCCTCGGGCGCGATGGGCAAGGCGGATCTCGTGCTGGTCCCAGATCATGGCGGTCTCCCCTTGGATGGCGAAAGGGCGGTCAGCATAGGCGAGACGCCTCCGCCATGATACCCGGGGAGAGCGCCGGTCACCGCCGTGAGGCTGGCGGCGGTGACCGGCGTGGCCGTCAGGCGTTCTCGGGAACGCGGAAGCCGACCACGGCCTGGTAGAGCCCGTTGGCCTGCCCCTCGAGGGAGCCGGCGGCCCCTGCCGCCTGCTGCACCAGGGCGGCGTTCTGCTGAGTGACCTGATCCATCTGGGTCACCGCCTGGTTGACCTGCTCGATGCCCGCCGACTGTTCCTGAGAGGCGGCGGAGATCTCGGCCATCAGGTCGTTGACGCGCTGTGCGCTGGTGCGGATCTCGCCCATCGCGCGGTCGGCCTGGTCGACCAGTTCGGCGCCGTCGTTGACGTGGCCCACCGAGCCTTCGATCAGCGTCTTGATCTCGCTGGCCGCCTCGGCGCTGCGGCTGGCGAGATTGCGCACCTCGCTGGCCACCACCGCGAAACCGCGGCCCTGTTCGCCGGCACGGGCGGCCTCCACGGAGGCGTTGAGGGCCAGCAGGTTGGTCTGGAAGGCGATGTCGTCGATCATCGAGATGATGTCGGCCACCTTGCGCGAGCTGTCGCGGATCTCGCCCATGGTGGTGACCACGCGGCCGATCACGTCCTGACCCTTTTCCACCGAGCTGGTGGTCTCGTCCGAGAGGGTATTGGCCTGGGTGGCGTTGTCGGCGTTCTGGCGCACGGTGGCGGTCAGCTCCTCCATGCTGGAGGCGGTTTCCGCCAGCGAGGCGGCCTGCTGCTCGGTGCGCGATGACAGGTCGTTGTTGCCGCTGGCGATCTCGCTGGCGCCCTGGTCGATGGCTTCCCCGGCCTGGCGGATGCGGGTGATCGTGGCGGCGAGCTCGAGTCGCATGCGCTCGATGGCATACATCAGACTGTGGCGGTCGTCATCGCGCAGGGGAGTGGCGTGCGTCAGGTCGCCCTCGGCGATGCGCTCCACGACGCGCTCGGCCTCGCTCGGCTCGCCGCCCAGGGTGCGATACACGCTGCGGATGACCACCAGGAAGGCGGCGGTCAGGAAGCCGCCGGCAATCAGCAGCACCAGGGCATACTGGCCCAGCTTGCCGAGGAAGGCCGCCTGGATGTCGTGGGTATAGACGCCGGCGGCGATGTTCCAGCCCCAGGGCGCGAAGCGCTCGACGTAGCTCAGCTTGGGAAACAGCGTATCGCTGCTGGCGTCGCGTGAGGCGTAGGGCAGGTAGCCGCCGCCGTCGCGGGCGAGAGCCGCCAGCTCGCGGTACACCCCGACCCCGTTGGGGTCCTCGTAGGACGACATGTTCGTACCCGGATCACGGCGAGGGTGATAGATCAGGCGCGAATCCGCGTCGAAGACGAAGACGTAGTTGTCCCGGGCGTCGCCGAAGCGGATCGCATCCAGCGCTGCGTAGGCCCGTGTCTTCGCCTCATCCTCGCTCAGCTCGCCGGTCTCGACCCGTGTCGCGTAGCCTTCGAGCAGGGTATCCACCATGCCGATGGTGTTGGAAAGGGAATGCTGGCGTTCCTCGAACATCGTGGTCCGGCTCTGCCAGGCCATGCTGATCACGATGCCGATCATCACCAGCCACATCAGTCCCAGCGTCAGCCACAGCTTGCGCTTGAGGGGCCATGGCCGGTGTGCCTGGGAGGTGCGGGCGCCCTGCGATACGGCGGGGGCCTGGCTCGCGTCGAGGCGAGCGCTTGTGGTCAGACTCGTCATGGAGCTTTCTTATCCTGCGATAATCATTGATAGGAAGAGGGGCGGTTATTGGACGTGTTATGACCAGGCATTATCGGCCTCGGCCCGCCGGGCTTTAGCGCGGCCAGAGGTTTGCCCCGTCGATCCTGGGTATGACGGGGAGGGAGGAGAGGGAAATAGAGGGAAGGGGAAGAGAGGAGGGTAAAGCCGCGACAGCGCGCATACGCCGTCGCGGGGAAGGCCCGGCACCTGGCGGTCAGATGTCCGTAACGCGTTGTGAGAGGATGTCGAGGAAGCGCTGTCGCGCGGTGGCCGGGAGTGCCTCGGGCAGATCGGCCTCGGTCGCCGGTCGGTCGCCGACCTGGATCAACATGACCATGCCCATGGTGTAGTGCGGCGAGCACTTGATCCCCCAGATGCCTTCGGCCTCCAGTGTGACCTCGATGGCTTCGTCGATATTGCCGATGAAGGCCTGGCCGCCTTCGGGCACCATGCCGTCGATGGTCGCCGCGTTGTGCCCCGGGGCGGCGTCGACGAACGTCACAGTGTCGCCGGGTTGCACGTGCAGGTAGCCGGGCTCGAAGGGCATCGGCCCGGTGGCGTTGCGGTTCAGCATCTTCACGGTGTGCGTCTCGGCCATCGCGGAGAAGGGCAGCAGGCTCAGCAGCAGGATCAGGCGTTTCAGCATGGTATTGCTCGATATCGTAGTGGATCGGTGGTGCGGGCGGCGGTTCACGGCGAGAGCTCGAAGTCGGCCAGTCGGTCGGTCAGTCGCTCCAGGGCGAAGATCGCCCGGATCGAGGGATCCATGGCATGGGCATCGATCTCGACGATGCGGTCGTTGCGCACGGCCGGCATTTCACGGGTGACCGGGTCCGTGTCGAGGAACTCACGCTTGACGGTGATATCGTCGGCTGGAAGGCGACGTCTATCCATCCGCGCCGCGGCGATGAAGGAGGGATGGCCGCGGGCGATGGTCTCCCAGCCGACGGTGGGCCATTCCTCCTCGGAGGCGATGACGTTGGTGATGCCGAGCGTGGCCATCATCCAGCCCGGCACGCCGTTGGCCCCGGCGACGTAGGGGGCGATGGCCAGGTCGGCGGAGGAGTACCAGAACACGCCGCGGATATCCTTCGGCAGCGCCATTGCCCGAGCCCGCTCCTTGGCGGCCTCCTCGCGTGCGCGAAGATCGGCGATCACCTCGTCGCCGCGCGCCGAGACGTCGAAGATCCTGGCCAGCGTCGCGATGCCGTCATAGAGCAGCTCGGGGTCGAACGGGGTCGTGCGGGTGCCGTCGAGGCTGTTCCGATTGTGCTTGCCGACACAGTCGGTCGGCATGACCCAGCTGGGAATGGCGATGTCATCGAACATCTCGGGGGTGCCGACGGCGCCCTGGGGGCCGATCATCCACTGGTAGGCCGTCACCACCAGGTCCGGGTGCTGGCCGACCACGCTTTCATAGCTCGGCGCATTGTTCGACAGCCGCGTCACGTCGGCATCGACCTCGGTGAAGCGGTCGAGTACGGGGTTGACCCATAGTGCCGTGCCAACGACCTTCTCGGAAAGGCCCAGCAGGTAGAGGATCTCGGTGGTGGCCTGGCCGACGCTGACGACCCGTTCGGGCGGCCGTTCGACGGTGATTTCGTGGCCGCAGCTCGATAGCGTGAGGGGATACTCGGTGGCGGCCAGGGCCGTCTGCCCCAGGCAAAGGCTCGCGGCGATTGCCGTGGTCATTCTCAACATCATGTACATTCCCGTGCATGATGAGCGGACGACCGGGGCGCCCACCAGGCGGACCATCCCCCTGGTGCGGGTACCGCCCAAGCCGACCCGCTCGGTTAGTCGATAGGGGTCGGCAGGTCTCCTGACTGACGGGTCATCGCTAGCTCACCTTCCCGAACGCTGCGTTCAGTGGCGTCATCGAGCCTCGCTAACCGCCTACAGTTGCGGGGGCAGTTCCGTTTCGCGCGGGTATCGCGGCGGATTCCCTCTTAGGTTCCCTGAGGAACACCGACCCGGCCAGTCTAGAGCGCGGAGGTGCACGACGCCATCTTCCTTCCAGGGCGGCGCTGCAGCCTTCGTGACCGATGCGGCGTTCGTGCCCGCGGAGTGCGCTAGTCGTCCGTCGGCGGCTCGGCCGTCAGCGCCGCGCGGAAGAGCTCGCCGATGCGCGTCCGGCTTCTGGCGTACCAGGCTTCGTCCTTGATCACCGCGCCGCCGGCGTTGAGCGGATGGGTGGGCAGGTGCAAACGCATGTCGATGCCGCTGTCGGCATGGGTGGCGACCCCCTGCATGGCGCTGTGGCGTGACGGGCCGTAGGGAATGTAGCGCGTCAGTGCCGCCTGGCGCTCGCTGGCGGTGGCGAAGCGGATGAAGCGCCGTGCCGCCTCGGGGTGCGAGGAGTGGCGCGGGATCGCCCACACCTCGTGCTCCTGGACCTGGCCGTCCCAGAGGATGGCGATCGGCGCGTCGCGATGGGCCATGGCATCGAAGAAGCGCCCGTTGTAGCCCGAGGCCATGGCCACTTCGCCGTCGAGCAGCAGCTCGACCGGCGTGCTGCCGGTCTCCCACCAGCGCAGTTCCTCGAGCCCCGCCAGCCGGGCGAAGGCCAGCGACAGGCCGCGGCGGGTGCTGAGCAGCCGGTACAGCTCCTCGCGGGGCACGCCGTAGGACAGCAGGGCCCATTCGAGATTGACCGAGGGCGTGCGCTGCAGCGCCCGAGGGCCGGGGAAACGATGCTGGTCGAACAGGTCGGCGATCTCGGTGGGGCGCCGGCCGGGGAAGGCGTCGGTGCGGTAGGCGACCACGGTGGCGAACACCGAGTGGGTCAGGCTGCAGTCGCCGAAGGCGCCGTCGATGAAGTCGCGGCGGGCGGGCGTGCCGTCCGGCGCCGGGGCGGCGAGATCGGCCGGCAGGGGTTCGAGCAGCCCCGCCTCGCAGGCCGCCATGGCCTCGCTGCGGGTCATGTCGATGACGTCCCAGGGCACGTTCTGCTCGGCCACCGCGCGGCGCAGCGCCGCCAGCCCGCCGTCGTAGCGTTCCACCGCGACCGGGATGCCGGTGGCCTCGGTGAAGGGGGCGAACAGCGCGCGTCGCTGGGCGCGCTCGTAGGCGCCGCCCCAGCTCAGCACCGTCAGCGGCCCGGTGCCGGTCGCAGGGCTCGTCTGGCCTGTCTGACCCGGCGCCATGCCGCCTGCGGCGAGGCCGGACAGCAGCGCCATCACGGCCAGTATTCGTCTAGCCCGCACCGTGCTCCTCCTTTCGTAGCTCGTCGCTGTAGCGCAGGAAGGCCCGGGCGATGCTCGACTCATAGACCACGCCGTGGAAGACGTCGTCCTCGTCGACCACGGCGATGGCCTCGCCGGTCATCTCCTGCAGCTGACGCATGGCGGCCCAGATCGAGGCCTCGGGCCCCAGCACCGGACGCGGCGTGGCCGGGCAGTCGGCGATGGGGGCGTCGCCCCGGTCCTGCTCGCGCATCACCTCCAGGTCGGCCAGCGTCAGGCTGCCGCGGTAGCGGCCGTCGGCGTCGACCCGATAGGCCTCGCCGTGGCCCGCCTGACCCAGGGCGTGAATGGCCGCCGTGACCGTGGTCTCGGGACGCAGCGTCACGCCCTCCTGGCTGAGCAGGTCGCCCAGTCGGGCGTCCTCCAGCACCGCCCGGCCGCGGCCGGAGGACAGGTCCAGCCCCCGGGCCGTCAGCTGGATGTCGAACAGCGAGCGGCCGAACAGCTGGGCGGCGATGGGGCTGGCCAGGGTCACGCTGGCCAGCGCCGCGGTGGTCAGCGCGTAGCTGCCGGTGAGCTCGAAGACGATCAGCAGGCTGGTCAGCGGCGCGCCAATCACCGGGGCGGTGACCGCCACCATGCCGCAGATGGCATAGAAGACGAAGGTGTCCTGGGCGGCTCCGGCCAGGCCTATCAGGGTGCCGCACAGCGCCCCGAACAGGGTGCCGATTACCAGCGCCGGGCTGAACACGCCGCCGCCGAAGCCCATCCCCAGGCACAGCGCCGTGGCGGCCAGCTTGAGCCCCATCACCACCGCGAGCTCCACGCTCCCGAAGGCGCCGGCGATGGTGGCGAAGCGCAGCGTCTCCTGGCCCATGCCGAGGATATCGGGCACCCACAGCGCGGTCACGCCGAGCCCGGCGCCGGCCAGCGCCGGGCGCAGCGGGGCGGCCAGCGGCAGGCGCCGGGCCAGCCGGCCGACGCCGAGGATGGCGTGCATGTAAGCCCCGGCTACCAGCGCACCGAGTCCGCCGATGACGAGAAACACGCCGAACTCCCAGGGGCGGGGGATGGCGAGCTGCTCGACGTGGAAGAGCGCGCCGCGGTCCAGCACCTCGGCGGCGATCACATGGCCGACCAGCGCGGCGGCCGCCACCGGGGCGAAGGCGCGCAGGGCGTAGTGGCGCAGTACCACCTCGTGGGCGAAGACGATGCCGGCGAGCGGGGCGTTGAAGGCGGTGGCGATGGCCGCGGCCACGCCGCAGGCGATGGTGATGTTGTCCTCGGAGCGGCCCAGCCGCAGCAGGCGGGCGCCCGCCGAGCCGAGGCTGGCGCCCATGTGGACCAGCGGCCCGTACTGGCCCACCGACGCGCCGGCGCCCAGCGACACCAACCCCGACAGCGCGGACAGTGCCCCGGCGCGTGGCGGCAGGCGGCCGCGGCGGGTCTGCACGGCGGCGATGGCGTCGGCGGGCGTATGGGGGCGGCCCTCGGGAATGGCGCGATGCAGCTGGCCGACGATCAGCCCGCCCAGCGTCGGCACCAGCACCGTGGCCACGGCCAGCCACTCGGGGTGGGCGAACATCATGCGCCCGCGTGGCGACACCAGCAGCAGGTCATTGAGCCATACCACGGCGCCGACGAAGCCCACGGCGAGCAGCGCCGCCAGGCCGCCGGTCACGCCGCCCAGCGCCACCAGCCCCAGAAAGCGCAGCACGCCCCGCGCGCCGCGGCCCTCGACTTTCCCTGTATCCGCTCGGGTCATGTTGAAGGTGTAGGCGCTGGGGCGTGGATGGTCCACTCGCCGCGCGTTTGGGCATGGCATTGGGGGAGGGGCCGGCCGACGGGGCACTACACTGAAGAAGCCAGGCGAGACGTCATCGGAGGGCCATGCAATGAGCGAACATCACACGGGCGGCTGCTTCTGCGGCGTCGTCCAGGTCGAGGTCGAGGGCAAGCCGGAGGCCATGGGCTATTGCCACTGCGAGTCCTGCCGGCACTGGTCGGCGGGCCCGGTCAACGCCTTCACGCTATGGAAGCCGGAGGCGGTGCGCATCACTCGGGGGGAAGACGCCCTGGAGAGCTTCGAGAAGACCCGCGCCAGCCGACGCCGCTGGTGCCGCCACTGCGGCGGGCACGTGCTGACCGAGCATCCCGGCATGGGGCTGGTCGACGTCTATGCGGCGCTGCTGCCCGATCTGGACTTCACGCCTCAGCTGCACGTGCACTACCAGGAATCGGTGCTGCGCATCCCCGACGGGCTGCCCAAGATGAAGGACGTGCCGGCCGAGCTCGGCGGTTCCGGGGAGACGCTGGAGGAATAGGACGGGCCGAACGGCTTGAAAAGAACGCGGGGCCCGATGGGCCCCGCGTCGTGATCGGACAGGCGTCGGGCCCGGCTCAGTCCATCGAGGTGGCGCCGATGCGGTGAATGCTGAGGTCGGCACCGTCGAATTCCTCTTCCTCGCTCAGGCGCAGGCCGGCCACCTTGGCGATCGCGCCATAGACCACCAGGGCGCCGATCACGGCGACGGCCACGCCGGCCAGTGAGCCGATCAGCTGAGCCATCAGGCTGACGCCGCCCAGGCCGCCCAGCCACGATTGTCCGAAGATACCGGCGGCGATGCCGCCCCACACGCCGCACACCCCGTGCAGCGGCCACACGCCCAGCACGTCGTCGAGCCGCTCGACGCGGTTCTGCGCCCACTCGAAGAGCACCACGAACAGCGCGCCGGAGACGCCGCCGGTGATCAGTGCACCGATCGGGTGCATCAGGTCGGAACCGGCGCATACCGCTACCAGGCCGGCCAGCGGACCGTTGTGAATGAAGCCCGGGTCCTTCCTGCCCAGCACCATGGCCACCAGGATGCCGCCGACCATGGCCATCAGACTGTTGACCGCCACCAGGCCGCTGATGCCGTCCAGTGTCTGGGCCGACATCACGTTGAAGCCGAACCAGCCGATGGTCAGGATCCAGGCGCCCAGCGACAGGAAGGGAATATTGGAGGGGGCGAAGGCCACCACCTTGCCGCCGCGATAGCGGCCGCGACGGGCGCCCAGCAGCAGCAGCGCCACCAGCGCCACCCAGCCGCCGAAGGCATGCACCACGACGGAGCCCGCGAAGTCATGGAAGCCGGCGCCGAAGGTCGCGGCCAGCCAGGCCTGCAGCCCGACGTTGCCGTTCCAGACGATGCCCTCGAAGAAGGGGTAGACCACGCCGACGATCACCGCGGCGGCGAACAGCATCGGGTAGAAGCGGGCGCGTTCGGCGATGCCGCCGGAGACGATGGCCGGAATCGCCGCGGCGAAGGTCATCAGGAAGAAGAACTTGACCAGATCGTAGCCGTTGCCGGCGGTCAGTGCCTCGGCACCCTGGAAGAAGTGGGTGCCATAGGCGATCTGGTAGCCCACGAAGAAGTAGACCAGGGCCGACACGCCGAAGTCGGTCATGATCTTGACCAGGGCGTTGACCTGGTTCTTGTGACGCACCGTGCCGACCTCGAGAAAGGCGAAGCCGGCGTGCATGGCCAGCACCATGATGGCGCCTATCAGCAGGAATAACGTGTTGGCGCTCTGGGTCAGCGACTCGACAGCACTGGTGATATCCACGGGATGATCTCTCTTGATGCATGAAGGGAACGGAATGCGCTGGAGAGATGCAAGACATGTTCCAGAAAGGCGCGTTTTTCGTGCTCACAGGAAATTCAAGGCACCGGTGGGCGGCATCCTGTGGTCTATCACGATGCCGATGCACCCAATGAGTGCTCGTTGCCGCGGCTGCTCACCCGGATGGTGCGTTCCGGCCAACGGCCGCGTTCGGCCAGGTTTGGTGCGAAAAGTCGGCGAGCGATGGCCAGGGCTAGGCCCGCTCCCGGCGGGCCAACGCACTTCCCACCTCCCCGTGGGTTGCAAGGCAAAAATCGGTGAAAAGACGGAGTTTACGCGGTGTAAATGAGGGCTTTGAGCCGATTTTTAACGCCGTATGGGCGAGCGCAGACCGTTCTCGTGAAGCACCTAGAGCGTCTGCCAGGGCGAGGTGGGTGGCTCGCTCAACAGCTCGTCGACGATGGTCAGCGCGTGTTCTAGCGTCTCGCGGGTCTCGGCCGGCCCCAGGCACAGGCGGATGGCCTGAGGTGCCGGCTCGCTGCCCATGCAGAACGGCTCGGGGGTGGACACCTTGACCCCGCGGCGGGCGAGCAGCGCCTGCACCTCGCTGCTGCGGCGGCCCGCCGGCAGCGGCAGCCAGATCAGCGACGAGCCCTCGCGGCTCTGCGGCCCGTAGTCGGCCAGGCGTTCAAGGGCCAGCGTGCGGCGCGCGGCAAGTTCCTCGACCTGCCAGCGCAGCAGCTCGCGACTGTCAGGATCCTCCATCCAGCGGCAGGCCGCCTCCACCATCAGCGGCGGTACCATCCAGCTCTGGGAGCGCAGCGCCGAGCACAGCCGCTCCTGCAGCCGTTCGGGCACCGTGAGGCTGCCGATGCGCAGGCCGCCGGCCATCACCTTGGAGGTGCTGAAGACGTGCAGCGTGCGCTCCGGCGCCAGGGCGATCAGCGGCGTGCCGCGCTGCTCTTCGGGGAGGTACTGCACGGCGTCCTCGATGATCCAGATGTCGTGCTCCCGGGCCAGGGCGACCAGGCGCTCGCGTCGGGCCTCGCCGAGCCGCGCGCCGGTCGGATTGTTGAGATCCGGCGTGGTGTAGATCAGGCGCGGCGGCTGTCGGGCGCACAGCCGGGCCAGGGCGTCCATGTCCATGCCGTCGGCGTCCATCGGCACCGCCATCGGGCGCAGGTGAGCCTGCTGGGCGGCACACACGAAGCCCGGGTAGGTGAGGGCGTCGGCGGCCACCAGGTCGCCGGGCTGGGCGAGGTGATGCACCAGCAGGTGGATGCCGTGCTGGCCGCCCTGGGTGATCAGCAGGCGCTCCGGGTCGTCGGGCAGGCCGAGACGGCCCTGCCAGGCGGCGATGCGCGCCCGCTGGGCCTGGCTGCCGGCCTCGGGCTGATATTCGGTGGCGGCCTGCAGGGCCTCGGGGGACGCGGTAATGCCCTCGAGGGCGCGCTGCAGGCCGCGGGCGCGCAGCGGGTGCGGAGGCGGCAGACTCATGCTGATGTCGATCACGCCGTCGCCCGCCGGCTGGCCGGCGCGGAAGAAGGGCAGGTGATCCTCCTCGGCGGCGCGGCGCACGTAGGTGCCGCTGCCGACCCGGGATTCCACCCAGCCCTGGCGTTGGGCCTCGGCATAGGCGCGGGTGATGGTGCCGACGGTCACGCCGAGGCGATCGGCCAGCTGACGCTGTGGGGGAAGCTTCTCGCCCGGGGCGAGCTCGCCGTTGCCGATCGCCGCGGCCATGGCCTCGGCGATGCGGCGATAGCGCGGGCCGCCGTCGGGCAGCGCGGGTGCCCAGATTGTCATGGTGACAATAAAACCTTTGACGGTGTAATTGTGCCCATTATGCTCAGAAAAGCCGGCAGAAAGGAACCAATTAACTCAAAAATGTAGGGGTACAATTTCGATGGACACTCTGGCCGCCCTGGGGCCCGCCGCCCTGTTCATGATTTCCATGACGATCACGCCGGGGCCCAACAACATGATGCTGACCGCCTCCGGGGCCAACTACGGCTACCGGCGCACCCTGCCGCACCTGCTGGGCATCATGGGCGGCTGCTTCGTACTGTTCACGGCGGTGGCGCTGGGCCTGGGACTGGTCTTCGAGCGCTTCCCGATGGTGCAGACGGCGCTACGCGTGGTTGGCAGCCTCTACCTGCTGTACCTGGCCTGGGGCATTGCCACCGCGCCGCCGCCCAGCTTCGGCGACACCGAGGGCCGCCCGCTGAGCTTCTGGCAGGCGGCCGCCTTCCAGTTCGCCAATCCCAAGGCCTGGGTAATGGGCCTGACGCTGATGGCGAGCTTCCTGCCCGAGGGCGGCAATACCGTGATCAACGCACTGCTGCTGGCCGGGGTCTCCGAACTGATCGCCTTCCCCTGCATCTCGCTGTGGGCCGGCTTCGGCATGGCCATCGGCCGCTGGCTCAAGGGACCGCGCGCCTGGCGAGCGTTCAACGGCACCATGGGCGCGCTGACCGCCGGCTGCGTGGTGTTCATTCTTGGCTGAGGGCGGGGCTGCCCGCGCCTCTCGGCATGATGGCGGCTATGCTGGTGGCTGACGTCGAGCGCGTCACTACTCCGTGGCGCCCGGAGCCGACCAGCCATGCCGGACCATGTCTCCATCGCCTCACTCTATCGCCAGCACGCCCCGCGCGTGCTGGCGACGCTGATTCGTCACCTCGGCGATTTCGATGCCGCCGAGGAGGCGCTGCACGACGCCTTCACCGCGGCGGTGTCCCGCTGGCCGGAGGAGGGCATGCCCGACGCGCCGGTGGCCTGGCTGATTCGGGTCGGTCAACGGCGCGGCATCGACCAGATCCGGCGCCGGCAGACGGCTCGCCAGCATGCTCACTTGCTGGTGCTCGACCAAGGTGAGGCCGAGGGGAACCGCGATATCCAGGACGATCTGCTGCGGCTGCTGTTCATCTGCTGCCACCCCGTCCTGTCCATGCCGGATCGCCTGGCGCTGACCCTGCGCGAGATGGCCGGGCTGACCACCGAGCAGGTCGCCAGCGCGCTGCTGCAGCGGCCGGCCGCGCTGGCCCAGCGCATCGTCCGCGCCAAGCGCCGGCTGCGCACCGCCGGCATTCCCTTTGACGTGCCCGAGGCCGCCGATCTGCCGGTGCGGCTTCCCGGCGTGCTGGGTGTGATCTACCTGATCTTCAACGAGGGCTATTCGTCCAGCCGCGGTGAGCGAGTCGTCGACGTGCGGCTGGCCGATGAGGCGATCCGGCTCGGCGAGTCCCTGGCCGGCTTGCTGCCCCGAGGCGAGGTGTTCGCGCTGCTGGCGCTGATGCACCTCCATCATGCCCGACGCGAGGCGCGCCAGGATGACCACGGTGAGCTGGTGCCGCTGGAGGCGCAGGATCGCCGCCGCTGGGATGTTGGGGAGATCGAGATCGGGCATGCCTGGCTGGAGCGCGCCCTGGCGCTGTCGCCTGTCGGTGCCTATACCCTGCAGGCCTCCATCGCCGCCGTGCATGCCGAAGCGCCTCGCGTCGAGACCACCGACTGGGGGCGAATCGTGCGTCTCTACGAGGCCCTGCTGCGGATTCAGCCTTCGCCGGTGATCGAGCTGAATCGGGCGGTGGCCGTGGCCATGCGCGATTCCCCCGACGTCGGACTGGTCCTGCTCGATCGCCTGTCCCAGCGTCATCGTCTCGATCACTACCATCTTTTCCACGCTGCCCGCGCGGACTTGCATCGGCGCGCCGGCCATCTCGAGGCGGCCCGGCAGGCCTATCGGCAAGCCCTGGCGCTTGCCGTGCAGGAGCCCGAGCGGCGCTTGCTGGCGCGTCGACTGGAGGCGCTCGTCGGCGCCGGCGGGTGACGCGACGGAAAAAAATTTCGCCGGTCTGTCGATTCTCGGCGGCGCCGCACGACTCATGACTACCATCCCCCAGAAGAGTGATGTCATGCGATACATGCTGATGCGCAAGGCCGATGCCGCCACCGAGGAAGGCGTGCTGCCCAGCCAGGAACTGCTGCAGGCCATGGGAGACTACAACGAGCGCATGATCCGGGCCGGCGTCTTCGTCACCGGAGACGGCCTGCGACCCAGTCGGGAGGGCTGTCGCATCGCGTTTCGCGACGGCGAGCCGCGAGTCACCGAAGGCCCCTTTTCTGCCACCGACGACCTGCTGGCAGGCTATACCGTGCTTGAGGTGGACTCCCTGGAAGAGGCCGTCGAGTGGGCCAGGGACTGGCCGCGGGAGGACAGCGACGTCACGCTGGAACTGCGCCGCTACTTCACCTTCGAGGACTTCGCGCCGGGAGCAGGGCTGCAGCGGCATGCTGCCCAGGCGCGCATGCCTCGGGGGCTCCAGGTCCACCTGAGCTTTCCGGGCAGCTGCCGCGAGGCCATGGCCTTCTACGCCGAGGTCACCGGCGGTCATCTGGAAGCGGCCCTGACCTACGGCGAGACGCCAGCGGCCAAGGACGTGCCGCCCGAGTGGCACGACCGTATCGCCCATGCCTCGCTCAATGTCCGCGGTCATCGCCTGATGGGGGCTGATATGCAGGGCGATGGCGACCGGCCGCCCCAGGGCGCCCAGCTGTTTATCGACTACGACGACGTCGACCAGGCGGCTCAGGTGTTCCAGCGCCTGGCAGAGGGCGGTCAGGTGCTGATGCCGTTCGAGGCCACCTTCTGGGCCAGGGGCTTCGGCATGGTCAGCGACCGTTTCGGCGTGCAGTGGATGGTCGCCACCCCGAGCGATCAATGCCCCTGACGGGAGGAGAGGATCATGAAATACGTGGCGCTGGTGTACTACCAGGAGCGGTTGATCGAGGCCATGTCCGAGCGCGAGTGGCACGACCTCAACCAGGAATGCATCGAGGGTGTCGAGCGACTGAGCGAGCAGGGCCACTTCGTGGCCGGCCAGGCGCTGCAGCCGACAGGCAGCGCCACCAGCGTGAGAGTGCGCGACGGCGAGGTCCTGGTCTCCGACGGCCCCTTCGCCGAGACCAAGGAGCAGCTGGCCGGCTTCTATCTGCTCGAGGCCCGTGACCTCAACGAAGCGCTGTGCCTGGCCGGGCGCATTCCTCCGGCGCGCCTGGGCACCATCGAGGTGCGCCCGGTGCGCGACTTGCCCCCGAAAGATGAGACAGGAGAGACACCATGAGCTACGTGGATGGCATCGTGGCCGCCGTGCCCACCGCCAACCGGCAGGCTTTCATCGAGCATGCGCGCAAGGCGGCGGCGGTGTTCAAGGAGCATGGGGCACTCAAGGTGGTGGAGTGCTGGGGCGATGACGTACCGGAAGGCGAGGTGACGTCCTTCCCCATGGCGGTACAGTGCCAGCCCGACGAGAGCGTGGTCTTTTCCTGGCTGGTCTGGCCGTCGCGGGAGGTGCGCGACCAGGCCATGGCGCGGATCATGGAGGACCCGCGCCTGTCGCCTGAGGTCAATCCCATGCCCTTCGACGGCAAGCGGCTGATTCATGGCGGGTTCGCGATGGTGATCGAGGAGTAGCCCCATGAGCCGTATCACTCCTTGCCTGTGGTTCGACGGACAGGCGATCGAGGCGGCGCGCTTCTACGTCTCGGTGTTTCCGGATTCCCGCATCGAGCGGGTGCTCGAGGCGCCGGCCGATACGCCGAGCGTGCCGGCGGGCGCGGCGCTGCTGGTGGCATTCACCCTCGACGGCTCGCGCTACCTGGGGCTGAACGGCGGGCCCGACGTACCGTTCAACGAGGCGGTGTCGCTGCATGTCGACTGCGCCGACCAGGCCGAGGTGGACTACTACTGGGAGGCCCTGAGCGAGGGTGGCCTGGCGATCCAGTGCGGCTGGCTTCAGGATCGCTGGGGGCTTCGCTGGCAGGTGGTGCCCCGCAGAATGCACGAGCTGCTGCACGATCCCGACCCCGAACGGGCCCGGCGGGCCATGGAGGCGATGATGCAGATGGAAAAGCTCGTCATCGCCGACCTGGAACGGGCCGCGGACGGCGGCTGAGAGGTGGCGTCAGGTCCAGGCCGGATCGGCGGTGAAGGACACCGTGAACCAGCGATGCTCGGCGGGAATGCACAGGCCCGCGGCGATGGCCGCGCGGATCTCGTCGAGCTCGGCCACGCCGCGTCCGGCGGCAAAGTCGGTCCGGGTGACGATATGGATCTCGATGAAGTGACCGCGGCCGGCCTTGGCCACGTGGCTGCTGTACTCCAGCAGGCCGTCCTGTTCCATCACCGGCGCCATGGCGGCGTGCACCTCGCGGTCGACCGCGCTCGGCGCGATCAGGAACACCTCCTTCATGGCGCGGCGCACGATGCCGAGCGGCACCGGCAGGAAGGCGAGGGTCAGGATCGCCAGCAGCAGTGAGTCCACGTAGGGCGTGAAGGCGGCGTAGCGGGTCTGTTGGAGAATCAGGGCGATGGCGAAGGCCACCAGCAGTGCGCCGGTGATCAGGCCAGCCAACAGCCAGCCCTGCATGTCGATGCGCACGAACTCCGAGTCGGCGTCACGGTTGAGCCGGCGCTGGTAGGCGAACATGGTGAAGCATGCCGAGGCGACGATCACGGCATAGATGATGGCCACGCCGAAGGCCAGTTCGTGGCCGCCCGACATCAATCCCTGCACGGCATTCAGAAACGCATAGAAGCACAGCAGCAACAGGATGGCGCCGTTGAGCGCCGCGGCCAGCGGTTCCAGGTGCCAGTAACCGTGCTGGAAGCGCTGGCTCACCTCGCGGGCGATCAGCCGCGTCACCACCAGCGCCAGGGCCGACATGGCCGCGTCGATGGTCGAGAAGACGCCGTCGAAGAGAATCGAGCGTGAGCCGGCCATGAGGCCGAAGGCGATGCCCAGGCTCGATACGAGCAGGGTCATCATGATGGAGCGCTTGAGGGCGCGTTGTTCGAGCGTAGTGGACATGGACCGCTTCCCTGTTGGCCAGACGTCGAGTCTAGCCGAGTCGCCTGCCTTTGGGCGATGCGCCTGGCGAGGCGACATGAGAATCGGGATACTGAGCGGTTTCGTCGTTTCTTCCCGTCGCTCGCCCCAAGGAGGCCCCCGCCATGGATTCAGGCTTGTCACTCGCTCGCATCACCGTTCATTCGCCTCATGTGCCGACCCTGGCCGGCTGGGCCCACGACGAGTGGGGGCACCTGCACCCCGGTCGCAGCCGTGCCGCCGCCATCGCCACCTTCCGCGCCGACTGCGGCTCGGAAGGCGTGCCCTCGGTATTTGCCGCCATGGACGGGGAGCGCCCGGTGGGCATGGCCAGCCTGGTCGTCGACGACATGGACGACCGCCACGACCTGACCCCCTGGCTGGCGTCGGTCTATGTGCTGCCGGCGTGGCGGGGGCAGGGCATCGCCTCCGCTCTGGTGCGCCGCGTGGAAGCCGAGGCGCAGGCGCACGGCGTCGAGCGCTTCTATCTCTACACGTCGGACCAGCAGCCCCTCTATCGCCGCCTGGGCTGGGAAGACGTGGAGGATCGCGAGTACCACGGCGAGACCGTGACCATCATGCGGCGGGATCTCTCTCCGCGAGGCCCCGCGCCGTCTGCTGCCGCGCGGCCGGTCTGAGCCATGCAGTGGAGAGCGCTTCACTACTTCGACACGGTCGCCCGCTGTCGCTCGCTGCGCGAGGCTTCGGCACGGCTGCATATCGCGCCTACCGCCATCAGCCGTCAGATCGATCTGCTCGAGCACCAGCTCGGAGCGCCGCTGCTCGAGCGTGGCCCCGGTGGTATCCGCCTGACCTCGGCCGGGGAACTGCTGGCGGTGCAGGCCAGACGCACTCTGCGAGACCTGGAGCGGGTCCAGGAACAAATCGGCGATCTCAAGGGGCTGCGCACCGGACGTGTCAGTCTGCGGGTGGCCGAGGGCGTGGTGGCGGGTCTGCTGGCGCCGACGCTGGCCGACCTGGGGCAGCACTACCCGCGCTTGCGCTTCGATATCCAGATCGCCAGCGCCGGCGAGATCGTCGAAGCGCTGCGCAGCGGTGATGCCGATATCGGGCTGGCCTTCTTCCTGCCGCATCATGACGATATCCAGCCGTTTGCCAGCAGCAGTCTGGAGCACCATGTGGTGATGGCACCGAGCCATCCGCTTGCCGGCAGGGGGGAGCTGCGCCTGGCCGAGATTGCCGAGCACCCGCTGGCGTTGCCCGACGAACACTACGGCGTGCGTCAGGCCCTGGACGAGGCCGCTCGTGACCAGGGGGTCACGCTGATGCCCACCTTCCATACCGCCTCTCTGGAGACCCAGAAGGCTCTGGCGCTGGCCGGTGCCGCGCTGCTGATTCTTCCGCCCATGGCGGTGGCGCGGGAATGCCGCGACGGCCGGCTGGCGAGCGTGCCACTGGCGCCGGGCGAACTGTCGCGCACCCGTCTCGACCTTTGCCTGCATCGGCATCGTCAGCGCAGTTTCGCCACCGACGCCTGCCTGGGGCTGCTGGCCTCGGCGCTTCAGGGACTGGGGGATCAGGACTGATCCGTGTCGCAGGCTGAAGAGGGCAGTGGCCGGCCTGGGGGCGGGCAGGGTGCACACAAAAAGTAGACGCCCTGGTGTCATCATTGTGATGGCTGTTGACACGGGAACGCGCCAGTCTGAGGACATCCACAACATCAACAACAATCATGGAAAGCCCTCATGACCGATCCCCATCAGATGACCGCCACCCAGCTGCTGGCCGCCTATCGTGACAAGCGCCTGTCGCCGCTGGATGCCGTCGAGGCCCTGGTCCAGCACGTCGAGCGCTGGGAGCCGCACCTCAATGCGCTCTATGATTTCCGTCCGCAGGCGTTGCTGGCGTCAGCGCAGGCTGCCAGCGAACGCTGGGCGCGAGGCGAGCCGCGCGGCACGCTGGACGGCGTGCCCGTCACGCTCAAGGAGCTGATTGCCACCCGTGGCCAGCCGGTGCCCGGCGGCACCGGGCTCGGCGACCAGTCTCCGGCCGCCGACGATGCGCCGCCGGCGGCACGCCTCGCCGAGGACGGGGCGGTCCTGCTGGGCAAGACGACGTGTCCCGACTTCGGCATGCTCTCCTCGGGGCTGTCCTCGTTCCATGGCCTGACTCGCAATCCCTGGCGGCTCGAGTGCAATACCGGCGGTTCGAGCTCCGGCGCTGGAGCGGCCTCCGCCGCCGGCTACGGCCCGCTGCATGTGGGCACCGACATCGGTGGCTCGGTACGCCTGCCCGCGGCCTGGTGTGGCACCGTCGGCTTCAAGCCGACGCTGGGGCGGATTCCCATCGACCCTTACTACGTGGGCCGCTGTGCCGGCCCGATGACGCGTAGCGTCGACGACGCCGCGCTGATGATGACCGCTCTGTCACGCACCGACCGCCGCGATGCTACCCGCCTGCCGCCGGAGGACATCGACTGGAGCGACCTCGATCTGGACGTGTCGGGGCTGCGCATCGGCGTGATGATGGAGGCCGGCTGCGGCTTGCCGCTGGACGACGACATCGCCGCCGCCGTGGAGAGCGCCGCCGCCCGGCTCGAGACCGCAGGGGTCACGCTGGTGCCGATGGCGCCGGTGATGACGCGCGAGATGCTCGATGGCCTGGATCGCTTCTGGCGGGTGCGTCAGTGGAATGCCCTGTCGGCGCTGTCGAACGAGCAGCGTGAACGCGTGCTGCCGGCGATCCTCGCCTGGGCCGACGACGGCGGGCGGATCGGTGGCGTGGAAGCGGTGCGCGGTTTCGAGCAGACCCTGGCCATGCGCCGTGCCACCGAGGCGGTGTTCGACGACGTCGACGCGGTGATCTCGCCGACCACGCCCAACGTCGCCTTCCCCGCGGACTGGCCGTCGCCCACCAACGATCCGCGTCGCCCCTTCGAGCACATCGTCTATACCGTGCCGTGGAACATGGGCGAGCAGCCGGCGCTGTCGCTCAACGCCGGTTTTTCCCGCGATGGCATGCCGTTAGGCGTGCAGCTGATCGGCCCGCGGCTGGCCGACCACTTCGTGCTGAAGCTGGCCAAGGTGCTGGAGACCCGTCTGGCGCTTGCGCCGAGCTGGCCTTCTCCCCCCGTGGCGCAGTAAGGTCCGCGTCCATCGTTCAGGCATTGCCTCACATCGTCATCGTGGGAGAGTTCTTGTCATGTCATCTCGTCTTGTCGTCCTGCCCACCAGTCGCGCCGGCTGGGGGCTGCTCATCGCTTTCGTCGCCCTGGTCGCCGCGGGCATCTGGCCGGTGATCGGCTGGGTGAATCGTGCCGTGCTGGTCCTCGGCCTGCCGCTGCTGGTGGTCTGGAGCTATGTGGTGATCTTTGCCTGCTTCGCCGTGATGCTGATCGCCAACCGCGTGCTCGAACGCAAGGAGGGGGAGCATGACTAGTCCCTGGCCGCTTCTCATCACCCTGGCCTACGTGGCCATCGCCATGGTCATTGGCCTGCGCGCCCGGGCCGGGCGACGCATGAACAGCCTCGAGGAATGGGGCGTGGCCGGGCGCAGCATGGGCCCGGTGACGCTGTACCTGCTGATCGCCGCCGGCAGCGTGAGCGCCTACACCTTCATGGGCGCGCCGGGCTGGGCCTATTCCAAGGGCGTGCCGGTGTTCTACGTGGCCGTCTATCTGGCCTACCTGGCGCTGGTCGCCTGGTACGTCGGCCCCAAGGTGTGGCAGTTCGGTGAGCGCTTCGGCCATGTCACCCAGGCCAGCGCCATCGCCGACCGCTACCAGAGCCCGCTGCTGGGGGCGCTGGCGGCGCTGGTGATGTCGATCGGCTCGGTAGCCTACGCGGTGCTGCAGACCATCGGTTCCGCCTACATCCTCAACGTGATGAGCGGCGGGGCGATCCCGATATGGCTGGCGGTGCCGCTGGTGCTGGCCTGCATCGCCGTCTACCTGTTCGTCAGTGGCCAGCGTGCCATCGGCCGTACCAACGCCTTCCAGGGCGTGCTGATGCTGGTGGTGGCCTGGGCGGTGGGGCTGTGGGCGCTGCACGGTGCCACCGGCGGGCTCGATGTCGGTGCGCTGTTCGGCCGGCTCCAGGCCGAGCACGGCGACTTCCTGACCCTGCCCGGCGGCGGTGGCGACATGAGCTTCAGCTTCTGGACCACCTCGATCATCGTCTCGATGTTCTCCTTCATGCCGCCGGTGTGGACCCAGTGGATGAGCGCGTCGTCCGCACGCACCATCCGCCGCAGTGCCACCTGGCTGCCGACCTACTACGTGGTGATCCTGCCGATGGTGGTGGTGGGCTTCATCGGCATCTTCGCGCTGCCCGACCTGGCGCGTAGCGACACCGTGGTCCTCGAATATGCCATGCAGTTCCTGCCGGTATGGCTGGTGGGGCTGCTCGGTGCCGGCACCCTGGCCGCGTCGATGTCCTCCAGCGAGCCCTTCATCCACTCGGTGGCGCTCTCCTGGAGCAAGGACGTGCTCCAGCCACTGCTGGGGCTCTCCGATGCGTTCACCGGCAAGCTGGCGCGCTGGATGATCGTGCCGCTGATGGCCCTGGTGATCGCACCGCTGGCGATCGCTGAACCCGGCAGCCTGGTGATGATCCTGCTGGTGGGGCTGGGCTTCGCCACCCAGGTGCTGCCGGCCTTCATCGGCATGTTCCTGTGGCCGCGCGCCTCGAAGTGGGGCGTGATGGCGGGCATCGTCAGCGGCTTCCTGGTGACCGTGGCCTTCACCACCGTGTGGAAGCATCCGCTGGGCATCCACGCCGGCTTCTGGGGGCTGATGCTCAACCTGCCGACGTTCGTCGCGGTGTCGCTGCTTACCCGGCCGGCGCCGAGCGAGGTGATGGAGCGCTTCTTCCGCATCGCCGCGCCGAACGGCCTGACCCGGCTGGGCGGTCGCGAGCAGGGCGGCCGTGTTCTCGGCCGAGAGATCTCGTCATGATCCCCGCTGCCGGCCATCCCTCGGCGCTCGAGCAGCGGGCCCGGGTGAGCGCGGTGATCCGCACCCTCCTGGCCGGCCTTGGCTAGCGGCCCATCGAGCGCCTCGGCCCCGCGTCAGCGGGGCCCGGGCTGCCTGTGTCGTTGTCTGACATCCCGCGCCTTTCCTCCATCTTTCCCCACCTCTCCTTTTTCTGCTGTTTTCGCGGCATTTGCCTTCCTTTTGCTTCTTTTTTCTGCCCTGGCCACTTTGGCGGGGCGCAACGTCGTGCTCGATGCTACCGGCGTGATTCGATGCCGAAAAATAAATTAACTCGTTTACATTATGGATAGCAAAGATTCGCTGGTTTACTATTTGATCTGGCGTATTCGTTCATGCCAATTTCGCTCAGTGGTGGTGACCGATCCCGAATCCGCCGCGTTTTGCTTTCTCAATCGTCAATGTCGAGCCCAGGCTCGCAGTTACCAACAGGATCAGGATGATGTCGTTCAAGCGTAAACATGCCGTCACGGGTCTCATGCTCGCTGGAGTCATGGCCGGCCACGCCTCGCTGGCCCAGGCCGAAGTCACGCTGGTCGAGGCCAATCCCGACGGCGCGGGCTTCTGGGACCCGCTGGAGGTTCAGATCGGTGGCAGCATTCGCGCCCAGTACTTCAATGAGATGGGCAGCCAGGATGACGGCAGCTACAAGCACAACGTCTACGACGGCGGCAGTCGCCTGCGTTTCTCGGCCGACTACGCCGTCAACGACGACCTGACGCTGCTGGGCTACTTCGAGCCGGGCTTCGACCTGATGCACGTGCTGCGCCTGCACGGCCAGTACGATCGGGACGGCCGCCGCACTTCCCGGCGTCAGGCCTACTTCGGCGTCGAGAGCCAGCGTTACGGCACCCTGACCCTGGGTAAGCAGAACAGCGTCTACTATGACGTGGTCGGCGCCAAGACCGACGTCTGGGATAACGACATGCAGGCCCAGGCGCCGGGCGTCGGTCTGGACGGCGACTACGATGGCTCCTATCGCGCGCGTCGCAGTGCCAAGTATCGCTACGATGTCGGCCCCGCCTCGCTCTACGTCGGCGCGCTGTTCCAGGACGAGGACCTGCACGTCGGCAACGGCATCGACTACCGTCGCAACGGCGGCGGCGCCCTGGGCCTCGACTATCGGCTGACGCCGGACCTGGTGCTCAGCGCGGCCTACAGCAACACCGGCTCCACGGTGCATGGCCAGGGCAGCGAACACTATCGTCAGGAAAACAGCGGCGCCGCGGTCACCTGGACGCCGAATCAGTGGTATCTCTCGGTGGGCGGCGGCTACTATCGCAACTTCGTGCCGTACATGACCGGCGATACCGACCGGTTCTTCCGCGGCGATGCCGCCGGTGTGGAGTATGTCGCCAAGTACGCGATCCTGCTGGACACTGCCGTGGTGAAGGAAGTGACTCCCTACGTCGCCGGCGACCGCCTGGAGATGCGCAACGGCAGCGACGATCACTACGATCACCAGTACGTGGGCGTTTCGACCCGGCTGCCGCACGGCTTCCAGGTTGATCTGGAACACACCTTCGCCGATACCTCGGATGACCAGGCCGACGCCACCCTGGCCCGCGTGCGCTACGACTTCTGATCCATTTCCCGTCCTCGATCTTCCCCCGGTCGCCGTCAGCGGCATCCCCGGCCGGGCGAGCTCCCATCAGGCCCTGCTCACGCGGCCCCTCCGCCTTGGCTGGCGTCTCCAGGCCGGCAGCATGACGGAACATCGCCTACCGTTCATACGAGGGGCAACGTCGGCTGCGGCTCACCGCTTCATGCCGTCATGGATCAGTGGTAGCGTTAAGATGTAAAGAAAAATTGCCGATAAACGAGGCTGAGATGAACGAACCGAAGCGCCCGGTGAATATTCACAAGGGCTACCATGCTCACGTCTACTTCGATGAAGAGACGGTGGACTTCGCATCCCGCCTTTGCGCGGAAGCGGGGGAGACATTCGGCCTGAAGGTCGGGCGCGTGCACCAGAAACTGGTCGGGCCGCACACCAGGTGGAGCTGTCAGATCACGTTCAGCCACAAGTCCTTCGACGCGTTCATTCCCTGGCTGGATGAACACCGCGGCAACCTGAGCGTGCTCGTTCACGCGCTGACGGGAGACGATTACGAGGACCATACGACCTATGCCTATTGGCTGGGGGATAGCGTGGAGATCAACCTGGACGGCCTCTAAACCGGAGGAGTCGCCCTGATCAGCCGCAGAACATGCCGCGGGCCGACTGGCCGGCGGCATTTTCATGAACCAGTGCGACCGGCCAGTCGTGCGCCGCACGCATCGGTACCTCGCGCCACCGCCTGGAGACCTCAGGCTTCCTGCATGTGGTCGATTTCCTACAGGCTTGTCAGCGATAGCGCATTAAGAATGATGAAGTTTCTGTTAGTTTGGCCGGCCGCTTAGCCAAGACAAAGCGGTATCTATTCGAATCGAGTTAAAGGAAGTTCAAGGATGAACGAGCAATACGATGCCTTTTCACATGAGTCGACGGCGATCAGCGTGCGCAAGATCAAGTCAGGCCCGCCGCTGAGCTGGATCGTGGACTCCTTTAAGCTGATTAAAAAGCATTGGAAGACGATCATTCCCGCCTACCTGATCGTGGTCGTGGTCTCCACGCTGCTCCAGGTCGTGGTCGGATCGCTTCAGCCGTACCATATCGGCATCGGAACGATGGTTGTCCTGGTGGTGGTGACTTTCCTTGCCGCCTTGTTGCAATCGGGCATGATGGCCGTCTTCCACGGGGCGGCCGAGAATCGTCCCCGGGTAAGTGACGTGTTTCGTGGCTTCAAGGGAAGCAACCTCCTGGGCATGTTCCTGCTGTTCGTCAGTGCGCTGGTGATCTTCGCGGTCTTCGCGCTGGTGATGTTCCTGCTGATGAAGCTCTTCGGGGGGAGCTCGATGATGGGTGCCATGAACTCGTATGGCAGCCCTTATGGCTACTCCTATACCCGCATGATGGCGGAGATGATGGGCGGTTCGTCGCTGGTGGTCATCTTTTTCCTGGCCGGGGCCCTCATGGTGACGGCATTGCTCTTCTACGCGGTGCCGCAGATCATCGTGTCCGGCGAAAGCGTTTTTTCCGCATTGAAGAACAGCTTCCGGGCCACCTTCAAGAACCTTCTCCTGCTGCTGGTCTTCGGCGTTAACGCCGCAACGCTCTATGCTCTATTGCTGATGGTTTCCATGGCCGGTGCTGCCCTCACCACCTCGATGGCCCTGATCGTCGTCGTCATGGTGGTAGTGATCTCGGGGTTCTTCCTGATCTTTAACGGGGCCTATTACCTCTCTTTCCGCGAGGTGCTACTGGCCCGCCCGGAAGCCGCGAAGGTGGAGAACGCTTAAGCTAGATGGCGTGCCGCGCACCCACGAAAGCCGTGCATCATGATGCGCGGCTTTTTGGTGGATGGATCAGGAGCTCGAAGCTTCCAGGGAGCCGAAATGATATCTGGGGGGTATTCCATCGGGGGGATCTTGAAACGAGGTCTCATCCAGGCATTGATGCTGTGCGGCACCGCTGCCGTGGCGGACGAGCTGGCCGAGGTCAACGGCGAGTGGCTCCATCGGCATGAGGCGGAGATCGTCGATCTTCTGCAGGACGACGAGACCTCCGTCGTGCCGGTCATCAACCTGCTCGGCAACACCTGGGCGGTGCGGGATGGCGCGCTGGGTAGCGAGGTATCCCCCTACATCGCCGAGGCCCTGGTGTATCGAACGGATTCCATGCTGGCCTGGTTCGCCGCGCATCGCTCTGCGCTGGACGCATGGCTGGCGAGTGTCCCCGACAGCCTGTTCACGAATTACAGCGGCCGCGCGGCCTACGCCGAGTATCTGGCCGATCTGAAAGCCCGGCTTCTGGCGTCCCTCGAGGGCTATCGGGGAGAGCATCAGGCCGAGGCCGCACGCATCGCAGATGTGATCGCCACCGCCGAGGTGAGAGAGATCCGGTAGCGGGACATCACGACCCGCCGTCGCCTAGCGGCGCAGATTGTCGATGGGAGGGATGCGGCACAGCCGCAGCAGGGCGTTGCGACAGGCCTTGAGCCAGGGGTAGAGGCGGGCGGCTCGCCCGGGGCTGGCAAACAGGCGATACATCAGCCGGTTGAACACGCCGCTGCGGGTGCCGAGCAGGGTAAGGCGATGCAGGGCCTCGCTGCCGTGGTACCAGCGCTCGCCGATCTGCAGGGCGAAGCCCTGGTCCAGGTCGATGCCCTGGGCGCTGAGCTCGCGGCGGGCCTCGCTTTCCTGGCGCCCGTCGATGAGCTCCAGCTCGCCGACATCGCGGCGGATGCGGTACCAGAGCACATAGCGCCGACAGATCGGGCAGTCGCCGTCGTAGACCAGGCGCATCCGCCGGCCTGGCGCCTCGTCGCGCGCGGGCCTGTCGTGGCCGGATTCCAGATGATCGTTCGGTCCTGACATGCCGTGGCTCCCACCATGCGATGTGGCTTCCAGCCTACCTGTGCCTCGAACCGCTGCAAACCCGCCCATTTCTGCGCCATTCGGCATAGTTCAAGACGCGCCTTTTGCAGCCGATATCCCCTTCGAATAGGATCGGCTAATAAGGCTGCAGAAGACGGCCGCAAAAGGGACTCAGGGGCTACCGCAGAAGACGGCTGGAGTGTCGTCGCACCATGCAGGTTGGCAGGCGGTAGCGTGGCCGAGCCAAAACGCTTCCTTCCGTTTTTTCCCTCTCCCCAGGCGCCGATGAACCACCTCGACGGCTGCCGTTGCCTTCCCCGAACAGACATGACCTTCCCGTCGGCGCGCTGGACGCTGACGCCGCCCGGTAGCAGGATAGTTAGCGCCATATCAAGTTCATCCCGGCCGCATCGTACGGATCGCGCCGGCACCACCGGGGAGACCTATGGAACGCTTCTATAACGCGCCCGAACGCGTCGTCGACGACATCCTCCACGCCGCGGCGGCGACCGCCGAGCTGCGCGTGGCCGAGCCGGAAAGCGGGCTGCGGATTCTGATCAGGGAAGACTGGGACCGGGCGCAGCACGGTCGCGAGCAGGTGGCCGTGCTTTCCGGCGGCGGGGCCGGGCACGAGCCCGCTCATGCCGGCTTCATCGGCCAGAGCATGCTGACCGGCGTGATCTCCGGCAGCCTGTTCGCCTCGCCCAGCGTCGAGCCGATCCTGGCGGCGATCCGCGAGGTGTGCGGCGAGGCCGGCTGCCTGCTGGTGGTGAAGAACTACACCGGCGACCGCCTGAACTTCGGCCTGGCGGCGGAGCGCGCTCGTGGCGAGGGGCTGAACGTCGAGATGGTGATCGTCTCCGACGACGTGGCCATCGCCGAGGCGCCGCAGCCGCGCGGCATCGCCGGCACCCTGCTGGTGCATAAGCTGGCCGGGTATCTGGCCGGCGAGGGCACGCCGCTCGGCGAGATCCAGCGCCGGGCCCGCGGCCTGTGCGAGCGCATGGGCTCGCTCGGAATGGCGCTGCAGCCCGCGGCACAGCCCGGCCAGCCGGCGGCCTCTCGCTCGCCCGAGCTGGGCCTCGGCATCCACAACGAGACCGGCACCCGCGAGGTCGCCCCCGAGAGCGCGGACGACGCCATGTGCCTGGTGCTCGAGCCGCTGCGCCAGGCGCTCGCCGCCAACGACGGCGCGTCGCCCGATACCGCCTGGGTGGCCATGCTCAACAACCTGGGCAGCTGCTCGACCCAGGAGATGGGCGTGCTGGCCGAGAGCCTGCTGCGTCAGCTGGGCGAGGGCCGCGTCAGCCACCTGATCGGCCCCGCGCCGCTGATGACCTCGCTCGACATGCACGGCTTCTCCGTCACCCTGGTGCCCGGCACGCCCGAGCTGCTGGCCGCGCTCACCGCACCGACCAATGCGCCCGCTTGGCCGGGCGTTCGCGGCGTGCGCAAGGCGCCCACCTTCACCCCGAACACGGCCCAGGGCCACGACGCCCTCAGCGACGACGCCCCGCAGCACGCCGAGACCACGGCGGCGCTGTGGCAAGTGATCGAGACGCTGCGCGATGCCCGCGAGGCGCTGGACGCCCTGGATGCCAGCAGCGGCGACGGCGATGCCGGAGCCAGCATGCAGAGCGGCGCCGATAGCCTGGCCCGGGCGCTGGATGCGCGGCAGCTGACCACCACCGCGCTGGCGCCGCTGTTCACCGGCATCGGTCAGCTGCTGGCCCGCGACATGGGCGGCTCCAGCGGCGTGCTGCTGTCGATCCTGTTCACCGCCGCGGGCAGCGCCCTGGACCGCGGCGACGCCCCGGCGGACGCGCTTGCGGCCGGCGTGAACAAGTTGCAGGAATACGGCGGCGCCAGGGCAGGGGACCGCACCATGCTCGACGCCCTGCTGCCGGCGATCGAAGCGCTGCAGGCCGGCAACTCGCTGGTCGATGCTGCCCAGGCGGCGCGCCAAGGCGCCGACGACACCGCCTCGCTCACCACCGCCAATGCCGGGCGCTCCGCCTACGTGCCGGAAAGCGCGCTCAAGGGCATCGTCGACCCCGGCGCCGAAGCCGTGGCGCGTGTCTTCGAGACGCTGGCGCGAGGGTAAACAAGCCGGGCATGTGTGCCTTTGACAAAGACCTGTTAAGCGACACATGAGCTTGCCCCGAGCCGACCGGCTTGGGGTAGGTTTTATATTTGTGGTGTGGTCTTCTTTCTTTGATTATATGTTGTTTCTAACCGCCGGATTGTAGCCTCACAGTGTCTAGAACCATATTGAATAAACGTAAACTTAGGTCGGTTGCTGAGTTGGCAATGTTTTGTAACCAGCGTCCAGATTTGTGCTCGGATAAGATTTTGCCGCAGTCACTTAGTATCGCGATACGAAAGCTGCACGATCATGGTGAGAGCCCTTTGGGAAAAGGTAAGTATCTTGGCCATCCTTTCTGGTCAATAAGTGCTCGTGACCTGCTAAAAGCAAATGGATGGAAAGTTGTTGGTATAAAAAGGCTTCTGTCTCATGAGCATGTGATTCCTGTTAGTCTTTTAGTTAGAAAGATTCTTGAGCCTGGCTGTGGTGATTGTGTAGAAGATTTTGAAGAGATTGTTTCTCGCTATTCGCTAGTTGCGATTATTACTAGAGAAGAGGATGTGCGTTTGAGAGAAGCCAAGCAGTGGAAGAGTGTAGGGCTTGAGTGGGTTGAAAATGATCCATGGTGGAGATATAGAGAGGCGAAGCTTTTTTCGGAGATGGTTGATGGTGAGGGATGTAGTCTTGAAGAGAGAAATCAAATTGGATGATTAATGAGCTATATCTCCCTGCCGTTGTTCGAGCACATGGCGATAAAGCAAGACCAGATCATTCAAGGCCTGGTTCTGTGTGGCCGCTGCCACATACCTCTCCACGGCCACATGCTCCATGAACGCATGCTCCTCGGAGGCCCCATTCCGGCCGGGTGTCGTACCCCATGGAACCGGAGCGAATTTTGCATAAAGAGCCGAGCTTTTCTTAGCTTCCTATGGTATCAATGGGTTAGGTGAAAAATGACGGCTCGATAACAATGATGAACGTGCTGGCACGTTCATCATTGTTATCGAGAAATCCACCTAATCACTGTTAGTCTCACGGAGACTCGAGTTTGAATCCTCAAATACCAAATTCGGTTATTGGAGCAGTAGCTTCTGTAATCGCTGATCATTATTACAGTCACTCCAAGCTCGATACACTCTTTATGGAGAGTGGAGCACCAGGGGATGCCCCTGAGGGTAATTGCGAAAAGAAGTGCAGTTACTGGCTAAAGCGTTGTAACGAGGATCCTCAAACTGATGCGCTAGAAGTTCTGGGTGCGGTAATTCAAGAGTACATGGATCAGGAACCGCCCTCTTCACTTTTTGATGGGCCACTATCAACCAAAGTGACTGAAGGTCAAGCGAGGATTAACGCCGCATTAGCGAAAAATCAATTGGTTTATCGAAGCAATGGGTACGTGACGAAAGCAGGCTCAACGCCAATCACTAAAACTCTGGAAGACTATCTGAGATCAGGTGATTTCTCATCCATTGAAAAGGAGTTTGAAAGAGCAATTGAGCATATCCAAAGTGATCCTCACGCATCTGTAACGGCATCCTGTTCAATTATTGAAGCCACGCTAAAGTTCTACATCGAAAGCTTCGATGAACTAGGTTCTGTCTGAAAAGTCGGCACGTAAACAACGGTCTATGC
>NZ_PYUQ02000018.1:0-115042 GCF_003030865.2 Halomonas sp. SL1 | reverse complement strand
CTGGTGAGCCGCGGCAAGGGCGGGAGCACCCCCGCCAGGCACCCGGGGCGGACCAGTGACGATCGGCCACGGGTATTCGACGGTCTGGCCGCCTTCGTCGACTTGCTGCGGGTAGGGGACCCGTCCCGATAGCCCGCCCCCCCCCCCCGTGGCATCCGAAGAACGCTCTCCAACGCCATCGTTCGCCTGCCCTGCCTCAGAGATCGAGATATTCTCGGGTCCT
Source organism: Halomonas sp. SL1 (assembly GCF_003030865.2). Taxonomy (NCBI): domain Bacteria; kingdom Pseudomonadati; phylum Pseudomonadota; class Gammaproteobacteria; order Oceanospirillales; family Halomonadaceae; genus Halomonas; species Halomonas sp. SL1. The sequence continues at coordinate 114,819 of NZ_PYUQ02000018.1, read as the reverse complement.
GAATAGAAAAAGCCCGCCATCCCAGGATGGCGGGCTTTTTCATGTGGCTGGCGGCGGGGATACGGGCCACTGCATCGGCGCGATGTTTCACGTGAAACATCGCGCCGGCCGATCAGATGTCCAGGTTGGCCACCAGGGCGTTGCGCTCGATGAAGTCACGGCGAGGCTCGACCTCGTCGCCCATTAGGGTGTTGAACATCATGTCGGCGGCCACGGCATCCTCGATGGACACGCGCAGCAGGCGGCGTGTCTCAGGATCCATGGTGGTCTCCCACAGCTGCTCCGGGTTCATCTCACCCAGGCCCTTGTAGCGCTGGATGGACAGGCCACGCTGGGCCTCGTTCATCAGCCACTCCAGGGCGTCGTAGAAGCTGTCGATCGGCTGCTGACGCTCGCCGCGTGCCACGAAGGCGCCCTCCTCGACCAGACCGTCCAGCGTCTCGCCGAGCCCGGCGATAGCGCGATAATCGGCGCTGGTGAAGAAGTCGACGCCCCACACGAAGTCGGTGGTGACGCCGTGGGCGAGCAGGGTCACCGCCGGCAGGTAGAAGCCACGCTCGCTGTCCTCTTCCAGGCGGAAGCTATAGCGCGGGCCGCCCTCGTAGTCGACCAGGGCATCCATCTCGCGCTGCAGGTAGTCGATCCAGCCCTGCATGGCGGCACGATCGCGCAGGCTCTCTTCACCCTCGACGCGAGCGGCGTGGACGATCTTGCGCAGTACCACGTCCGGATAGACCCGCGACAGGCGCTCGATGCGACGCATCACGTCACGATACTGATCCACCAGCGACTGCAGGTGCTCGCCGCCGATCCCCGGGGCATCGGCACTCACGTGCAGGCGTGCGCCGTCCAGGGCGGTGGTGGTCAGGTAGTCGGTGAGCGCCTGTTCGTCCTTGAGGTAGCTCTCCTGCTTGCCGCGCTTGATCTTGTAGAGCGGCGGCTGGGCGATGAACACGTGACCGCGCTCGATCAGCTGCGACATCTGGCGGAAGAAGAAGGTCAGCAGCAGGGTCCGGATGTGCGAGCCGTCCACGTCCGCATCGGTCATGATGATGATGGAATGGTAGCGCAGCTTGTCGGGATTGAACTCCTCGCGCCCGATACCGCAGCCGAGCGCGGTGATCAGGGTGCCGACCTCGGCCGAGGACAGCATCTTGTCGAAGCGCGCCTTCTCGACGTTGAGAATCTTGCCCTTGAGCGGCAGGATCGCCTGGGTACGACGGTCGCGGCCCTGCTTGGCGCTGCCGCCGGCCGAGTCGCCCTCGACCAGGAACAGCTCGGAGAGGCCCGGGTCCTTCTCCTGGCAGTCGGCCAGCTTGCCGGGCAGGCCGGCGATGTCCAGCGCCCCCTTGCGGCGAGTCATGTCGCGGGCCTTTCGGGCCGCCTCGCGGGCGCGAGCCGCGTCCAGCATCTTGTTGACGATGGACTTGGCCTCGTTCGGCTTCTCGACCAGGTACTCGGCGAACTGCCGGCCCATCTCCTGCTCCACCGCGGTCTTCACCTCGGACGAGACCAGCTTGTCCTTGGTCTGGGAGGAGAACTTCGGGTCCGGCACCTTGACCGAGATGATCGCGGTCAGACCCTCCCGGGCGTCGTCGCCGGAGGTGCTGACCTTGGCCTTCTTGAGCAGGCCCTCGGCCTCGATGTAGTGGTTCAGCGTGCGCGTCAGCGAGGCGCGGAAGCCGGCCAGGTGGGTGCCGCCATCCCGCTGGGGGATGTTGTTGGTGTAGCAGAAGATGTTCTCGGCGAAGGTGTCGTTCCACTGCATGGCGATCTCGACGCCGACGCCGTCCTCGCGCTCGACGTTGAAGTGGAAGACCGGGTTGAGCACCGTCTTGTTGGTGTTCAGGTGGTCGACGAACGCCTTGAGGCCGCCCTCGTAGTGGAACAGCTCTTCCTTGCCGGAGCGCTCGTCCATCAGCCGGATGGCGACGCCGGAGTTGAGGAAGGACAGCTCGCGCAACCGCTTGGCCAGCACATCGTAGTGGAATTCGATGTTGTGGAAGGTCTCGGGCGAGGGCTTGAAGTGCACCCGGCTGCCGCTCTGCTCGGTCTTGCCGACCACCGACAACGGCGCCACGGGTACGCCGTGACGGTAGACCTGCTCGTGGACCTGCTCGTTGCGCCAGATGGTCAGCTTGAGCTCTTCGGAGAGCGCGTTGACCACCGAGACCCCGACGCCGTGCAGGCCACCGGAAACCTTGTAGGAGTTGTCGTCGAACTTGCCGCCGGCGTGAAGCACGGTCATGATCACCTCGGCCGCCGACACACCCTCCTCCTCGTGCACGTCGGTCGGAATGCCGCGGCCGTTGTCGCTGACCGTGATCGACTCGTCCGGATGGATGATCACCCGGATCTCGCTGCAATAGCCGGCCAGGGCCTCATCGATGGAGTTGTCCACCAGCTCGAACACCATGTGGTGCAGGCCTGTGCCATCGTCGGTGTCGCCGATGTACATGCCGGGCCGCTTGCGTACCGCATCCAGGCCCTTGAGAACCTTGATGCTCGATGAGTCGTAAGCCTGTTCGCTCATTGACTACTCCGTCATGAAGTCTGTCTGTCCGTTGGCAGCAGCTGCCCCTGCCCCGATTCGGTGCGTTTCACGTGAAACATCGCCACCGGCGTCCGCGAATCCCAGGCGCCGGCCAGCGCCTCCGGGTCGACACTGGTGATGAAAGCCTGGCAGCGCATCTTCTCCAGCCAGGCGCAGAAGACCCGGCGGTGCGCTTCGTCCAGCTCGGCGGGAAGATCGTCGATCAGATAGACGCAGGACTGGCCCGTGGCCTGCTCCAGCAGACGCCCCTGGGCCAGCTTCAAGGCGCTCACCACCAGTTTCTGCTGGCCCCGTGAAAGCACCTCCACGGCCGGCCGTCGGCCGAGGCGAATACCCAGGTCGGCCCGCTGCGGCCCCTGCTGCGTGAATCCCATCTGGCGATCGGTGTCCCGCCCCTGCTGCAGCACCTCGGCCAGGGAGCGCTTGCGGTCCCAGCCCCGCGAATAGCGCAGGGTCAAGCCCGGCAGCTCGATCAACCCGGCCAGGGTCTCGCTGAACACCGGCTGAAAGTCGGCCATCCAGTCACGGCGCAGGGTGTCCAGTCGCTCGCCCCACAGCACCAGTTCCTGCTCCCAGGCATCCAGTGAAGCATCGTGCATTCTACCATGCCTGAACAGGGCATTCCGATGCTTGAGGGCGCGACGATAGCGCCGCCAGGCGTCGAGGAAATCGTGTTTCACGTGAAACACGCCCCAGTCGAGAAACTCGCGGCGACCGGCCGGCGAGCCCTCGAGCAGGCGGAAGGCGTCGGGATTGATCAGCTGCAGCGGCAGCACCTCGACCAGCCCCGAGAGGCGGTCCAGGCGCTCGCCGCCCAGCCGCAGCTCGAGTTCCTCGGCATCGCGCCGGCGGCGGACGCCGAGCGGCACCGGGGGATCGCCCGCCAGGCGGGCGTGGAGGGTCAGGCTCTCGGCATCGTGGGCGATGGCATTGGGCAAGCGGCGCGTGCGAAACGAACGCCCCATGCCCAGCACGTGGATGCCCTCGAGCAGGCTGGTCTTGCCGCTGCCGTTGGCGCCCGCGAAGAGATTGATCCCCGGCCCGGGGGTGAGCTCCAGGGCCTGCAGGTTGCGCAGGCCCTGGAAGGCGAGACGATCGAGGGGCATCCCGTCAGAGACGCATGGGCATGACGACGTAGAGGGCGTCGCCGCCTCCCGTCTCTTCCATCAGCGCACTGCTGTTGGGATCGGCCAGGGTCATCTGCACCCGCTCCTGGTCGAGCACGTTGAGCACGTCCACCAGATAGCCGACGTTGAAGCCGATCTCCATGGCCGGCCCGGAGTATTCGATGGCCACGTTCTCCTCGGCCTCTTCCTGCTCGGGGTTATTGGCCATGACCCGCAGGTTGCCCTCCTCCAGGTTGAGGCGCACGCCGCGATACTTCTCGTTGGAGAGGATGGCGGTACGCGACAGCACCTGACGGAGCTCGGAACGCTCGGCGATGAACACCTTGTCGCCGTTGCGCGGCACGACGCGCTCGTAGTCGGGGAACTTGCCGTCCACCAGCTTGGAGGTGAAGGTGAAGTCGCCGGTGTGGGCGCGGATATGGGTGGCGCCGAGGGTCAGGCTGACCGGCTCGTCGCTGTCGTCGAGCAGGCGTACCAGCTCGAGAATGCCCTTGCGCGGCACGATCAGCTTCTGCGACGGCTCGACCTGAATCTCGGCCGGGCGCGAGCAGACCGCCAGGCGGTGGCCGTCGGTGGACACCGCACGCACCAGGTTGCTGGCGAACTCCAGCAGCATGCCGTTGAGGTAGTAGCGCACGTCCTGCTGCGCCATGGCGAAGGAGGTGGAGTCGATGAGGTGCTTGAGCGTGCCGCGCGGCAGGCTCAGCTCGACGCTGCTCTGGCCGTCCTCGATACTCGGGAATTCGGCCACCGGCAGGGTCGAGAGGGTGAAGCGCGAGCGGCCGCTACGCAGCACCGCGCGCCCCTCTTCCAGCGACAGCTGGATCTCGGACTGGTCCGGCAGCGACTTGCAGATGTCCATCAGCTTGCGCGCCGGCACGGTGATGCCGCCCGGCTGTTCGACCTGGCTGGCCACGGTCCGCCCGATCAGCTCGACCTCGAGATCGGTGCCGGTCAGCGAGACCTGGTCCTGCTCGACCTGGATCAGCACGTTCGACAGCACCGGCAGGGTCTGGCGACGCTCCACCACGCCGGCGACCAGCGCCAGCGGGCGCAGCAGCGCTTCACGGGAGATGGAAAATTTCATGTCGACTCCACTTCTCTTGTCCTGGAGGAATTGAGGCCGGGCCCGGCCCTTCGCATTCGGGCAATCAGCTGGTCAGCAGACGCAGCAGATTCTTGTAGTCCTCGCGGATGTCCGCGTTCTCTTCCTGAAGCGCCTGCACCTTGCGGCAGGCATGCAGCACGGTGGTGTGGTCGCGCCCGCCGAAGGCATCGCCGATCTCCGGCAGGCTGTGGTTGGTCAGCTCCTTGGCCAGGGCCATGGCGACCTGGCGGGGGCGTGCCACCGAGCGTGAACGCCGCTTGGAGAGCAGATCGGCGAGCTTGATCTTGTAGTACTCGGCGACGGTGCGCTGGATGTTGTCGACCCCGACCTGCTTGTCCTGCAGGGCCAGCAAGTCCTTGAGCGATTCGCGGATGAAGTCCTGGGTGATCGGCCGCCCCATGAAGTGGGAGTCGGCGATGACCTTCTTCAGGGCGCCCTCCAGCTCGCGAACGTTGGAGCGGATCTTCTGGGCGATGAAGAAGGCAGCGTCATGGGGCAGATCGACCTTGGCCTGGTCGGCCTTCTTCATCAGGATCGCCACCCGGGTCTCGAGCTCCGGCGGCTCGATCGCCACCGTCAGACCCCAGCCGAAGCGCGATTTGAGGCGCTCCTCGACGCCGCTGATCTCCTTGGGATAGCGATCCGAGGTCAGGATCATCTGCTGGCCGCCCTCTAGCAGGGCGTTGAAGGTGTGGAAGAACTCCTCCTGGGAGCGCTCCTTGCCGGCGAAGAACTGGATGTCATCGATCAGCAGCGCATCGACGCTGCGATAGAAGCGCTTGAAGTCGTTGATCGCATTGAGCTGCAGCGCCTTGACCATGTCGGCGACGAAGCGCTCGGAGTGCAGATAGACCACCCGCGCGTTCTCTCGTCGACCGGCCAGGGCATTGCCGACGGCATGCATCAGGTGGGTCTTGCCGAGGCCGACGCCGCCATAGAGGAACAGCGGGTTGTAGGCGCCGCCGGGATTCTCCGAGACCTGGCGAGAGGCGGCCCGGGCCAGCTGGTTGGACTTGCCCTCGACGAAGGTCTCGAAGGTGAAGCTCGGGTTGAGGCCGCTGTTGTGCTTGAGGCTGCCTTCCACCTGTACCTGGCGCTCGCTGCCAGGCCGGCGGGGCGCCTCCGCACCCTCGTCGCGCAGCTGGTCGATCTCGCTCTCGTCGGCCACGTCGCCACGCGGTGGCGTCTGCACCGCCGGGGCGCGAGGCGCGGCGGAGACCGGGTCGCCCAGTTCGCGGGTCTGCGGGGCCGGCGACGCCACACGACGACTGCCCACGGTCACCACCACCTTGGGCGGCTTGGCCGGCGACAGTTCGCGCATGAGTTCGCTGATCCGCTTGGCGTACTTGTCACTGACCCAGTCGCGCACGAAGCGATTGGGGGCCAGCAGCCGCAGCTGGTTGGCGTCCCCTTCCTCCGCCTGCAATGGGCGAATCCAGGTGTTGAACTGCTGGGAACTCAGTTCGTCCTGCAGGGTATCCAGACATTGTTGCCAGAGAGCGAGCGACACGCGACCTCACCATTCGGTTGAAGAACGACCGGATATTGTATCGTGCCACCCGCAGGTTATCCACATGGATGACGCCTGCGGACATCGCTGTGGAAAACCTGCCCGGGGAGGTAGGAAGATCCTGCGAGGAATCTGAGTACGTGAGTGGCCCTGTGGATGACTCGAGATTCCATCCACCCTTCATCCACCGGTTGCTCGCCGATCGCCAACGGGGTGTCCACACGATTATGATACCCACAGCTTATTGAAGAGGAAGCGAATATATCGGTTATCCACAAATCTTTTCCCCACCAATAATCACAGGGCGTAATAGAAAACCCATACTAGTAATGGTAATGGATCTACCAAGGCCCGCGAGAGAACGACCCGTCGAAAAGTCGCAAGGAAAAATTGCGCCCGAGGCCCGATATCACTACAATTTCCGGTCCTGAGCCGAATCTACCCGGATTCCCCACCGGAACCCGGGCGCCTCTGAATCGCCGATTTGTTCCAAAAACCACGTGGGAATAACGAGTTATGAAACGCACATTTCAACCTAGCGTTCTCAAGCGCAAGCGCGCGCATGGTTTCCGTGCTCGCATGGCCACCAAGAACGGTCGTGCCGTCCTGGCGCGTCGTCGCGCCAAGGGCCGCAAGCGCCTGAGCGCCTGATCGCGGACCTCGCGTGTCCAGTCAGGGCTTTCCCCGGCAGCTGCGCCTGCTGACTGCCGGGGACTACCGACGCGTCTTCGACACCGCTGCCTTCAAGGTCCATGGCAAGGGATTGATGGCCCTGGCCTCCCCCAATGATCTGGGGCATCCCCGCCTCGGACTGATCTTCAGCAAGAAGAACGTGCGTCGGGCCGTCGACCGCAACCGCCTCAAGCGCATCGCGCGCGACTCCATTCGTCTTCGCCAACACCGACTTCCCCCTGTGGATATCGTGCTGCTCGCCAGACGCGGCGTTCAGGATCTGGACAACGCCACCGTCCACCGTCAGCTGCACGGCATGTGGAAACGTCTGGAACGCGAAGCGAACAAGGCGGCCACGAGCGACGCACCTGAGGCAGAGCGTCGATGACGCCGACTGCCCGTCGCTGTTGGCACCGCCCGGAGCCTGCATGCGCGTGATCACGCCAGACGCCATCCCGCTTGACCTCGTCGCGTTCCCAAGGGACGCTCGGCGAGCCAACGCTAGCCTGCCCCCGGCAGGCTTTCGCGTATGTCGGGCCGGCGAGCGGCATCGCGCCACCGGATTGTTCACCACCCATCGAGCAGACCCCTCATGGATGTAAAACGACTACTACTGCTGATTCCCCTGGCGGTCCTCGCCTACCTGATCGTCGTGCAGTGGAATCAGGATTACGGTCAGGTGGCCACCGCCCCCCAGGCCCCGACCATCACCAGCGAGAATCCGACGTCCTCTTCCCCGGACGCCGGCGGTGACGACCTCTCGGTACCGACCCGGAACACGGCACCCGACGACATGGCCGGCAACATTCCCGGTCAGGCACCGTCCGGCAACAGCCGTGACCTGGTGGCCGTCTCCACCGACGTGCTGGACGTGCGCATCGATCCGCAGGGCGGCGACATCGTCTACGCCGCCCTGCCCCAGCACCAGTTCGCGCTCGATTCCGGACAGCCCTTCGTGCTGCTGTCCAACGACCAGACGCGTAGCTACGTGGCCCGCTCCGGCCTGCAGCTGGAAGGTCACCAGGGCCGCCTGACCTTCGCTTCCGAACAGACCGAATATCGTCTCACCGAGGGCGAAGACGCACTGCAGGTGGATCTCTCCGCCAGCGTCGACGGCGTGGACGTCATCAAGCGCTTCACCTTCGATCGCGACAGCTACGCGGTGAAAGTCGACTACCTGCTGGACAACCAAAGCGAGACGCCGCTCACCGCGCGCTTCATCGGTCAGCTGGTCCGCGACGACAGCGCCGACCCGTCGACCGGGCCCAAGATGGGCATGAGTTCCTATCTGGGCGCCGCCTACTCGACGCCGGACGACAGGTACCTGAAGGTCGACTTCGACGAGGTCAAGAAAGGCAGCTTCGAGAACCGCGACGTCGAAGGCGGCTGGGTCGCCATGATCCAGCACTACTTCACCTCCGCCTGGGCCCCGCCCCAGGACCAGCAGAACCTCTACTACGCCACCACCGACTCCCAGAACCGCAACGTGGCCGCCTTCGCCGGCGCGACCGAGAACGTGGCCGCGGGCGGCTCCGCCACCCTGGGCGCCACCCTCTACATGGGCCCCAAGATCCAGGAGCGCCTCGAGGCCGTGGCCCCGCACCTGGAACTGACCGTCGACTTCGGCTGGCTGTGGTTCATCGCCAACCCGCTGTTCTGGCTGCTGGATCACATCCAGAACGTGATCGGCAACTGGGGCTGGTCGATCGTCATCCTGACCCTGCTGGTCAAGGCCGCCCTGCTCCCGCTCTCCGCCAAGGCCTACAAGTCCATGGCACGGATGCGCAAGCTCGGCCCGGAGATGCAGCGGCTCAAGGAGCAGTACGGCGACGATCGCCAGAAGATGTCCCAGGAGATGATGAAGTTCTACCAGAAGGAGAAGATCAATCCTCTGGGCGGCTGCCTGCCGATCCTGGTACAGATGCCGGTGTTCATCGCCCTGTACTGGATGCTGCTCGAGTCTGTGGAGCTGCGCCACGCCCCCTTCATGTTCTGGATCCAGGATCTGTCGGTGAAGGATCCGTTCTTCGTGCTGCCGATCCTGATGGGCGCCTCGATGTTCGTGCAGCAGCTGCTCAACCCGACGCCGCCGGACCCGACCCAGGCGAAGATCATGAAGCTGTTGCCGGTGGTCTTCACCTTCTTCTTCCTGTGGTTCCCGGCCGGCCTGGTGATCTACTGGGTGGTGAACAACATCACCTCGATCGCCCAGCAGTACTTCATCACGCGCAAGATCGAGGCCGACCCCAACGTCGGCAAGGGCATGAAGACCAAGTAACGGTTCCCCGTCACAGGTCTTCCCTCCCGCTCCAGACCCCCGCTTCGGCGGGGGTCTGGCGTTTGCGGGGCCGTCACCGGACAATAGCCACGTCTCACCGAGGAGCCACCGATGGCCGAAAGCCTCTATTCCCAGGACACCATCGCCGCCCTGGCCACGCCCCCGGGGCGCGGCGGCGTCGGCATCATTCGCGTCTCAGGGCCTGCCTGCCGGTCGATCGCCAGCAGCCTGCTGGGACACTGCCCTGCCCCGCGCTTCGCCCTCTACGGGCCGTTCAGGGGCGACCAGGGCATGATCGACGAGGGCATCGCGCTGTTCTTCGAGGGCCCGAACTCCTTCACCGGCGAGGACGTGCTGGAGCTCCAGGGCCACGGCGGCCCGGTGCTCATGGACCTGCTGCTGGAGCGCTGCGTGCGGCTCGGCGCCCGCCTGGCCCGCCCCGGCGAGTTCTCCGAGCGCGCCTTCCTCAACGACAAGCTCGACCTGGCCCAGGCCGAGGCCATCGCCGACCTGATCGAGGCCAGCTCCCGGGGCGCCGCCGAGAACGCCCTGCGCTCGCTGCAGGGCGAGTTCTCGCGGCGGGTCGAGGGGCTGGTGCAGCGCCTGATCGAACTGCGCATGTACGTCGAGGCGGCCATCGATTTCCCCGAGGAGGAGATCGACTTCCTGGCCGACGGCCACGTGGCCGCCAAGCTGGCCGAGATCCGCGGCGAACTCGGTGAGGTGCGAGCGGCGGCGGCCCAGGGCGCGCTGATGCGCGAGGGCATGAGCGTGGTGATCGCCGGGCGTCCCAATGCCGGAAAGTCCAGCCTGCTCAATGCCCTCACCGAGCAGGAGACCGCCATCGTCACCGATATCGAGGGCACCACCCGGGACGTGCTGCGCGAGCACATCCATCTGGACGGCATGCCGCTGCACGTGATCGATACCGCCGGCCTGCGCGACACGCCGGACGCGGTGGAGCAGATCGGCGTGGCCCGGGCCTGGAGCGAAATCGAGAAGGCCGACCGGGTGCTGCTGATGGTCGATGCCGCCACCACGGATGCCCTCGACCCCATGGCGATCTGGCCGGAATTCGTCGAGCGCCTGGCCGATCCGTCGCGGCTGACGCTGGTGCGCAACAAGGTCGATACCAGCCAGGAAACGCCGGGACTCGACTTGTCCACAGCCACACCGGTAGTGCGGCTGTCGGCGAAGACCGGTGAGGGTGTGGATAACCTCAAGGAGCATCTCAAGGCGGTGATGGGCTTCTCGGCCACCACCGAGGGCCGCTTCTCGGCCCGGCGACGCCATCTGGACGCCCTGGATCGCGCCGAGCAGGCGCTCGGCAACGGCGAGGCCCAGCTGGCCGGCTACGGCGCCGGCGAACTGCTTGCAGAGGACCTGCGCGACGCCCAGCAAGCGCTGGGCGAGATCACCGGCGAGTTCAGTGCCGACGATCTGCTGGGTGAGATCTTCGGCAGTTTCTGTATCGGCAAATAGGGGCAAGCGGGTCACAGCAGTCGGCGCGCTGCGCCGGCTCTCCACCAGCCCCCGGGTTCGATCTTCGGCAGTTTCTGTATCGATAAATGGCGGCGAGCAAGGCAGCAGGTGCCTCTGCGTCGGGCCGTAGAGACTTTCCTGAGCCCGTTCCTACTCGCCCACCCACCAGTCACCGCGATGGCGGGCGGTGGGCCCCCACAGCGGCAGCAGTGCCGCCATGGCCTCATGGATGCGCTCATCGAGGCCCCAGGGCGGGTTCACGACCAGGATGCCGCTGCCGTACATGCCATGGCCCTCACCGGGGTCGCCCAGCGTCAGTTCGCTGCACCAGATCTTGCGCAGGCCGCCGTCGCGAAGGCCTTCCAGCAGCGCCTGATGGCGTCCGGCGGGCAGCATCGGATACCAGATCATGACCACGGCGTGGCGCGCCTTGCGCATGGCCGACAGCACGGTGTCGGCCACCTCGTCGTATTCCGCCTTGCGCTCGTAGCTGGGATCGATCAGCACGCACAGCCGCGGCGTCTTCACCGGTAGCGCCTTCAGCAGCCCGGCCAGGCCATCGCCCTGGATGCGCTTCACCGCCTCCGGCAAGGCCTGGTCGGCCAGGTGGCCGTGCTCGCCGGGGTGCAGCTCGAACAGCCGCAGCCGGTCCTGCTCGCGCAGGCGATGCGACAGCCACCAGGGCGAACCGGGATAGTGGTCAAGCCCGCCGCCCTGCTGGACCTCGCCCACCGCCGCCAGCCAGTCGCCCAGCAGCGAGGAGGCCTTCGACAGCCCCGTCCTTTTCGCCCACGGCCTGGCCACGCCCTGCTGGTATTCCTGCAGCCGTGCCGTCTCGGCGGCGGCCAGCGGATAGAGCCCGCGACCGGCGTGAGTATCGATATACGTAATAGATGATTTTTTACGTAACAAGTGATCGACGACGGCGTAAAGCGTCAGATGCTTGTGAACGTCGGCGAAGTTGCCCGCATGGTAGGCGTGCTGATAGGAAAGCATGGCGGTGGTCGTGTCATGGGAAAGAAAAGGGCCCGCCCCTGACAGGGGCGGGCCCGGCAAGCGTGGGAACCCGATCAGCCCTGGGTCATGGGCGTCAGAGTGATCTCCACGCGACGGTTCTGAGCACGGCCGGCTTCGGTCTCGTTGCTGGCCACCGGCTGGTTCTCGCCGTAGCCGTTCATGTAGAGACGGTTGGAAGCCACACCGCTTTGCGAGAGGTAGCTGCCGACCGCCTGGGCACGACGCTCGGAGAGACGCTGGTTGTAGCTGGCGTCTCCGGTACTGTCGGTGTGGCCGGCGATGTTGACGCGTGTCTCGGGGTACTGGGTCAGCACCGAGGAGACATCGTTCAGCGCGTTGCGCGCCTGCATGGTCAGCTCGCTGGAATCGAAGCCGAAGGTCACGCTGCTGGGCATGTTGAGAATGATGTCGTTGCCCTGACGTTCGACACCGATGCCGGTGCCTTCCATGCTCTGGCGCAGTTGCTCTTCCTGCTTGTCCATGTAGGCGCCGATGCCGCCACCGGCGGCGGCCCCCACGGCGGCGCCGATCAGCGCGCGGTCGCGACGACTGGTGCTGCCGTCGCCGCTGAGCGCACCGGCGGCGGCACCGACCACCGCGCCGATGGTGGCGCCGGTGCCGGTCTGGCTGCGCTGGGTCTCACCGGTGTTCGGGTTGGTCGTGGTGCAGCCCACCAGCAGGGCGGCGGCCGCGAGCGGCGCGATCATGCGAACGGTCTTGGTCATAGCGTCGTCGACTCCGTGTTGACGAATGGCATTCCGGCCGGCCCCTCTCTTTCCCAGGTTACCAAGGTATTCACCAGGGCCTTCTTTCAGGCGTCGATCAGGGCCAGCAGCTCGTTCAAGAATAATAGACCCTGGGGGGAGGCTTGAAGCCTTTCGCCATCTTCCACCAGAAGTCCTTTTTTCCTCGCCACTTCGAGATTTGCCTGCAGCCGACCCACCGGCCGGCCGGTATGGGCCGACCAGGTCGACAGCGGCACGCCCTCGACGAGACGCAGCGCGTTCATGGCGAACTCGAGCGGCAGCTCGTCGGGCGAAATCGGCTCGCGACCGGCCACGAAGCCGCGCGGGTCATCATGCCGTCGCAGGTAGGCCTCGGGCTGGCGGGTCTTCCAGCGACGCTCGACATGAAAGCCGTCATCGTCGTGAGCGCTCAGCTTGCCATGGGCGCCGGCCCCGATGCCCAGATAGTCGCCGAATCGCCAGTAGTTGAGATTGTGGCGCGCCGGGCGGCCTGGCTGGGCATAGGCGGAAATCTCGTAGCGCGCGAAGCCGGCGGCTTCCAGGCGCTCGTGCCCGAGCTCCTGGATGTCCCAGAGGGCCTCCTCCTCGGGCAGCTCGGGCGGGCGCGAGTGAAACTCGGTGTTGGGCTCGAGGGTGAGCTGGTACCAGGACAGGTGCTCGGGCGCGAGCGCCAGTGCCTGTTCCAGGTCGTCGAGGGCCAGCGCCGGCGTCTGGCCCGGCAGGCCATGCATCAGGTCCAGGTTGAGGTTATCGAACCCGGCCTCGCGGGCCTCGGCAACGGCCAGTCGGGCCTCTTCACCGCTGTGGATGCGGCCCAGCGCGGACAGCTGCGCGTCCTGAAAGCTCTGCACGCCGATCGAAAGCCGGTTGATGCCCGCGGCGCGATAGCCGGCGAAGCGGCCCCGCTCCACGGTCCCCGGATTGGCCTCCAGGGTGATCTCGATATCGTCGGCGAAGGGCAGGCGAGATGAAACCGCCTCGAGCAGACGGCGGTAGAAGTCGGCCGACATCAGGCTCGGCGTGCCGCCGCCGATGAAGATGCTGACCAGCACCCGCCCCGCCGCCAGCGGAAGATCGGCGTCCAGGTCGGCGATCAGCGCCGCCAGATAGGCCTCCTCGGGCAGGCTGGCTCTGGCCCCGACACCGTGGGAGTTGAAATCGCAGTAGGGGCACTTGCGCACGCACCAGGGCACGTGGATATAGAGCGCCAGGGGCGGCAGTGAATGGCTCATGAGGAGAATGACTCGCCGTCGAGCTGCGCCACCAGGGCCTGCAGGGCGCGCCCCCGATGGCTCAGACGGTTCTTCTCGTCGGATGAGAGTTCGGCGGCGGTCTTGCCGCATTCCGGCACCCAGAACAGCGGATCGTAGCCGAAGCCACCTTCGCCGCGAGCCTCGGTGAGAATCTCGCCGTCCCAGCTCTGCTGTACGATCAGCGGCACCGGGTCCTCCGCGTGACGGAGCAGCACCAGCACGCACCAGTAGCGGGCCGTGCGCTGAACCGTCGGCACGTCCGACAGGGATTCGAGCAGGTAGGCGTTGTTGCGGGCGTCATCCTTGGGCTCGCCGGAGAAGCGCGCGGAATAGATGCCGGGGCGCCCCTGCAGGGCATCCACCGCCAGCCCCGAGTCGTCCGCCATCGCCGGCAGGCCGCTGACACGGCTGGCTTCCCGGGCCTTGAGCAGGGCGTTCTCGACGAAGGTCAGCCCGGTCTCCTCGACCTCCGTCACGTCGAAGTCCGACTGAGGACGAACGTCCATGCCCAGGGGCGCGAGCAGCTGGCCGAATTCGCGCAGCTTGCCGACATTGCCGCTGGCCAGCACAACAGTTGTCGTCATTTCATCATCTCGATTGGTCACTATCGTTGCGGCGGCATTCTAAGCGCCCCCTGAGGCGAATGAAACAGGAAGGCCGCAGGCGATCTACGCCCTGAACGTGAGTCAACAACATAGGCGAACCCAGCGAGCGTCAATCCTTTAGACTGATTTTTCTCATACTAAATGGCGAACAACGTGGCCTCGAAAAACAAAAAGCCTCCAACCCATTGATAGAGGGGAAATATCTCACTGGTAATAAAAAAGAAAATTTTAATAACTATTTATTAGTTACATTCCATTACAATGAAGACGAGACTGGATAAGACCTTACTCTGATCCCGTTACTCGTAAGGAATAAGGGGCGAGCATGTCAGATATTTCATTGAGGTCAGGCTATGGAAAACAATAATCGCCTAATACAGCTGGTCACCGAAAACACGCCCCAGTCTCAGCTGTTCGCTGACTACCTGCGCCAACAGCTCGACTGCCAGGTTGCCATCCTGTCGCCTTCCAATACACGGAAGCTCAAAGCGGACAATGAGGGAATCCTCATCCTGCTCGATGCCGACCATATGGACGACGCCGCGATGCAGGCCTGGCAATCCCATGTCGCAGAGCGGCCTGAGGCCTCCCTGGCAAGCTTCAATCTCAGGGATGAGGACCATGCCGTCGAGATATTGTCCTGCATGCATGTCAGGGGAATCTTCTACCGTGACGACAGCCTGCCACTCATCTGTAAAGGACTGCGCACCCTGCAGGAAGGGCAGCTATGGATGTCGCGCTCCCTGATGGGCCGAATGCTGGAGTTCTACCGGCGCCACCAGATCAACGCCTATCGACCGGCCTGTGGCCTGACACAACGCGAACTCGAGATCATCGGCCTGCTGGGATCCGGTGCTTCCAACATGGAAATCGCCGATCGCCTCTTTGTCAGCGAACATACCGTAAAGTCACATCTTTATAATATATTCAAGAAAATCGATGTGCATAACCGCCTCCAGGCTGTCAACTGGGCACGACATAACCTCGGCGCTCCCCCCCCGGTCCCCCAGAAATCTCATCACGGCTAGGTCATCGAGACTAGAAAATTCATGTGAATTTTTCTCGAGCCGAATGCTAGATTTCAGCCCGTGCAGAACAGCGGTTAATTCCGTTTATTCGCAACCAATCGTTCTATAGAACATCAGGGATGTGCGATGAAATCCAACAACAAGCTACTCTTCATTGATAAGCCTTTAGAAGGTGGCGAAAAACTCATCGGGGAGCTGAAAGAGTGTGGCTGGGATATTACGCATATTGAAAGACTGGACAGCATTCCCTTCACAGAAAACCTCCCGGGCCATGATGTCGGCATCGTTGTCCTGACACAAGAAGATCTCGATGACGCCAAGCAATTCGAGAATGCTGTCAACAGGCTTGATACAAGACTGATAGCCATCGGTCACCAGGAAGTCTTCGATAACCTTCGTCACCATCAAGGTATCGCCCGCCTCTTCTTTGGTTATCATCGTCTTCCGGTCGATACGGAGAGGCTCCATCATGCGCTTGAAAACCTCTTGTCGGTCATCAATCTGGATAAAGGTATTCTAGAGGAAGGTGGCCACAGGGGCAGACATGAATGCCAGATGGTCGGTGAAAGCCCTGTCATCAAGACGCTATTCAGGTCCATTCAAAAGGTGGGGGCCGTCGATGCCCCCGTTCTGATCCAGGGAGAATCCGGTACGGGCAAGGAGCTGGCGGCCAAGGCCATTCACCGGGCATCCGCTCGCTCGAAGTCTCCCTTCAATGCCATCAACTGCGGCGCCTTGCCGAGCAATCTCATCCAGTCGGAACTGTTCGGTCACGAGAAGGGTTCCTTTACCGGTGCTTCACAGAGAAAGATTGGCATCATCGAGAACACGGATGGTGGCACGCTTTTCCTGGATGAAATCGGCGACCTCCCCCTGGACATGCAGGTCAACCTGCTACGGTTTCTGGAAAACCATACGATCCAGAGGGTAGGGGGACTCAAGGAAATCGAGGTCGATGTTCGTGTTCTGGCCGCAACACACGTGGACCTCGAAAAGGCAGTAAGCGAAGGAAAATTCAGGGAAGATCTCTTTCACCGCCTCAATGTCCTTCAGATTCGAGTACCTGCTCTGCGCGAGAGAGGCGATGACATCGCCACCCTGGCCCATTACTTCTTCAACAAGTTCTCCATGGAAAAATCTTCCATCGTCAACGGGTTCAGCAAGGACAGCCTGTCCGTCATGCAGCTTTATGAGTGGCCGGGCAACATTAGAGAACTGATCAATCGCGTAAGAAGGGCGATGGTCATGAGCGAGCATCCACTGATTCGCCCCAGCGATCTTGGGCTGGAGCGTCGAGTGCTGGACTCTCGTTACGCGTCAAGCCTGGAGGAGGCGAGAGACCTGGCAGAACGCGGTGTCGTCATGGCATCTCTGACACGCCATTCCTTCAATATTCTTCACGCCGCACGAGAACTGGGGGTTTCCCGAGTCACGCTCTATCGTCTGATGGAAAAGCACAAGATACATCGTGAAGGCCAGGGGGATGACATTGCGACTCACGACGAACAAACAGGTTCGAAAGAACCTAACGTATTGAATTTCAAGAGAGTTAAATAAATCCTCTATCTTCAATGCCAGACATATTGATCGCTTTCGTTCGCCGGCTGGAGTCCAAGGATGCAATAACGTTAGCCGGAGTCTCCACGATTCCACCCAGCACCAGGACAGGTTGGTCTATGCTCTCCACGAGTATCACTCAAAAAGGCCCGATGGCGTGAAAGCCATGGGGCGCGATAGCGCAAGGCCTTGAAACAAGGGACAAAAGGGACAACGCCATGAAACTGATCCAAAGAGGTTTCACGCTGGCCTGTGGTCTGGCACCACTCGCCATGGTCGGACATGCCTGGGCCCAGACGGGCAGTGACGGTGCCATCGATCCCGTGGGGCAGCGACCGCCCCCCGCGGAAGAGGCTCCGGAGATTCAGGCCATTCCCGATATCGGTGGCGTATTGACGCCCAAGGGGCGTCTCGTCATCGAGCCCGAGTTCCAGTACTCCCACGCCAGCGTCAATCGGCTGACCTTCCGCGGCGTCGAGATACTCAGCACGCTTCAGATCGGCGTGCTGGCCGCCGAGGATATCGATCGCGATACCTTCACCACCTCCGTCACCGGCCGGCTCGGGGTAACCGACCGACTCGAACTGGAACTGCGCGTGCCCTATTTGTACAGGGACGATACGGCAAGCTTCAGCGTCAACGAGGCCAACGAACCCTTCGATCTCGATAGAAGCCAGTCCGGGGATGGACTGGGGGATATCGAGCTGGCCGCCCACTATCAGATCAACAGCGGCCGCGATGGCGGCCCCTTCTACGTGGGTAACCTGCGCTACAAGTCGACCACCGGCACGGGCCCCTTCGACGTCGATCGCGACAGCAATGGCATTGAGCGGGAACTGGCCACCGGTTCTGGCTTCCACTCGATTGAGCCCAGCCTGACCGTGCTGCTTCCGTCCGCACCGGCGGTCTACTTCGCCAACCTGGGCTACCTGTTCAACCTCGAGGACGATGTCAACGAAACGATCGGTGGGGTCAGAGTCAAGGAGGTCGATCCGGGGGATGCCGTACGCATGAGCCTCGGCATGTCGTACTCGATCAATCCTCGGTCCTCCTTCACGCTGGGCTACAAGAACGATTTCATCCAGGAGACCGATACCACCTTCGTCAATCCGGATACCGGCAGTACCGTCACCCAAAGCGGCCGCTCGCTGAACGTGGGCTCCATGCTGCTCGGCTGGTCCTACCAAATGTCCGACGATTCGGTGTTCAACCTGGGGCTGGAATTCGGCGTGACGGAAGACGCCCCGGATACCACCCTCACCCTGCGGACTCCCTTCGGGCTGAATGTCTTCTGACAAACGATGACTAGGCTTTATCCGAAAAGTCGACGAGCGAAGGATAGACAAGGCAAAAATCAGTGAAAAAGCGGAGTTTACGAGCTGTAAATAAGCATTTTGATCGGACTCGCGCCCGAGCTGATTTTTAACGCCGTATAGCCGAGCGCAGACAGTTTTCAGACATTGCCTAACGAGAAAAGGCTGCCCGAACGGGCAGCCTTGTTTGTGTATCGCTCTATCAATCAGCGGGGAAGAATCCCCTGCAGCGAGTTGAGAATCGCACCTCGCTGGCGGGAAGAGCGCATCTCGCCGATATTCATGACCTGCACGCTGACGTCGATATCGTTACTGATGCTTTGCCCGCTGGCCGTGGTCGACAGGCTGCTGACGATCGCATCGCGCGTGATATTGTGCAGCGCTGCCGTCATCCCCCCCTTGCCATCGCTCATCAGGACACCGGAAAAGTCGGAAAGCCCGGTGAGGTCGATCTTGCCGCCGATACTCGCCGCATCGACGCCACCGGGCCCACCCACCTGGGTCACGGTATCGGTGCCCGACTGCTCCAGCGTACTGGACAGCACCCTGGCGCCGGCATTGTCGAAGGCCACTTGAGTGATGTAACGAACCCGTTCATTGATGGCCGTGGTCAGCTTGGCGCCGAAGTTCAGTTCCATCCCCGCCAGCCGAAAGCCGCCACGAAGCTCTGCCATGCCTTCCTCAGGCAATACTTCCCCTCGGTAGTAAATATCGTGCGTTCCCGCCGACAGGATGCCGGACGGTGATGTCGCGGCCGGGGATGCCGACGCCATCGCCAAAGAAACCGACGCTACCAGGAGGCTGATGCCCCGCCGGCAGCCTCTCCACCGGCTTCCCCCCATCACATTTCCTGCATGCTGCATGCTCATGGTTGGTCACTCCTGCGAGATCATCACCTACCCAGCTCGTTGGCGCCCGGCAGTGTCAGCAGATACGATCCCACGCTGGTGCGCTGAACCCCTGACTCGATCGGCGAGGGGGGCCGCACGCGCCAGTCCCGTTCACTGTTGAAGTTCGCTCGTGCCACCTCGATTTCGTTGCGTACACCGAGCACCTTGTTGCTCCATAACGTCTCGAAGATATCCTTGGGCACCACGACCGTTCCGGCTGCCGGATCGCCCACCAGCACGTTGTCGGCATCCATTCCCTTGACGACCACGAAGTGCTTGTACCCCCCGGTATTGACCAGCGTAATGGCCGGAACGCCGATGCGGATAAAGTCATCCAATGCGATCTCGAAGCCATCGGCATTGAGCCCCCTGTCATCCAGGAAGCGCTTCATGTCCAGCATGGAGAAGCCGTAGGTCTCGATCTGCTCACGATCCCCACGACGGATCATGGCCTCGAAGACCTCGCCCTCGGTGGTGGGGCGGTCATAGTGGTAGGTCATCAGGGTGGCAACGGCCGCGGATCCACAGCTGTAGTCATACTGCTGGCGCACGACACCTTCCCAGCTGAGCTCCGCCAGACTCTTGGCTTCGACCTCGAAGTGGCCGAAGGGATTGGAAATTCTCACCGTTCCCGCCTCGGCAGGCGGAATTAACGACTCGGACGCCGACAGCATCATAACGACGAACAGGGCAGCGCCTTTCAGCTGCTTACGCATGATCGAGCCCCCTGACACCGAACGGCACTATTACCACCGTTTGGGGTGTCGTTCATGGGTTGGCGATATAGACACTGATACCGATGGCGTTGTTGATCGCATTGGCATTCCCGGTCACGTTGTTGAAGATGCCGGTACCGCTGTAATGGCCCATCGAACCGCCTTCGAAGGTGATATTGCCTGTCACCATGTCGCCGTTGACCACCTTGAAGCTCGATCCGGCGCTGATGGCTTGCATGTCCTGAATGCTCTGAACCGTTACCTGGTCGAGATGCACGTTGACGTCTCGACCCCGTGCCTGCTCCAGAACATCCGCCGAGACTTCCTGCATCGACCCGAAGCCGTCGGTCATTCGGGCATCGTCGGCCTGCAGGCTCGACGCCATGCCGGCAGACAATATGATGGCACCCGCGGCGAGCCACTGCACTGAACCTTTCATCGCTCTGCCTCCACTGACTATAAACGGACAGTGAAGGAACTGGCGGAACCTCGTCCGCCAGTTCCCGATTGGGCAAACGGGCCTCTCGCGAGGCCCGAGCCATCAGTTGCCGATGCTCACGCCGCTGTGGGCG
Organism: Halomonas sp. SL1; assembly: GCF_003030865.2. Classification (NCBI taxonomy): domain Bacteria; kingdom Pseudomonadati; phylum Pseudomonadota; class Gammaproteobacteria; order Oceanospirillales; family Halomonadaceae; genus Halomonas; species Halomonas sp. SL1. The sequence continues at coordinate 94,391 of NZ_PYUQ02000018.1, read as the reverse complement.
GAGATGCTGGTACCAGACAGCTGCGAGTTGTAGAACCCGCTGGAGCTGTTCATGTTGGACACACCACCGTAGACGCCGCCGGCCGCCACGGAGATGCTGGATGCGCCGGTGCGCAGGACGGCTGCGCCGCCGTTGCCACCGTTGCCCCCGGCACCGCCATTGGCGCCTGCGGCATAGGCATCGCCGCCGACGCCTTTGCCGCCACCGCCGCCGCCGCCGTAGCCGCTGCCGCCATGACCGGCCACTGCCCCGGCCCAGCCACTGCCGCTACCGTCACCACCGGTGCCTGAACCGGCACCAAGCCCGGTGCCACTGCCGTCCCCAGCGCCGGATTTGGCGTTGGTGGGACCGGCCCCGGCCTTCTGATCGCCGGAATCGTCGGCGAGTCCCAGCCCGAGGCCGACCAGGGCACCGATCCCAGTGCCAGCGGCACTGCCATCGCTATTGCCTGCGGAGGATCCGGCCACTGCTCCGGAGTTGCCGCCTAGGCCTGCACCGACTCCGACACCTGTACCGGTGCCAGCGCCGCCTTGGCCTGCACCCAGGCTACCCGCTCCGGCATCGCCGCCACGGGCGCCATTGCCATTGCCGCCATTGCCGCCGAGGCCAACGCCGGCGCTGATAGCCACGTTCGCACCGCCTTGGCCACCCTGGCCACCTTGGGCACCATGGGCACCATGGACGTTGATGGAAGACCCATTCACGACGGACGTCATGTTCTGCTCGGAGATCACACTGATGGCGGTGTTGTAGGACTCGCTCATGGCCCAGGCATCGCCGCCGTCACCGGCCGGCCCGCCGGCACCGCCGTAACCATAGCCAAGCCCGGTAGCAGCCGCGCTACCGCCTTTCCCCTTGCCTTCGCCAAAGCCGAGGATGCCGGTACCGGTACCGGTGCCATTGGCTTCGGAATTGGCTGCACCAAACCCGTTGCCGGAGCCGCCACTACTGCTGCCCCCGGCGCCGCCAGTTGCCTGCGCATCGGAATCCACCAACTGGAACGCATTATCGCCATTGGCGGTCGGGTTGGCCTGGGCAGTGGAAATCGCCATGACCAGCGCCAGCAGGGAAGTTCCCGCGATTGCATATGCTTTGGTACTCATGATCACACTCCCGTTCGATTCGACAGAATCCCTTGCGTCTTGCCGGACGATCCTCGGATCGCTGCCGGCGTCGGTGTCACGGCCTGCTGAGCCGGAGGTCCCTCATGAACCCTTGAAGATCCCACTCGCAGGCATGAAACCTAGAGCACGGGACGTGCCAACTTTCAGTAACCTTCTGATAGTGCGGACGAAGAAATCGGAAGGCGTCGGGTATGGGGAGGGGCAGGCAAGGCAATGGCGGGATATTGCCGAGCGGAGTGTCAGGCTGATGAAACAGTGACTCCGTGCCTGGAGTGGCCATGCGAGGATAAAATATTTAAAAACAGCTATTTAACATATTGAAACATATTAGGTACAAACCTGTTTCAGTCTTGACACTGTCGTCACGCCTCAATATTTATCCCTGATTTTCAATATATTATGTCGTATCAGCTAACACCGAACCGCAGGGCGGTATGCCAAGCCGACGTAACACTCGGGAACGCGTGAGAAGGAGAAGTAAGGGAGAAGATGGGGAAGAAAGCATGGAGAGACCGGCCCTGGTAGCCGGTCTCGGCAGGCACTTCAGCTCCAGTGCATATGCTCCTGGATCAGCCCGGCCAGCGTTTCGCCGGCGTTGTCCGCCGTCGTGTCCAGCCGCACGAGGTGGAAGCGTTCCTCGTCGGAGAAGGGTTCGAAGGCCGCCTGCTGATGCGACAGCACCGCGAGACCTTCCTCCGCGGTCACGCCATGGCGCCCGGCTCGCTTGGTGATGCGCCGCGTCAGGGTCGCCTGATCCGCCTCGAAGCTGACCAGCAGCACCGGCAGCCCCCGGCTCTCGGCCTGATGCCGCAGCCAGTCGCGCTGCGCCTGGGTCAGGCAGGTCGCGTCGATGCAGGCCGGCAGGCCGGCATCCAGCAGGTGGCCGGCACACTGCGCCAGCCGCTGATAGGTACGCTCGGTGGTCGAGGCATCGAAGATATCCACAGACGCTTCGCCCTCCACCGCCTGTGGAGAAAGTCCATGCAGGCGACGCCGCTCAGCATGGGATGCCACCCGCACCGCGCCCAGGCGAGTCACCAGGTTGCGGGTGAAGCGACTCTTGCCACTGCCCGACACCCCGACGCCGATGACCAGCGGCGGAAAGCGGAACTCCGCGTGCCGTTCCGCCAGCTCCAGATAGCGGCGGCAGGCGCCCATGGTCTCCGCCAGCAGGGCAGGGCGCTCGTCGTCGCCCTCGGCCGCCTCCAACCGACGCAGGGCGCGACGCGCGCCGGCCAGGCACTCGAGCACCCGGAACACCGACAGCAGCCGGGCGGCCTGGTAGTCGCCGCTGAGCCGCAGGTACCCGTCCAGCGCCAGCCGTGCCAGCCGCGACTCGTCACGCACCTCGAGCCCCACCAGCAGCGAGGCCAGGTCCGCGGCCGGATCCTGGACGACCTCGGCGCCGTGGCCCTGAAGGTCGCGATCGATGGCATTGACCATCACCACGCGCCCCTCGTCCAGCAGCCGGCTGTCAGGGTGCTCGCAGGCCCAGCTGCGCGGCAGCCGCCGGGCCTCGCGCGTCTTGAAGACGGGCGCCAGGCGGGACAGGTTCTCCTCCAGCCAGCGACTCAGGGCCTGCAGTCGCTGGCGGTCTTCGTCGGCGACGATCAGCGCCGTCAGGGCCTGCGTCTCGGCGGCCACGCGCCGCTGAACGGCCTCATGCAGGGGCGTGGCCTCGTCGGTGGCGTGATCGGCATGCCAGGCGCTCAGGCGCTCGACCAGCGTCTCCAGGGTGACATCTCGGGTCGGACTTCCGGGGGCGTGTCGCTGGTTCATCGTTCTTCTCCGTTCACGCGGTCTTGTCGGGTGCCGTCAGTCCTGGCGCATGGCGGCGAAGGCCACCTCGGCCGCGTCCAGGGTCAGCTGGATGTCCTCGGGCGCATGGGCGCTGGACATGAAGCCGGCCTCGAAGGCGGAGGGCGCCATGTAGACGCCCTGCTCGAGCATGCTGGCGAAGAAGCGGCGGAAGGCGTCGCCGTCGCAGGCGGTGGCCTGGGCGAAGTTATCGACCCGGCTCTGCCCGGTGAAGAAGACGCCGAACATGCCACCGGCCTGTTGGGTGATCATGTCGATGCCGGCGGCATCGGCCCGCTCCTGGAGGCCGTGGCACAGGGTCTCGACGCGCTGGCTGAGAGCGTCGTGGAAGCCCGGCTCGCGCAGCTTGGTGAGCAGGGCGATGCCCGCCGCCATAGCCAGTGGATTGCCCGCCAGGGTACCGGCCTGATAGACGGGCCCCAGCGGCGAGATGTTCTCCATGATGCCGCGGCGGCCGCCGAAAGCGCCCACCGGCATGCCGCCGCCGACGATCTTGCCCAGGCAGGTCAGGTCGGGCTCGACGCCGTAATGCGCCTGGGCACCGCCCATGGCGACGCGGAAGCCGGTCATCACCTCGTCGAAGATCAGCACGCTCTCATGGCGATCGCAGACCCGGCGCAGGGTCTCGAGGAAGCCGGGCTGCGGCGGAATGCAGTTCATGTTGCCGGCCACCGGCTCGACGATGATGCAGGCCACCTGGTCGCCGATCTCCTCGAAGCACTGCTCGACCGCATCCGGATCGTTGTACGACAGGGTCACGGTGTGCTCGGCCAGGGCCGCCGGCACGCCCGGCGAGCTGGGCTCGCCGTGGGTCAGGGCACCGGAGCCGGCCTTGACCAGCAGCGAGTCGGAGTGGCCATGGTAGTTGCCCTCGAACTTCACGATCTTGTCGCGTCCGGTATAGCCGCGGGCCAGGCGGATCGCCGACATGGTGGCCTCGGTGCCGGAGTTGACCATGCGCACCATCTCGATGCTGGGGATCATCTCGCAGATCAGGTCGGCCATGGTGGTCTCGATGGCCGTGGGCGTGCCGAAGGAGAGGCCGCTGTCGAGGCGCTCGCGCACCGCGCCGAGTACCTCCGGGTCGGCATGGCCGGTGATCATCGGCCCCCAGGAACCGACGTAGTCCACATAGCGCTTGCCCTCTACGTCGAACAGGTAGGCGCCCTGCGCCCGCTCCATGAACACCGGCGGACGTTCCAGGCCCTTGAAGGCACGCACCGGCGAATTCACGCCTCCGGGAATATGGCGGCAGGCCCGTTCGAAGAGCTGGGCGGATGTGGTCATGTCAACCTCATTAGCTGTTGAAAGTAAGCGTCGCATCACGCCGGAGCCGCGCGGTCACGGCGTTCGGCTTGTGGATAAATCTCTGGACAATCTCTGGGCGAGCGGTGATTCCCCGGTGAACGTCGCTCAATCCCCGCGAAGATGTCTCGGTCATGGCCTCATTCTCGATGCTTGGGCCGTGGATGACCAGTCCGGCGCCTAGGCGTCCTGCTCGAAGCGAGCCACCGGCAGCCGCCACAGGCGCCTCGGCAGCCACTGATCGTCGCCGTCGTCGTGACCCGGGCGCCAGCCATGGGACAGCGTCTGCCAGGTGTAGGCCTGGGCCTGCTCGCAGGCCGCCACCAGCGATTCTCCTTGGGCCAGCCGCGCCGCCAGCGACGACGCCAGGGTGCAGCCGGAGCCGTGAAACACGCCTGGCAGCCGCGTCCAGGTCCACTGGCGATCGCCGTCCGGCACGTGCAGGGTGTGCCGTACCCGCCCCGCGGGCACCCGCTCCTCGGGATCGTCGGTACCGGTGACCAGCACCGCCTGGCAGCCCAGGTGCATCAGTTCGACCGCACGCTCGGTGTCGTCGGCGCAGGCGCCACCGGCCAGTCGGCCCAGCTCCCGGCGATTGGGCGTCAGGATATCCACAAGGGGAAGCAGGCGCCGGCGAAAGGTCTCGATCAAGGTGGGTGTGGACAACTCATGCCCGCCGCCGGCCCTGAGCACCGGGTCGACCACCACCGGCACGCCCGGCCGGCGCTGGATGATCTCCACCACCGCGTCGAGGGCCGCCTCGGAGGCCAGCAGGCCGACCTTGATGGCGGCGATCTCGATGTCCTCCAGCGCCGCGGCGGCGTCGCGGATCAGCACGCCGTCCACCGGCTGCACGGCGCCGACGTCGCGGCAGTTCTGCACCGTCAACGCCGTGGGCACGGTCAGCGCCCAGCCGCCGCAGGCGGCCACCGCCTCGCTGTCGGCCACCAGGCCGGCGCCGCCGGTGGGATCGTGGCCGGCCAGCACCAGTACCGCCGGCAGATGGGGGTGAGTCTGCGCATCCCCTGTCATCAGAACGGCTTCAGCACGGCGAGCAGGACGATCGCCAGCAGGGCGAGTACCGGCAGCTCGTTGAAGATCCGAAAGTAGCGATGGCTGCGGCTGCAGCGACCGTCGGCGAACTGCTTGAGATAGATCAGGCACACGTGATGATAGGCCACCAGCGCCGCCACCAGGGTCAGCTTGGCATGCATCCAGCCCTGGGACAGCCAGCCCGGATTCAGCGCCAGCAGCCCGCCGCCGAGCACCAGCACGGCGATCATCGAGGGCGTCATGATGCCCCGGTAGAGCTTGCGCTCCATGGTCTTGAAATACTCGATGGCCTGGGACTCGCCGCGATCCCGGGCCATGGCGTGGTAGACGTAGAGGCGCGGCAGATAGAACAGGGCGGCGAACCAGGTCACCACGGCCACCAGGTGCAGGGCCTTGATCCAGAGGTACATGTCGACTCCTAGCCGGGGGGGGCATCGCTGTAGCGATAGTAACGCTCGATGGCGTCGCGGGTGATGATACCGGAAATCCGCTTCTGCTTCGGCCGATGCCCGTGCTCCACGTAGAGGGCGTCGGCATGCTTGGTGTTGAGCCGCAAGAAGGCCTCGGAGAGCGTCGCCTGCAGGTGGATTGGCGCCAGGTCGAGGCGCTGCCCGGGGATCTCCAGCAGGTCCAGGCGGCCCTCCTTGTCGATCAGCTTGTCGGTCTCGTCGTGTTCGAGCATCCAGCGCGCCAGGTCGGCCGCCTTCAGCGCCAGGGTCGGCTTGGCATCGCTGGAGCGCTCGATCACGATCCACACCGGCTTCGCCACGAGCAGGGCACTGGCCTGGTCGAGGGTCACCCGACGGCGCGAGCGTACCAGATCGCGCTCCATCACCGCCGGCACCGAGACCCGGCTGAGGGCCTGCATCAGCGGCTGCTGCAGCGGATGCAGGCCGTGGCGGGTCACGCTGATGAAAAAGCCGTCGCAGCCGCACAGCTGACGCGACGTCAGACCGGCCACCACCACCGCCAGCATGCCGGGCAGGATCAGGTTGGGGTTATGGGTCAGCTCCAGCAGCGCCATCAGCGCCGCCAGCGGCGCCTGCAACACGGCCCCCATCATCGCGGCCATGCCCAGCATGGCGTAGACGGCGGGGCCGGCGGCAAGATCCGGCAGCAGCTGGGCACCGAGCAGGCCGCACAGGGCACCGGCCGCTCCGCCGGCCACCACCACCGGGCCGATGATGCTCACCGGGATGCCGCAGGCCACGGTGAAGGCGGTGATCAGCAGCTTGCCGATGGCGACCGCCAGCAGCACGTCGAGGCTCAGCGAGCCGCCGATGGTCAGCCCCAGGGTGTCGTAGCCCATACCCTGCACCTGGGGGTACCACCAGGCCATGGCGCCGACCACGCCGCCGGCCAGCGCGAAGCGCAGCGCGAAGGGCACGCGCTTGAGGCGATCGCCGGCACGCGCCACGCGCACGAAACCGCCGGCCAGCAGGCCGATGCCCAGTGCGCTCAGCACGATCCACGGCAGGTTGAGCAGCGACCCCAGGGCGAGACCGGTGCCCTCGAAGGGCAGCTCGAAGCCGAACACCGCCTGGGAGACCACGGCCCCCATGGTCGAGGCCAGGATCACCGGCATGAAGCCGGTGATGGTGTACTCCATCATCACCACTTCCATGGCGAAGATGACCCCGGCGACCGGCGTATGGAACGAGGCCGAGATGCCCGCCGCGGTGCCGCAGGCCACCAGCACGCGCAGGCTGTTGTGCGGCAGGCGCAGGCGCTGGCCGAGTCCGCTGCAGGCCGCCGCGCCCAGATGAATGGCAGGCCCTTCGCGCCCCGCCGAGAGCCCGCCCAGCACCGAGATCAGGCCCACCCACCATTGGGTGAACCAGTTGCGCACCGGGAAGCGCCCCTGATGGTAGGTCAGTCGCTCGATCACGTGGGCGATGCCGATCTGTCGGCCGGCGGGCCGCAACCACCATAGCCAGGCACCGATCAGCGTCACCGCCAGCAGTGGCAGCAGGGCACGCGTCAGCGGCGACAGCGCCTCGAAGTTCTCGGGATTGCCACCGGGCAGGAAGATCATGGCGCCCAGCTGGAGCGCCAGGCGGAACAGCACCATCAGACCGCCGGTGATCAGGCCGGACACCAGGCCCAGCACGCAGAGCTGGGGCAGGGCATCCACGCTGGCCAGCTGGCGGCGGAAACGGTCGAGACTCAGGCGAGGGCGTGGCAGACGCGGCAAGGTATCCTTCCTGTTCGCTGCGGCTCCCCCGCAAGGCTGGGTGGGAGCCCTCTCTCTTGTGTATCATATCCTCCCACCCAGGTCCCAGCGTCCACCATCGAGGAGCCCCATCGTGATCAAGGTCGGAATCGTCGGCGGCACCGGTTATACCGGCGTCGAACTGCTCAGGTTGCTGGCTCGCCACCCGGAGGTCAGCGTCGAGGCCATCACCTCGCGCAGCGAGGCCGGGCTCGGGGTCAGCGAACTGTATCCCAACCTGCGCGGCCACTACGACGAGCTGCGCTTCAGCGAGCCCGATCCGGCGCGCCTGGCGGCCTGCGATGCGGTGTTCTTCGCTACGCCCCACGGCGTGGCCCACGCCCTGGCCTTTGATCTGCTCGAGCGCGGCACCCGGGTCATCGACCTGTCGGCCGACTTCCGCCTGCGCGACGCCGACGAGTGGGCCGCCTGGTACGGCCAGCCCCACGGCGCGCCCGAACTGCTCGAGGAGGCTGTCTACGGCCTGCCCGAGGTGAACCGCGAGCGGATTCGCCAGGCGCGCCTGATCGCCGTGCCCGGTTGCTACCCCACCGCCGTGCAGCTCGGCCTGCTGCCGCTGCTGGAGGCCGGCCTGATCGACGCCGATCACGTGATCGCCGACTGCAAGTCCGGCGTCACCGGCGCCGGCCGCGGCGCCAAGGTGCCGTCGCTGCTGGCCGAGGCCAGCGAATCGATGAAGGCCTACGGCGCCTCCGGCCACCGTCACCTGCCCGAGATCCGCCAGGGCCTGGGCGACGCCGCGAACGGCCCGGTGGGCCTGACCTTCGTGCCGCACCTGACGCCGATGATCCGCGGCATCCACGCCACCCTCTACGGCCGCCTGCAAGGCGAGCCGGGCGACCTGCAGGCGCTGTTCGAGCAGCGCTTCGCCGACGAGCCCTTCGTCGACGTCATGCCCGCGGGCAGCCACCCCGAGACGCGCAGCGTCAAGGGCGCCAACGTCTGCCGGATGGCCGTGCATCGCCCCGGCGACGGCGACACCGTGGTGGTGCTCTCGGTGATCGACAACCTGGTCAAGGGCGCCTCCGGCCAGGCCGTGCACAACCTCAACCTGATGTTCGGCCTCGACGAAAACGCCGGCCTCGACGCCCCGGCGATGATGCCCTGAGGCCATTGCCTGCCCCCGTCGCCATCGCGCCGGGGGCAGGGCTCCCTCCTCTATAGTTGACCCTTTTGCTAAGGGTTATGGATAATCGTCGTCCTGCACGACATTCATCGATTTCCGGGGAGGTCACCCATGAGCGGTGCCGCATCCTTCGTTCCTACCCCTCTGCTGCTCTCCGACAGCGCCAAGGCCCGTCTCAAGGCCCTCGGCGAGGCGGAAGGCAAGTCCGGGCTCACGCTGAGGGTCTACGTGACCGGCGGCGGCTGCTCCGGCTTCCAGTACGGCTTCGACCTCGCCGAGGACATCGCCGACGACGACACCCTGATCGAGTTCGGCGACGTGGCGCTGGTGGTCGACCCGCTCTCCTACCAGTACCTGGTCGGCTCCACGGTCGACTACGAGGAAGGTCTGGCCGGCGCGCGCTTCCTGATCCAGAACCCCAACGCCACCACCACCTGCGGCTGTGGCGCCTCCTTCATGGTCTGATCCGCAGCGTTGACGACCAGCCCCGCCGCAACATTTGCCGAGACTTGACGCTCTCACGGCAACTCGCCATGGTTGATTTGTACTCCACAACAAATCACTCCAATGGAGAAGCACATGAAGCGTCAATTCACGGTCGCCTCGCTGGTGTCCTGTCTGGCCCTGGGCCTCGCCACCTCGGCCCACGCCCAGGAGACCCTGGACGTCGTCACCGACCCGAGCTTTGTGCCCTTCGAGATGATGGACCAGGAAACCGGCCAGATGGTCGGCTTCGACATGGACATCGTCGCCGAAGTCGCCGAGCGGGCCGGGTTCGAGTACAACCTGCGCACCATGGACTTCAACGGCATCATCCCCGCCGTCCAGACCGGTAACGTCGACATCGCCATCGCCGGCATCACCATCACCGACGAACGCGCCGAGATCGTCGACTTCTCCGATCCCTACTACGACAGCGGCCTGCGCCTGCTGGTCAACGCCGACGACGACAGCATCCAGTCCATCGAGGACCTGGAAGGCAAGTCGGTCGGCACCAAGATCGGCTCCACCAGCTACGACTTTCTCCAGGAGAACCTGGGCGACGACGCCGACATCACCCCCTATCCGGGCTCCAGCGACATGTACATGGCGCTGCTCGGCGGCAGCGTCGACGCGGTCTTCTACGATGCGCCCAACGTCGGCTACTTCTCCCAGACCCAGGGCGAGGGCCGAGCCAAGGTCGTCGGCCCGCTCTACGAGGGCCAGCAGTACGGCATCGTGCTGGTCAAGGGCAGCGACTGGGTCGAGCCCGTCAACGAGGCCCTGGCCTCGATGAAGGAAGACGGCACCTACGACGAGATCCACAGCAAGTGGTTCGGCAGCGCCAGCGGCGAGTAATCGTCGCCCAACGCCTGAACGGGGTCGGGTCACATGACCCGGCCCCGTTGCATTTCGGCTCGTCACTCTCCTGCGCATCCTGACGGAGTTCCCACGTGGACGTCACCTTTCAATTCGACTGGCAGGCGGCCTTCGCCTCCATTCCCCATCTGCTCACGGGGATTCCCTATACGCTGCTGATCTCCTTCGCCGGCCTGGCGATCGGTTTTCTGATCGGCATCCTGTTCGGCCTGCTGCGCATCAGCCCGTCGCGCTGGCTGCGAGTGCCCGCGGTGGCCTACATCGAGGTCTTCCGCGGCACGCCGGTGCTGGTGCAGGTGCTGTTCATCTTCTATGGCCTGCCGCAGCTGCTCGGCGGCCCCATCAACGCCCTGGTGGCCGGCATCGCCGCCATCGCGGTCAATTCCGGCGCCTATATCTCGGAGATCGTCCGCGGCGGCGTGCAGTCCATCGAGCGCGGCCAGCGCGAGGCGGGGCTGTCGCTGGGCCTGTCCCGGCGCCAGACCTTCCGCTACATCATCTGGCCCCAGGCGCTGCGACGCATGATCCCGTCGCTCGGCAACCAAGGCATCATCAGCATCAAGGACACCTCACTGTTCTCGGTGATCGGCGTGGGCGAGCTGGTCCGCCAGGGCCAGGTCTATATCGCCACCACCTTCAACGCCCTGGAGGTCTATCTGATGGTGGCCATGCTGTACCTGGTCATCACCCTGTCGCTCTCGGCGGCGCTGCGCCTGCTCGAGCGCAAGGGCCTGGTCGGACAATGAAGGAAGACACGCACATGAACCAACCGACGTCCCCCTCCGGCGGCGAGCGCATCGTCCGCATGGAGAAGCTCAACAAGTCCTTCGGCGACCTGCACGTGCTGAAGAACATCGATCTCGAGGTCACTCCCGGCGAGGTGGTGGTGATCATCGGTGCCAGCGGCTCCGGCAAGTCGACCCTGATCCGCTGCATCAACGGCCTGGAGGAGTTCCAGCAGGGCGAGCTGGAGGTCGATGGCAATCCCCTGAAGCCCCACGGCAAGGCCACCCAGGCGCTGCAGAAGATCCGCACCGAGGTTGGCATGGTGTTCCAGCAGTTCAACCTGTTTCCGCATCTGAGCGTGCTGGACAACGTCACCCTGGCGCCGATGAAGGTGCGGGGGCTGGGCCGCCATGAGGCCACCGATACCGCCGAGCGCCTGCTCGACCGGGTCGGCATCGCCGATCAGGCCGCCAAGTATCCGACCCAGCTCTCCGGCGGCCAGCAGCAGCGCGTGGCACTGGCCCGGGCGCTGGCCATGGAACCGCGGCTGATGCTGTTCGACGAGCCGACCTCGGCGCTGGACCCGGAGATGATCGGCGAGGTGCTGGACGCCATGCGCGAGCTCGCCAACGAGGGCATGACCATGCTGATCGTCACCCACGAGATGGGCTTCGCCCGTGAGGTGGCCGACCGGGTGATCTTCATTCACAAGGGCGAGATCGCCGAGGAAGGGCCACCGGAGACGATCTTCGACTCGCCTCAGGCCGAGCCCACCCGGCAGTTCCTGTCCCGGGTGCTCAAGCACTGACAAGCGCCATGCCTCCCGCCTCAAAGGGCCCTGTCGTCAGCGACAGGGCCCTTTTTTTGGGCGTTTTTCGGCCTGTGGACAAGATTTTTCGCCGCTCGTCGCTCACGCGGGCCATGGCGGGGCTGGGAACAGAACGAGGTGGTTGTTCACAGCCGCGGTGACAAGCCCGGAAGAACTCGGTGGACAAGCCGTGTTCGCGGTGGCTTGTGGGTAACCCGGGGTGTTACCCACAGGCCCCGAACATGCCCTCCGCAGGCGGTCCGCGCCTTTTCCTTGCTTTGGTCAACATTACAAGGTGTTGATAAGTAAGTGGTAAAATCAGTTATCCACGAGAAATGTCCACACCAGTAATCACTACCACAACAGAACTTCTTTTTATCTATATGTTTTTTTATTTAAGTCTCGGCGGAAGGGAGGCGGATCGGCCTGAACGGGTGTGGAAAACCCTGACGATTACCCACAAGGGGGTTATACTGGCGGGCTGATTCGACCCCTGAACCGCAACATTCGGCGCGACGGCGCCGATCGAGGTGAACCTTGGAGTACCCCGACCGCTTCGACGTCATCGTCATCGGCGGTGGCCATGCCGGGACCGAAGCCGCCCTGGCCTCGGCTCGCATGGGCTGCCGGACCCTACTGCTGACCCACAACATCGAGACCCTCGGTCAGATGTCCTGCAACCCCGCCATCGGCGGGATCGGCAAGAGCCATCTGGTCAAGGAGATCGATGCGCTGGGCGGCGCCATGGGACTCGCCACCGACATGGGCGGCATCCAGTTCCGGGTACTCAATTCCCGCAAGGGTCCCGCGGTGCGGGCCACCCGCGCCCAGGCCGATCGCGTGCGCTACAAGGCGGCGATCCGCGGCATGCTGGAGAACCAGGCCAACCTGACGATCTTCCAGCAGGCCGCCGGCGATCTGATCGTCGACGGCGACACCGTGCGTGGCGTGGTCACCGAGACCGGCGTGCGGTTCATGGGTGAGACCGTGGTGCTGTGCACCGGTACCTTCCTCGGCGGGGTGATCCACATCGGGCTGGACAACAGCCGTGGCGGTCGCGCCGGCGATCCGCCCTCCAACGCCCTGGCCGAGCGCCTGCGTGCGCTGCCGTTCCGCGTCGATCGCCTGAAGACCGGCACGCCACCGCGCATCGATGCCAAGAGCGTCGATTTCTCGGCGCTCGAGGAGCAGCCGGGCGATACCCCGACGCCGGTGATGTCCTATCTCGGCAGCCGCGAGATGCACCCGCGCCAGATCAGCTGCCACATCGCCCAGACCAACGAGCGCAGCCACGAGATCATCCGCGCCAACCTGGATCGCTCGCCGATGTTCTCCGGCACCATCGAGAGCGTCGGGCCGCGCTACTGCCCGTCCATCGAGGACAAGGTGCATCGCTTCGCCGACAAGGCGAGCCACCAGATCTTCATCGAGCCGGAAGGGCTGGATACCCACGAGCTGTATCCCAACGGCATCTCGACCTCGCTGCCGTTCGACGTTCAGCTGCAGGTCGTGCGCTCGATGAAGGGCCTGGAAAACGCCCACATCACTCGTCCGGGCTACGCCATCGAGTACGATTTCTTCGATCCGCGAGACCTCAAGCACTCGCTGGAAACGAAATTTATCCACAACCTGTTCTTCGCCGGGCAGATCAACGGCACCACCGGCTACGAGGAAGCCGGCGCCCAGGGGTTGCTGGCCGGCCTCAACGCGGCCCGTCGGGCCAGCGGGCTCGAGGCCTGGTGGCCGCGGCGCGACGAGGCCTACCTCGGCGTGCTGGTCGACGACCTGATCACCCTGGGCACCAAGGAGCCCTACCGGATGTTCACCTCGCGGGCGGAATATCGCCTGCTGCTGCGCGAGGACAACGCCGACCTGCGCCTGACCGAGGCCGGCCGTGGCCTGGGCCTGATCGATGACCGCCGCTGGGCCGCCTTCAGCGCCAAGCGCGAGGGCATCGAGGCCGAGAGCGCGCGCCTCAAGGCCAGCTGGGTGCAGCCCAAGACCGAGGCCGCCGACCGCGTGGCCGAGAAGACCGGCCAGCCCCTGGCCCGCGAATACAACCTGCTGGACCTGCTCAAGCGTCCGGAGCTCGGCTACGCCGACGTGGCCGGCCTGGTCGGTGAGCCGGTCGAGGACGAGCGCGTCGCCGAACAGGTGCAGATCCAGGCCAAGTACCAGGGCTACATCGACCGTCAGCAGGACGAGATCGACAAGCTCAAGCGCCACGAGGCCACCCGGCTGCCCGACGACTTCGATTACGAGCAGGTCGAGGGGCTGTCCAACGAGATCCGCCAGAAGCTCATCGAGGCGCGTCCCGAGACCCTGGCCCAGGCCGGTCGTATCTCCGGCGTGACCCCGGCGGCGGTCTCGATCCTGCTGATCCACCTCAAGAAGCGACGCCTGCTGGACGACACCCGAGTGGCCAACGGATGACCCCGAACGATACGATCCTGAACGACCGCCTCGAGCGCGGCCTGGCCGAGCTCGGCCTCGACGTGCCGGCGGCTCGCCGCGAGCGGCTGGTGGCCCTGGTGGGGCTGTTGCACAAGTGGAATCGCGCCTATAACCTCACCGCGGTACGCGATCCCGAGGAGATGGTCGCCCGGCACGTGCTCGACAGCGCCGCCGTGCTGCCCTTCGTGACCGGTCCGAGCCTGCTCGACGTGGGCGCCGGCCCGGGCCTGCCAGGGCTGGTGCTCGCGATTCTCGCGCCCGAGCTCGACGTCACGCTGCTCGACAGCAACGGCAAGAAGGTGCGCTTCCAGCGTCAGGCGGTGATGGAGCTGGGCCTCGAGCGAGTCACGCCCGTCCAGGCCCGGGTGGAAGCCTTCGAGGCCCCCGCCGGCGGCTTCGATCAGGTCATCTCGCGGGCCTTCGCCAGTCTCGAGGACTTCCTCGCCCTGAGCCGGGAGCTACCGGGGGAGGGGGGACAGTGGCTGGCGATGAAGGGGCCCGCCGTGGAGGACGAGCTCGCCGGCCTGCCGGAAGGGATCGCGGCGGTGGCCCGCCATACGCTGAGGGTGCCCTTCTCGGTGGGCGATCGCCGCCTGGTGATCCTCGAACGCGCCCCCGGCGAGCGCTGAGCCGCGCCCGGGGAGGCCGCCGGGCGCCGCCGTGAACCCTGTCTCCCAACGCAAGGATGTCGCCGTGACCAAGATTATCGCCTTGACCAACCAGAAGGGCGGCGTGGGCAAGACCACCTCCGCCGTCAATCTGGCCGCCAGCCTGGCCTCCCTGGAGCGGCGCGTGCTGCTGGTCGACCTGGATCCCCAGGGCCACGCCACCATGGGCAGCGGCGTCGACAAGCACGCCCTCGACGGCAGCGTGCTCGACGTGCTGCTGGGCGAGAAGCGGGCCACCGAGGTGATCCTGGACTGCCCCGAGGCCGGCTACGCGCTGCTGCCCGGCAACGGCGACCTGACCGCCGCCGAGGTCGAGCTGCTCGACCGCGAGGAAGGGCGCGAGCAGGGCCTGGTCAAGGCGCTGGGCGAGGTCGCCGGCGAATACGACGTGGTGCTGATCGACTGCCCGCCCTCGCTCAACATGCTGACCGTCAACGGCCTGACCGCCGCCGATGGCGTGCTGATCCCGCTGCAGTGCGAGTTCTACGCCCTCGAGGGGCTCTCGGCGCTGCTCGATACCGTTGAGCAGATCAAGGGCAGCGTGAACCCGGGGCTCGAGATCCATGGCATCCTGCGGACCATGTTCGACGGCCGCAACAGCCTGACCCGCGACGTCAGCAAGCAGCTGCGCGACTACTTCGGCGACGCCCTGCTCAAGACCACCATCCCGCGCAACGTGCGGGTCGCGGAGGCGCCCAGCCACGGCCTGCCGGTCACCAAGTACGCCCGCTTCTCGCGGGGCAGCCAGGCACACCGGGTGCTGGCCAAGGAACTGATTCGCCGCCTGTCGCTGTAGCCGACACCGTTTGGTGCTTACCGATGAGGGGAACTCGATGACGCGCAAACAACGCGCTCTGGGACGCGGGCTGGATGCCCTGATCGGCGCCGGCGCCCGCCGCCGCGAAAGCCTGGACCTGCCCGGGGCAGAGGAGGCGACGGAGGAGGGCGAGCTCAACGGCGCCGAGCCGCTGGCTCCCGCCGCCGACGAGCGACTCGAACGCCTCCCGCTGGGACAGCTGTCCCGCGGCAAGTACCAGCCGCGCCGCGACATCCAGCCCGAGGCCCTCGAGGAGCTGGCCGACTCGATCCGCGCCCAGGGCGTGATGCAGCCGATCGTGGTGCGGCCGATCGGCGAGCAGCGTTACGAGATCATCGCCGGCGAACGGCGCTGGCGGGCCGCCCAGCTCGCCGAGCTCGACGTCATCCCCGCGGTGATCCGCGAGGTCACCGACGAGGTCGCCCTGGCTCTGGCCCTGATCGAGAACATCCAGCGCGAGAACCTCAATCCCATCGAGGAGGCGCTGGCGCTCAAGCGGCTGCTCGACGAGTTCGAGCTGACCCAGCAGCAGGCCGCCGATGCGGTGGGCCGTTCACGAGCCCAGGTGGCCAACCTGCTGCGCCTGCTGGCGCTGGATCCCGAAGTGCAGACGCTGCTCGAACGCGGCGACCTGGACATGGGGCACGCCCGGGCGCTGCTGGCGCTGTCGGGCCCCAAGCAGCGCCAGGCCGCTCATGAGGTGGTCAACAAGGACCTCACGGTGCGCGCCACCGAGGCGCTGGTGAAACGGCTCGCCGAAGGGCAGCCGGCCAAGGCCGAGGCCCCGGCCGCGAGCCCCGACGTGGCGCGCCTGGAGTCGCGCCTCGGCGACCTGCTCGGCGCACCGGTGAAGATCCAGCACGGCCGCGGCGGGAAGGGGAAGGTGACCATTCGCTACTCGAGCCTGGACGAGCTGGACGGCATCCTCGGCCACATCAAGTAGACCCTATTAGGGTGCTAAACAGTTTTTCGAAACTTATCGACTTTTAGTCGTAAGCTGGGGCGATTTCGCGCGATATCGGCCCGCGATCGGTTGAAGGCATCGAGGGGGTTCCCTATAATCGCGCCGGGCTCGCCATTGGCTACCGCCAACGGCGGGGCGCGAGGAAACGGGACGCCGACGTCGGCCCCAATGTCGGCAACGTGCACGGAGATCCCATGGCAGCCAGGTACAGGCGCCCGATTCTCGGATGGTTGATGGCCGCGCAGGTTGCTATGCTCGGTGCGCTGTCCGGCCTGGGATGGCTTCTGGGAAGCCCGGGAGACGCGGTCTCGATCCTGCTGGGTGGCGGCGTGGCGCTGATCGCCAACGGCTACTTCGCCTGGCGAATGTTTCGTCACCGGGGCGGCCGCCAAGCGCGCCGGATGGTGAGCGGCCTCTATCGTGCGGAGGCGGGTAAGTTTGGTTTGACGGTGGCTCTGTTCGCGGTGGTGTTCATCGCAGTGCCCCCCTCAAATCATGCTTTATTCTTTGGCGTTTATGTGGTGATGCTGTTCGTTCACTGGCTGGCCGCCTGGCTGGGCACGCGACCATTACCCCACTGAAATCGAGGCAGCTCATGGCAGGCAATAACCCGACTCCTGTGGAGTATATCCAGCACCATCTGCAAAACCTGACATATGGCTACCACCCCGAGAACGGCTGGTCCATTGCGCACTCCGCTGCCGAGGCTCAGGACATGGGGTTCTGGGCCATTCACCTGGATACCATGGGCTGGTCGCTGGCCATGGGCGCGCTGTTCATCTGGCTGTTCCGCAAGGTTGGCAAGGCCGCGACCACCGGCGTGCCCGGCAAGCTGCAGAACGCCATCGAGATGGTCTTCGAGTTCATCGAATCCACCGTACGCGGCGCCTTCAAGGGCAAGAACCCGCTGATCGCCCCGATCGCGCTGACGCTGTTCGTGTGGATCTTCCTGATGAACCTGCTCAAGCTGGTGCCGGTTGATTTCGCGCCCGCCCTGTTCGCCCGCTTCGGGGTCGAGTACATGAAGCTCGTGCCGACCACCGACCCCAATGCCACCCTGGGCATGGCGCTGGGCGTGTTCTGCCTGATCATCTATTACAGCATCAAGGTCAAGGGCCTCGGTGGTTTCGCCAAGGAGCTGTCGCTGACGCCCTTCAACCACTGGCTGCTGATCCCCTTCAACCTGGTGATGGAAATCATCGGCCTGCTCGTCAAGCCGCTCAGCCTTGGCCTGCGTCTCTTCGGTAACATGTTTGCCGGCGAGGTGATCTTCATCCTGATCGCCCTGCTGCCGTTCTGGGTGTCCTGGACCCTCAACGTTCCCTGGGCCATCTTCCACATCCTGGTCATCACCTTGCAGGCGTTCATCTTCACCGTGCTGACGGTGGTTTACCTGAACGCTGCTCACGAGCATCACTGAATCGCGTAATACCCGATAAACCCTTGAAACTTAACCTCAACTCGTAAGGAGTATCATCATGGAACTCGTCTACATCGCCGCTTCCCTCATGATCGGCCTGGGCGCTCTGGGTACTGGCATCGGCTTCGCTCTGCTGGGCGGCAAGCTGCTCGAGACCACCGCTCGCCAGCCGGAGCTGGGCAACCAGCTGCAGACCAAGACCTTCCTGATGGCCGGCCTGCTGGACGCCGTGCCGATGATCGGCGTTGGTATCGCGATGTACCTGATCTTCGTCGTCGCCGGCTAACGATTGGCATACCGAGCGCGCTGCGCTCGGTTTGCTTGTTTCCGGTCGCCACGAATCTGTCAGAGGTACGCCCCTGTGAATATCAACATGACGCTTATCGGACAGATGATCGCCTTCGCGATCTTCGTCTGGTTTTGCACCAAGTACGTGTGGCCGCCGATCAGCAATGCGCTCCATGAGCGCCAGAAGAAGATCGCCGATGGCCTGGATGCTGCCAGCCGTGCTTCTCGCGACCTCGAACTGGCCGAACAGCAGGCCAGCGAGACCCTGCGTGAAAGCAAGGAGCAAGCGGCCGAAATCCTGGAGCAGGCCCACAAGCGGTCCACCCAGATGATCGACGAGGCGCGTGATCAGGCCCGCCTGGAAGGCGAGCGCATGATCGCCCAGGCCAAGTCCGAGATCGACCAGGAAGTGAACCGCGCGAAGGAAGAGCTGCGTGGCCAGGTCTCGCGGCTCGCCATCGTCGGCGCCGAGCGGGTCCTGGAAGCCTCCATCGACGAGAAGCAGCACGGCAAGCTCGTTGACCAACTTGCCGAAGAGCTTTGAGGAGGAGGTGACCCATGGCGGAACTGTCTACCGTCGCTCGCCCCTACGCCAAGGCGGCCTTCGAACACGCCGTCGGACGTAAGGCGCTCGAGGACTGGTCCGGCATGCTCACCACCGTGGCGCATGTCGTCGAAGACGACGACATGCGCCGTCGAGTGCTGGGCAACCCGCGACTCTCCAGCGCACAGAAGGTGGATGCGATCGTCGAGATCTGCGGCGATGCCGTCGACGACGACGTGCGCAACTTCCTGCGTCTGGTCGGCCAGCAGGGTCGCCTGACGGCCCTGCCGGTCATCGCCGAGCAATTCGAGCTGCTCAAGGCCCAGGAGGAGAAGCGCATGGACGTCGACATCGTCTCTGCCTTCCCGCTGGACGAAGCGCAGCAGGACAAGCTCGCGAGCGCGCTGGCCAAGCGTCTGAACCGCGAAATCTCCATTACCACTCAGGTGGATTCCACCCTCCTGGGAGGCGTCATCCTGCGCGCCGGCGACACCGTCATCGACGGGTCGGTGCGCGGTCGACTGAACCGCCTCCACGAGGCCCTTTCCGCCTGAGTCTGAGGGACATGGCATGCAGCAACTGAATCCTTCCGAGATCAGCGACATCATCAAGCAGCGTATCGAGAAGCTGGATGTCGCGACCGAAGCCCGCAACCAGGGCACCATCGTCAGCGTGTCTGACGGTATCGTGCAGATCCACGGCCTCACCGACGCGATGTTCGGCGAGATGATCGAGTTCCCCGGCGGCATCTACGGCATGACGCTGAACCTCGAGCGCGACAGCGTCGGCGCCGTGGTGCTGGGCGACTACCTGCAGCTCGAAGAGGGCATGACCGCCCAGTGCACCGGCCGCATCCTCGAGGTGCCGGTGGGCCCCGAGCTGCGCGGTCGCGTGGTCGATGCCCTGGGTAACCCGATCGACGGCAAGGGCGACCTCGGCACCGACAAGACCGACGCGGTGGAAAAGGTCGCCCCGGGCGTCATCACCCGTCAGTCCGTCGACCAGCCGATCCAGACCGGCTTCAAGTCCATCGACGCCATGGTGCCGATCGGCCGCGGCCAGCGTGAGCTGATC
Organism: Halomonas sp. SL1; assembly: GCF_003030865.2. NCBI lineage: Bacteria > Pseudomonadati > Pseudomonadota > Gammaproteobacteria > Oceanospirillales > Halomonadaceae > Halomonas > Halomonas sp. SL1. The sequence goes on along the minus strand of NZ_PYUQ02000018.1, from coordinate 74,610 downwards.
ATCGGCGACCGCCAGATCGGCAAGACCGCGATCGCCATCGACGCGATCATCAACCAGAAAGGCACCGGCGTCACCTGTGTCTACGTGGCCATCGGTCAGAAGCAGTCGACCATCGCCAACGTGGTGCGCAAGCTCGAAGAGCACGGCGCCATGGAGCACACCATCGTGGTCGCCGCCGGCGCCGCCGATCCGGCCCCGATGCAGTTCCTGGCCGCCTACTCCGGCTGCACCATGGGCGAGTACTTCCGCGACCGCGGTGAAGACGCCATGATCGTCTATGACGATCTGTCCAAGCAGGCCGTGGCCTATCGTCAGGTCTCCCTGCTGCTGCGTCGTCCGCCGGGCCGTGAAGCCTTCCCGGGTGACGTCTTCTATCTCCACTCCCGTCTGCTCGAGCGCGCCGCGCGCGTCAACGCCGACTACGTCGAGAAGTTCACCGACGGCGAAGTCAAGGGCAAGACCGGCTCGCTGACCGCGCTGCCGATCATCGAGACCCAGGGTGGCGACGTCTCCGCGTTCGTTCCGACCAACGTGATCTCCATCACCGACGGTCAGATCTTCCTCGAGACCGATCTGTTCAACTCGGGCATCCGTCCGGCCATCAACGCCGGTCTCTCGGTGTCTCGTGTCGGTGGCTCCGCCCAGACCAAGATCGTCAAGAAGCTCGGCGGCAGCGTGCGTCTGGCCCTGGCCCAGTACCGTGAGCTGGCGGCCTTCGCCCAGTTCGCCTCCGACCTGGACGAGGCCACCCGCAAGCAGCTGGAGCACGGTCAGCGCGTCACCGAGCTGATGAAGCAGAACCAGTACGCGCCGATGTCCGTGGCCGAGATGGCCGTCTCCCTGTACGCCGCCAACGAGGGCTACCTGGAAGACGTCGAGGTCAGCAAGGTGCTGGACTTCGAGCGTGCCCTGCAGGACTACATGAAGGCCGAGCACGCCGAGCTGCTCGACAAGATCAATGAGTCCGGCGACTACAGCGACGACATCAAGAGCGGCCTCAAGGCCGGTCTCGACAAGTTCAAGGCCACTCAGAGCTGGTGACCCCGCCGGCCCGCTCCTCCCGGGGAGCGGGCCCTGGAGCTTTCTGAGGGCCACGAACGGAGTAGATCGCTATGGCAGCTGCAAAAGAGATACGCACCAAGATCGGCAGCATCAAGAACACGCAGAAGATCACCAGTGCCATGGAGATGGTCGCTGCGTCGAAGATGCGCAAGGCGCAGGACCGGATGAAGGCCAGCCAGCCCTACGCCCAGCAGATCCGCAAGGTGGTCGGCCACGTCGCCGACGCCAACCCCGAGTACAAGCATCCGTGGATGCTGGATCGCGAGGTCAAGCGGGTCGGCTACATCGTGGTGTCGAGTGACCGCGGCCTGTGCGGTGGCCTGAACGTCAACATGTTCAAGGCCGTCGTCAAGGAGGCCAAGGCCTGGCGCGACAGTGGCGCCGAGCTGGATTTCTGCGCATTGGGCAGCAAGGCCACCCACTTCTTCCGCAAGTATGGCGGCAGCCTGGTCGCGGCCAAGAGCGGCCTGGGCGAAGCGCCGGAAGCCGACGAGCTGATCGGCAGCGTGAAGGTGATGCTGGACGCTTACGACGAGGGCAAGCTGGATCGTCTGTACGTGGTGTTCAACGAATTCGTCAACACCATGACGCAGAAGCCGGTGGTTCGCCAACTGCTGCCCCTGTCGCCCGAGATGGGTGCCGAAGAGCAGAACGAAGAAAACAAGCGTCCCGGAAACTGGGACTACCTGTATGAGCCGGATGCCAAGGAGCTGCTGGACAGCTTGCTCGTGCGTTTCGTCGAGGCGCAGGTCTATCAGGCGGTGGTCGAGAACGTGGCCTGCGAACAGGCCGCGCGGATGATCGCCATGAAGAGCGCCACCGATAATGCCGGCAATCTGATCGACGACCTGGAGCTGGTGTACAACAAGGCCCGTCAGGCGGCCATTACCCAGGAAATCTCCGAGATCGTCGGTGGCGCCGCCGCCGTATAACGCCGAGGAAGGGCGAATCCCTTCCGGCAACCGGGTTTCATTTGCAGGTATTTGAGAGGAACCAAGATGAGCGGACGTATCGTACAAATCATCGGCGCGGTGATTGACGTAGAGTTTCCGCGGGACGATGTTCCCAAGGTCTACGACGCGCTGAAGGTCTCGGATGCCGAGACCGTTCTCGAAGTCCAGCAGCAGCTGGGCGACGGCGTGGTGCGCACCATCGCCATGGGCTCCACCGAGGGCCTCAAGCGTGGCATGGACGTCACCAACACCCAGGCCGCCATCTCCGTGCCGGTCGGCAAGGAGACCCTGGGTCGGATCATGAACGTGCTCGGCGAGCCCATCGACGAGGCGGGCGAGATCGGCGAAGAAGAGCGCATGCCGATCCACCGCAAGGCACCGGGTTATGCCGACCAGGCGGCCACCAGCGAGCTGCTGGAGACCGGCATCAAGGTCATCGACCTGGTGTGCCCGTTCGCCAAGGGCGGCAAGGTCGGCCTGTTCGGCGGCGCCGGTGTCGGCAAGACCGTCAACATGATGGAGCTGATCCGCAACATCGCCACCGAGCACAGCGGTTACTCCGTGTTCGCCGGTGTCGGTGAGCGTACCCGTGAGGGCAACGACTTCTATCACGAGATGCAGGAGTCCAACGTTCTCGACAAGGTGTCGCTGGTCTACGGCCAGATGAACGAGCCGCCCGGGAACCGTCTGCGCGTGGCCCTGACCGGCCTGACCATTGCCGAGAAGTTCCGCGATGAAGGCCGCGACGTGCTGCTGTTCGTCGACAACATCTATCGCTACACCCTGGCCGGTACCGAGGTGTCCGCACTGCTGGGCCGCATGCCCTCCGCGGTGGGTTACCAGCCGACCCTGGCCGAGGAGATGGGCGTCCTGCAGGAGCGCATCACCTCCACCAAGACCGGCTCCATCACCTCCGTGCAGGCGGTGTACGTGCCCGCGGACGACCTGACCGACCCGTCCCCGGCCACCACCTTCTCGCACCTCGACGCGACCGTGGTACTGGCGCGTTCCATCGCCGAGCTGGGTATCTACCCGGCCATCGACCCGCTGGATTCCACCTCTCGTCAGCTGGATCCGCTGGTCGTCGGCGAGGAGCACTACAAGACCGCTCGCGGCGTGCAGGGCGTGCTGCAGCGCTACAAGGAGCTCAAGGACATCATCGCCATCCTGGGCATGGACGAGCTGTCCGACGAGGACAAGCTGGCCGTGTCCCGGGCGCGTAAGATCCAGCGCTTCCTGTCGCAGCCGTTCTTCGTCGCCGAGGTCTTCACCGGCGCCCCCGGCAAGTACGTGTCGCTGAAGGAAACCATCCGTGGCTTCCAGGGCATCCTCGACGGCGAGTACGACGAGCTGCCGGAGCAGGCCTTCTACATGGTCGGCACCATCGACGAGGCCGTCGAGAAAGCCAACCAGATGAAGTAATCCCTCCACCTGGGAGACGTCATCATGACGAAAACCTTCAAGTGCGAGATCGTCAGCGCCGAGGCGTCGATCTTCTCCGGCGAAGCCGAGCATGTCGTGGCAGCCGGTCGCGCGGGGGATCTCGGGGTGTTGGCGGGGCACACGCCGCTGCTCACCGAACTGGCCCCCGGCCCGGTGCGCATCGTCCGTGGCGGAGGTGAAGAGGATCACTTCTACGTCTCGGGCGGCTTCCTCGAGGTCCAGCCCGAGGTCGTCACCGTGCTCGCCGATACCGCCGTGCGCGCCGACGACCTGGACGAGGCCGCCGCCGAGGAGGCCCGCCAGCAGGCCCTCAAGGCGATGCAGGACAAGTCCGCCGAGATGGACTACACCCGCGCCACGGCCGAACTGGCCGAGGCTGCGGCCCAGCTGCGGACCATCCAGCAGCTGCGTCGCAAGGTGGGTCGCAGCGGCTAAGGTCGCGCCACGCCCCGTGCGATGAAAGCGCCCCCCGACTGAGTCGGGGGGCGCTTTTTTTGGTCGGCAGGCGGGGCGATGGCCGCGGGAAGGCTCTTCGAGGCTCAGCCGTCGGCGTCGGTATGGATGGTCGTCTCGACCGAGAGGCCGACCTTGAGCCGGTCGAGCCCGGGCTGATCCGGTTCGATGGCGATGCGCACCGGCAGGCGCTGGACGATCTTGGTGAAGTTCCCCGAGGCATCGTCGTGGGAGATCGGCGAGAAGGTGGTGCCGGTGGCCGGGGCGAGGCTGTCGACGTGGCCCTCGAGCGTCATCCCGGGATAGGCATCCACCGAGATCGTCACCGGCTGGCCGACGCGAACCTCGGTGATCTCGACCTCCCGATAGTTGGCGGTGACGTAGATCGCATCGGTCGGCACGATCGCCATCAGCGCCCCGCCGGCCTCGGTCCAGGCGCCGACGCGACCGGCCTGTTCGGCCACGATGCCGTCTCTAGGCGCCGCCACCCGGGTATGAGACAGCGAGAGACGGGCCTGCTCACGCTCGGCCCGGGCCTGGGCCAGCGTCGCCTGCGCACTCGCCCGCCGCGCTTCCAGGACCTGAGTCTGATGACGCACGTCGTCCAGGCTGGCCTGGTCCGCCTGGCGGCGGGCGTCCAGTGCCGAGGCGTTGGCGGCGGCCTGCTGGGCGTTCTGCTGCGAGGCATTGCCGTCATGACGCAGGCGGCGGTAGCGCTCGGCGTCGAGGCGGGCGTAGTCGACGTTGGCGATGTCCTCGTCCACCACGGCCTGGGCGTGGCGAATTCGAGACGGCTGCCTGGCCAGTTCGGCCTCGATCTCCGCCAGCCTGGCCTGCGCCGACGCCACCCGGGCCTCGGCGGCATCGACGGCGGCACGATAGTCGCGCGGGTCGATGTCGATCAGGGCGTCGCCTCGCGACACCGTCTCGTGATCCTCGACGTGCACGGCGACTATATCGCCGGCGACGCGCGGCGAGATGACCGTGTAGTCGGCATCCAGCTTGGCATTGTTGGTCCAGGCTCGGCCGTCGCTCATCCACCAGGGGGCGGTCAGGAAGGCGCCCCCCAGGGTCACGCACAGCAGCGCGGCGGCGCCGATGAGGCGTGGGGCGAGGGAGCGGGAAGGGGCTTGGGGCGTCTGGGTATCGGTCATATCGGTCGGGGGCGGTTGAACCGCGGTGCGTGGGTGCGTTTGGGCAGCAGGCAGAGCGGCACCAGCAGCAGGGCCAGCAGCGCCATCAGGCGCCAGGCATCGGCATAGGCCAGGACCGTCGCCTGCGCATCGATTCGTTCATGAAGCTGCAGCAAGGCCTCGCCGCCTGGGCCTCCCATGGGCCAGTTCAACGCCTCGCGGCCGTGGCCGCTCAGCGGCGCCGACTGCATCAGCGAGAAGCGCATCGTGCCCAGCCGTTCCATCAGGGCATGGGCGTGGCGATCGATGGCGACCGCGAGGTAGTGCCCGATGAGGCCGCCGGCCACCGGACCGGCCAGCGCCCGGGAGGTGTTGATCGTCGCCGAGGCGAAGGGGCCTTCCATGGGATCGACGACCGCCGTGGCGGTCATCAGCAGGCCGACCACGACCATGGACTGTCCGATCGCGAAGACCACCTGGGCGACGTAGAACTGCTCCCGCATCCACGCCAGGGTGACGTGGCTGTTCGACCAGCTGGCCGCTGCCATCAGCAGCAGCCCCGATGCCATGATCCAGCGCGAGTCGATGCGCTCGACATTCAACACCAAGGCCGCGAGCGGCAGGATCATCAGCGGCGGCAGCGCGACGGCCAGCGTCACCGGCAGGCTCTGCAGCGGGCGATAGCCCTGGACCTCGGCGAGAAACTCGGCGGGCAGGGAGGCGCTGGAGGCGCTCAGGGCGATCACCCCGACCAGCATGCAGACGCCGAAGCCGAAATTGACGCGTCTGAGCAGTTGCGGACGGATCAGCGGCGCAGGCCCGAACGCACAGCGCCACAGGAACAGGGGCAGCAGCACCAGGCTGGCCAGGGCCAGCCCGCGGATCCGCGGCGAGTGAAGCCAGTCCAGGCGCTCGCCCTGGGCGAACAGGGTCACGACGCTGGCACACAGTGCCCAGCCCAGCCCCCAGCCGAGCCAGTCGAACTGCCGCCAGCGCGCCAGGCGCAGCGGATCCTGCGGCAGGCCATGGAGGATCAGCCCCGACGCCACCAGGCACAGCGGCAGGACCGCCCAGAACACGAAGCCGATGCCCGGACCGTGGTGGGCCCAGGCGACCACGGGCATGGCGATGTTGGGCGCGAAGGTGGCCGTCAGGCCGTAGGCGGCGAGGCCGAACAGCTTGAGCGCCGGGGTCAGGAAGCGCAGGGCGACCATCATCAGCAGCGGGATGAGAAAGCCCGTGGTGAGCCCCTGACACCAGCGCAGCATCAGCAGCAGCGAGCGCGACTCGGTGGCGGCGCAGGCCAGCCCGAGCAGGCCCAGCGAGACGGCGGCCACGGCGGCGAAGCGGCGTACCGAGAAGGTCATGGCCAGCCACGGCGCGACCAGCATGCCCATGGCGGCACCGATACTGTAGAGGGTGGTAAACCAGCTGCCTTGATCGACACTGTATCCGAAGGCGCCGCGGACATCCGCCAGGGCCAGCGAGGTCGCTTCCTGGTTGATATCCGCGCCGATACAGGCCAGCAGCATGCCTACCAGCCCGAGGACAAGTCGCAGGGACATCGAACGCTCTGGCGGTGGGGATAGTGGCGCGGTGAGGGGGCCGCGAAGGAGCGCACACGCTACCGGCACAAGTTGACTATGTCAATTTGTGCCGGTGGCAGGATCCGAGAGTCCCGCGTGTGCAGGGGCGGGCGCGCTCAGTCGGCGGTGCGGTCCACGTTCTCCAGCATGCGCTGCAGCAGGGCGTTGAGCTGCGTGACTTCCTCGGGCGCGAAGCCCGACAGCGCCTGGCTCGCCAGTTCGCCACGGGCCGCCTCCAGCCGCGAGAAGAGGCGCTGGCCTTCCTCGGTCAGCGCCGCCTGGGTGATGCGCCGCGGGGTGGAGCTGCCGCTGCGGCGGATCAATGCCTGCTGCTCGAGCTGCTTGAAGGCGCGTGCCACCTGGCCCTTGTCATGTCCGCGTCGCTGCAGCAGCTGCTGCTGGTTGTGCGCCGGGAACCGGCCCACGATGGACAGCACCCGCAACAGGAATGGCGGCAGCTCGATGCCTTCGCGGCGCGCCAGTTCACTCAGGCGGGCGCGGCTGGTGAAGCCGAGTTCGGCCAGCGTGTCGAGAATCCTGCGTTCCATTCCTGTCGTCCTCCCTGCATCGATGCCAGGCCGATCGGTGCCTGCGTCGGTCAAGGATACAGCGATCCGTGTCCCGACCTCATCCCTTCCCGGCGGCGCCTCCAGGGGCGCCGCCGAAGCTGACGCCTTCCACGCCCTGTGCGATGATGACGCCCCTTCTCGTTCGCGCTGGCACAGGGAGGATCAGACCATGCCACTCAGCGATGCCCTGAATCGCCACAAGGAAGGCCTGCTCGCCGCCCTGGAGGTCGACGACCGTGAGCGCCTGGGCACCCTGCTGCCGGAGCTTCGCTCCGCGGACATCGCCGAAATTCTCCAGGACCTGCTCGAGAGCGAGCATGAACTGCGCGCGCGCGCGCTGCTGGACTGCCTGCCGTTGGAACGGCGTGCCAGCGTCATGGGCCATCTGCACGGCGAGGAGCAGCTGGCGATCGCCGCGGGCATGGGCGACGACCGCCTCCAGGCGGTGCTCGAGGAGATGGGCGGCGACGAGCGCGCCGACCTGTTCAAGGCGCTCGACGACGATCGCCGCGAGGCGCTGCTGCGGCGTATGGCCCACCAGGAGCGCGAGGAACTCAAGCGCCTGGCGAGCTATGAGGAAGGCACCGCCGGCGCCCTGATGACCTCCGACTACGTGGCCATTCCCGCCGGCATGACCGTTTCCCGGGCGATGATGCGCGTGCGCCAGACCGCCCCGGACGCCGAGACGGTCTACCAGCTCTACGTGATCGACCCCGAGGGGCGCCTGGCCGGTACCATGTCGCTGCGTCAGCTGATGGTGGCGCGCCCCGGCGCCCGGGTCGACGACATGATGATCCACGACGTCATCCACACCTCGGTGGACACGCCCCAGGAAGAAGTGGCGCGGATCGTGGCTCGCTACGATCTGCTGGCCCTGCCGGTGGTCGACGAGATGCGTCGCCTGGTCGGCATCGTCACCCACGACGACGCCCTGGACGTGGTGGAATCCGAGGCCACCGAGGACTTCCACAAGGGGATGTCGATCGGCGCCCTGGAGGATGGCGTCAGCCGGGTACCGCTGTGGAGCCTGTATCGCAAGCGGGTGACCTGGCTGGTGCTGCTGGTATTCGGCAACCTGCTGTCCGGCGCGGGTATCGCCCACTACGAGGCGACCATCTCGGCCCAGGTGGCGCTGGTGTTCTTCCTGCCGCTGCTGATCGGCAGCGGCGGTAACGCCGGCGCCCAGGCCGCGACCCTGACGGTGCGCGGCCTGGCGACCGGCGACGTCGGGGTGCGCGACTGGGGCAAGCTGTTCGGTCGCGAGCTGCTGGTGGCCGGTTCGCTGGGGCTGACCATGGCGCTCGCCGTGGCGCCTATCGGCGTGTTTCGCGGCGGCGAGGCGGTGGCCATGGTGGTGGCGGTCAGCATGATCGCCATCGTGTTGTTCGGCAGCCTGCTCGGCATGTGCCTGCCGTTCGTGCTCGATCGCTTGGGCTGGGACCCGGCGACCGCCTCGGCGCCGCTGGTGACGACCCTGATCGACGCCTCCGGGGTGCTGATCTACTTTGGCATCGCCACCATGGTATTGCCGGTCGGATAAAAAACGCCCAAGCCGGGGAACGTCGACGCGTCGCCAGGGTCCTTAGGCCTTGATTTACCAAGCTACTTACCGTTTTTGCTGATAGAGACCCCGCCCATGGAATGGCTACAGATCGTCGTGCTCTCCCTCGTTCAAGGATTGAGCGAGTTCCTGCCCGTCTCCAGCTCCGCGCACCTGATCCTGGTACCGGTCTTCTCCGACTGGCCCGACCAGGGCCTGGCCTTCGACGTGGCCCTGCACCTGGGCAGCCTGGCGGCGGTGGTGCTCTACTTCCGCCACGAGCTGGTGACCATGACGGCCAGCTGGGGGCGCAGCGTCGCTGGCCGCGGCACCGACGACGACGCCCGCCTGGCCTGGTGGGTGATCCTGGCGACCATCCCGGTGGCGGTGGTGGGCCTGGCGTTCGAGGATGTCATCTCGGAGGTGATGCGCTCGCCGTTGGTGCTGGCCGGCGGGTTGATCGTGTTCGGCGTGGTACTGGGGATCGCCGACTGGCGCCATCGCGGCACGCGCAGCGAGTACCGGATGAGCGTCCGCGATGCCCTGTGGATCGGTCTGGCTCAGGCCCTGGCGCTGATTCCCGGCACCTCGCGCTCGGGCATCACCATGACCGCGGCGCTGATGCTCGGCCTGTCCCGCGAGGCGGCGGCTCGCTTCTCCTTCCTGCTGTCGATCCCGGTGATCGTGCTGGCCGGCGGCCTGGAGGCCCTGGGCCTGGCCCAGGACGAGGTCCCGGTGGCCTGGGGCGACCTGGCGGCGGGCACGGTGCTGTCCGGCATCAGCGCCTACCTGTGCATTCATTTCTTCCTGGTCTTCATCCGCCGCATCGGCATGCAGCCCTTCGTGGTCTATCGGCTGATATTGGGTGTGGCCCTGATCTGGCTGTTCGGTTGAAGAAGCACTTATTTACCTGTTGGAGGACTCATGCCACTCCCACGTTTTCTCTTCGCCTTCCTGACGCTTGTGCTGGCCGCCCTGCTGGCCGGCTGTTCCGAGCGCACGCTCGAGACGCCGGTCACGCTCGAGGGCGATATATTCGGCACCTTCTATCAGGTGACGCTGGCGGATCCGATCACCGCCGAACGCCGCGATGCGCTGGAGTCAGGCATCCTCGACGAGCTCGAGGCCGTCGATGCCTCGATGTCCACCTACCGTGACGACGCCGAACTGGTGGCCTTCGACCACGCGCCGCTGGGCGAATGGCAGACGCTCTCCGCGCCGCTGATCGAGGTGCTGTCGATCGCCCATCGGGTGGGGGAGGCCAGCAACGGCGCCTTCGACGTCACCGTGGGCGGCCTGGTCAACCTGTGGAGCTTCGGCCCCGAGGCGCGGCCGCGCGAGGTGCCGGACGATGCCCTGATCGAGCAGCGCCTCGCCGAGATCGGCATGGAGACCCTGGAGATCGATGCGGAGCAGCGCCGTGCGCGGCGCCTGAAGGACGTGTTCGTCGACCTCTCCGGCGTGGCCAAGGGCTATGCCACGGATCGGGTGGCGGCCTACCTGGCCGACCAGGGCCTCGACAACTACCTGGTCAACATCGGTGGCGAACTCGAGGTGGCCGGCCATCGCGACGCCGAGGCCGAGCCCTGGCGCATCGGCGTGGAGCTGCCCCGCGACGGCCGGCCCCAGGCCAAGTATGTACTGCCGCTGGAGGATACCTCGGTGGCCACCTCCGGCGACTATCGCAACTACTTCGAGGAAGACGGCCGGCGCTATTCGCACACCATCGACCCGCGTACCGGTCGGCCGATCCGCCATCGCATGGCCTCGGTGACCGTGGTGGATGACTCGAATGCCCGCGCCGACGCCTGGGCCACCGCCATGTCGGTGCTCGGCGAGCAGGAAGGCATGGCGGTGGCCGTCGACCATGACCTGGCGGTGCTGATGCTGGTGCGCAACGCCGCCGATGACGACTGGCTGAGCGTGGCGAGCCCGGCCTTCGCCGAGCGCTTCGGTCGCGACAGGCTCGCGGAGATGGGCGTCAGGGTGGTCGGCGAGACCACCGCCGGCATGGCAGGCGAGGCCCCCTAGGCACTAGAATGGCCCGATTCAACGATTGATCGACAAGGAGTCCCGATGAGCCTCGACGTGGTGATACTGGCGGCCGGGCAGGGTACCCGGATGCGTTCGACCCTGCCCAAGGTGCTGCATCGCCTGGCCGGCCGCCCCCTGGTGCGTCATGTGATCGACACCGCCGCCGGCCTCGAGGCCGATCGCACCCACGTGGTGGTGGGCCATGGCGCCGACCGCGTACGCGAGGCGCTGTCCGACTGCCCGGTGCGCTTTGCCCGTCAGACCGAGCAGAAGGGCACCGGCCACGCCGTGGCCCAAACGCTCGATCACCTCGGTGACGGCAAGGTGCTGGTGCTCTATGGCGACGTGCCGCTGACTCGCCGCGAGACCCTGCGCGACCTGCTGGCGCGGGTCGACGAGCAGCACATGGGCCTGCTCACCGTGACCCTCGACGATCCCACCGGCTACGGTCGCATCCTGCGCGACGAGGCCGGCGAGGCGGTGGCCATCGTCGAGCACAAGGATGCCTCTGAGGCCGAGCGCACGGTGCGCGAGTGCAACACCGGTATCATGGCCATGACCGCCGCCCAGCTGCGCCGCTGGCTGCCGCAGCTGTCCGCCGACAACGCCCAGAGCGAATACTATCTGACCGACGTCATCGCCATGGCCGCCGCCGAGGGCGTGAAGATCGCCACCGCCCAGCCGGCCCGGGCGCTGGAGGTCGAGGGCGTCAACAACCGTCTGCAGATGGCTCAGCTCGAGCGCGCCCACCAGCGCGACATCGCCGAGTCGCTGATGACCGCCGGCGTGGCCCTGGCCGATCCCGCGCGCCTCGACGTGCGCGGCACCCTGACCTGCGGTCACGATGTCGAGATCGACGTGGGCTGCGTGTTCGAGGGCGATGTCGAGCTGGGCGAGGGCGTGCGCATCGGTCCCTACTGCGTGATCCGCGACAGCCACGTGGGGGCCGAGAGCGAGATCGAAGCCCACAGCGTGCTCGAGGGCGCCGTGGTGGCCGGTCACAACCGCATCGGGCCCTTCGCCCGGCTGCGTCCCGGCTCGCGCCTGGCGGTGGGCGCCAAGGTCGGCAACTTCGTCGAGACCAAGAACGCCGAGGTGGGCGAAGGCAGCAAGATCAATCACCTGAGCTATGTGGGCGACGCCCGGCTGGGGCGCGACGTCAACGTCGGCGCGGGCACCATCACCTGCAACTACGACGGCGCCAACAAGCACCGTACCGAGATCGACGACGGGGCCTTCATCGGCTCCAACACCGCCCTGGTGGCGCCGATGCGCGTCGGCCGTGGCGCCACCGTGGGCGCCGGCTCGACCCTGAGCCGCGACGTGGCGGACGACAGCCTGGCGGTGAGCCGCGGACGCCTGATCAGCAAGGAAGACTGGCAGCGGCCGGTCAAGAAAGACGACCTCTAAGGAGCGAACCATGTGTGGCATCGTCGGCGCCGTCGCCCAGCGCAACGTGCAGGGCATCCTGCTGGAAGGGCTCAAGCGACTCGAGTATCGCGGCTACGATTCCGCGGGCATGGCCGTGCAGGCCGGGGATGGCCGGCTCGATCGTCGCCGCGCCCTGGGCAAGGTGGCGGCTCTGGAGGAGACGCTCGCCGCCGCGCCCCTGGCCGGCCACAGCGGCATCGCGCACACCCGCTGGGCTACCCACGGCAAGCCCAGCGAGGCGAACGCCCACCCCCATCAGTCGGGCGAGCGCGTGGCGCTGGTGCATAACGGCATCATCGAGAACCACGAGGCGCTGAAGGCCGAGCTCGAGGGCGAGGGCTATGCCTTTTCCTCCGAGACCGATACCGAGGCCATGGCCCACCTGATCGCCCGCGAGGCCGAGCAGGGTGACCTGCTCGGCGCCGTGCAGCGCGTGCTGGCCCGGCTCGACGGCGCCTATGCGCTGGGCGTGGTGCACGCCGACGAACCCGGCGTGGTGATCGGTGCCCGCCAGGGCAGCCCGCTGGTGGTCGGCGTCGGCATCGAGGAGGCCTTCCTGGCCTCCGACCCGCTGGCGCTGCTGCAGGTCACCGACCGCTTCATCTACCTGGAGGAGGGCGACGTGGTGCGCCTCTCCGACGGCGGCAGGATCGAGGTCTTCGACGCCGGCGGTGCCGCGGTGGAGCGTCCGGTGCAGACCTTCGAGCACGGCGACGGCGCGGCCAGCAAGGGCGGCTATCGCCACTTCATGCTCAAGGAGATCCACGAGCAGCCGGCTGTGATCGCCGCGGCCCTGGAGGGCCGGCTCGGCGATCGCAGCGTGCTGGTGGAGAGCTTCGGCCCCGAGGCCGAGGCGCTGTTCGGTCGGGTGCGCCAGATTCACCTGGTGGCCTGCGGCACCAGCTATCACGCCGGCATGGTGGCGCGCTACTGGCTGGAGCGCTATGCCGGCGTACCGGTGCAGGTCGAGGTGGCCTCGGAGTTCCGCTATCGCCGGGTGGTGGTGCCCGAGGGCACGCTGTTCGTGACGCTGTCCCAGTCCGGCGAGACCGCCGATACCCTGGCCGCGCTGCGCTTCGCCAAGCAGCTCGGCTACCTGGGCAGCCTGGCGATCTGCAACGTGCCGGGCAGCTCGCTGGTGCGCGAGTCGGACCTGACGCTGATGACCCAGGCCGGCCCCGAGATCGGCGTGGCCTCGACCAAGGCCTTCACCACCCAGCTCACCGCGCTGATGCTGCTGACCCTGGCGCTGGGCCGCGTCCGCGGCCAGGACGCCGACGAGCAGGCGTCACTGGTCGAGGCGTTGCGCCATCTACCGGCCCAGGTCGGTGAAGTGCTGGCGCTGGATCCGGCGGTCGAGGCGCTGTCCGCGGCCTTCGCCGAGAAGCATCATGCCCTGTTCCTGGGCCGTGGACCCGAGTTCCCGGTGGCGCTGGAGGGCGCGCTGAAGCTCAAGGAGATCTCCTACATCCACGCCGAGGCCTATCCCGCCGGCGAGCTCAAGCACGGGCCGCTGGCGCTGGTCGACGCCGAGATGCCGGTGATCGCGGTGGCGCCCAACGACGCCCTGCTCGACAAGCTCAAGTCCAACCTCCAGGAGGTGCGGGCTCGGGGCGGCGAGCTGTTCGTGTTCGCCGACGAGGGCGTGGCGCTGGAGGACGGCGAAGGCATTCGGGTGCTGCGCCTGCCCCATGTGGAGGAAGCCCTGGCGCCGATCCTCTACACCGTGCCGCTGCAGCTGCTTTCCTATCACGTCGCCGTGCTCAAGGGCACCGACGTCGATCAGCCGCGCAACCTGGCCAAGTCCGTCACCGTGGAATGAGGAACGGGGCTGCCTCTCCGGCCGCCGGTGAGCCGCCGCGTCTGCATCTCGGCCTGCCGATGTGGGCCAACCCGGACTGGCGTGGCGGCCTCTACCCGCCCCACGGCGGGAATGACGACCTGCTGGCCGACTATGCCCGGGTGTTCTCGGCGGTGGAGGGCAACACCACCTTCTACAGCGGCGCGCCCCGCGGCGAGACGGTGGCGTCCTGGGCGCGCCAGGCGCCGCCCGGCTTCCGCTTCTGCTTCAAGCTCCCGCAGTCGCTGACCCACGAGCGGCGTCTGGTCGACGTCGAGGCGGGCTTCGACGACTTCCTCGCGGCCCTCGCACCGCTGCACGATCGCCTGGGGCCGATGATGGTTCAGCTGCCGCGAGACTTCGGCGCCGAGGAGCTGCCGCGTCTCGAGGCGCTGCTGGAACGCTGGCCGAGCGGGCTGCCCTGTGCGGTCGAGGTGCGCCACCGTGAGTTTTTCCACAAGGGGACGGCCGAGGCGGCGCTCAACAGGTTGTTGATAAGTCACGGCGCCAACCGCGTGATGCTCGACGTGCGGCCGCTGTTCTCCACCGCCGCCGGTCATCACCCGGGCATGCAGCAGGCCCAGCACGAGAAGCCGAAGCGCCCGCTACATGTGATTTCCACAGGGGAGGCGCCCGTGGTGCGCTTCATTGGCCATGTTGACGAAGCGATCAATATCGACTATTTCGCGCCCTGGATCGAACGTCTTTCGTTGTGGATAAAACAGGGGAAAACCCCTTTCCTGTTTGTGCATACCGCCGACAATCGCCGCGCGCCTCAGCTGGCGCGCCGGCTCTATGCCTCGGTGGCGGCGCGGGCCGAACTGCCGCCGCTGGGCGACTTCCCCGGCGAGCGTCAGGCCACGCTGTTCTGAGCCACCAGCGCCACGTTCCGAACGACAGGCCGCGCGCTGCGTGGTTTTGCCGCCATGGGTGGCCTCCGGGCAGACGATCGGATATGTTACGACTCGCTCGTCACTTGCCATCGAATATCGCCGACCCTCACGCCTAACCCCTGTGGGGTGTCGCGGTGTTTCCTTGCGGTTTCCACCTTCCATCCCCGGTGGAAACGCAGCCCTGGTAGTGATCCTGCTTGGCATGCGTTATGCCCTTGAATGCGCCGAACCGAGATCCGGCACGGCGTGGACGTGGCGACAACAATCAGAACGTCATCGCATCCGATCGATCGATGGCGACACGACCCTTCAAGGTGAATTATGTCCCTCAAGCAACAGCAACACGCGCACTGGTCGTCCCGGCTGGGCTTCATCCTCGCCGCCACCGGCTCGGCGGTCGGTCTGGGCAATATCTGGAAGTTCCCCTACATGGTGGGCGAGAGCGGTGGCGCGGCCTTCGTGCTGGTCTACCTGCTGTGCATCGCGCTGATCGGCCTGCCGATCCTGGTCACCGAGTGGATGATCGGCCGCCGCGGTCAGAACAATCCCGCCAATGCCATGGCCGACCTGGCCAAGGCCTCCGGCCGCACACGGGCCTGGATGGTGGTCGGTATCAGCGGCATCCTCGGTGCCTTCCTGATCCTGTCCTTCTACAGCGTGATCGGCGGCTGGTCGCTGTACTACACCCTGAACTCCGTCACCGGTGCCTTCAGCGGTCAGGGCGCCGACGGCATCGGCGAACTGTTCAATGACATGCTGGGCAGCCCGGGGCTGCTGCTGGCCGGCCATTCGGTATTCATGCTGCTGGTCATCGGCATCGTGGCCCGCGGCGTCACCCAGGGCATCGAGAGCGCCGCGCGCATCCTGATGCCGGCGCTGGGCGTGCTGATGGTGGTACTGGTCGGCTACGGCATGACCACCGGCCACTTCGGCGAGGCGCTCGCCTACCTGTTCAACCCGGACTGGAGCAAGTTGTCCGGCGAGACCGTGCTGGCGGCCCTGGGCCATGCCTTCTTCACCCTATCGCTGGGCATGGGCATCATGATGGCCTACGGCTCCTACCTGGGCGAAGAGGTCAACCTGCTCAAGACCGCGCGTACCGTGGTGATCATGGATACCGTGATCGCGCTGGGCGCCGGCCTGGCGATCTTCCCGCTGGTGTTCGCCAACGACCTCGATGTGGCTTCCGGCCCGGGGCTGATCTTCGTCACCCTGCCGCTGGCGTTCGGCCAGATGGGCGGTGGCATCGTGGTCGGCCTGCTGTTCTTCCTGCTGCTGACCTTTGCCGCCCTGACCTCGGCCATCTCGCTGCTCGAGCCGGTGGTGGAGTTCGTCGAGGAGCGCACCCCGCTGCCGCGCGTGGGCTCCGCCCTGGTGGCCGGCGTGGCGGCCTGGGCGCTGGGCATCGCCGCGCTGCTGTCGTTCAACCTGTGGAGCGACCCGGTGCTGTTCGGCCTGAACGTCTTCGACCTGCTGGACAAGGTGACCAGCAAGTTCATGCTGCCGCTCACCGGCCTGGGCGCCATCGTCTTCACCGCCTGGTGCCTCGACAAGGAAAGCGTGCGCCGCGAGCTGGGCATGGACGTCTACGACTTCAGCCTGTGGAGCCTGATCACCCGTTTCATCGCGCCGATCGGCGTGGCCGTGGTGTTCTTCACCAGCCTCTGATGGCACGGCGATGTCGGGAGATGTCTCCTGCGCCCGAGAGCCCCGCCCCGTGCGGGGCTCTTTGCGTTGGGTGCCTGCGGTCGCGGGAGTCCGGATCAGTGCATCTCGTCGGCGTCGTCCTCGGGCAGGTCGGCAATGTCCTGGCTGAGACGCTTGAACTCCTCGTGGAGCTCGATGCCGCGGCGGGCGCGCAGGTTGCGCTGGGCGGCGGTACGGGAGCGTTCTTCGTGCTCGACGACTTCCATGCTCATGAAGATGTCGAGGAGTTCGCTCTTGACGGAGGATAACCGTTCGACATTACGCATGATCGACTCTCCTGTCTGCAGTGAGGGTGCCGGCATCGAATCAGGGACGCTGCGCGACACTGCAATTCTTACTATACGCCTCTTGACAGAATGATGAAGATAGGAGTGTCAACGATCCTTTCGGCGCCTTGCTGCCCATGGGGGCGTCGGTTGGGGCATACTGTGGGCATTCCCCCTCGAATCCGCCGATCCAGGAGTGCCGCGTGAGCCTTGGCCTGTTCGATGAAATGAGACGCCGCATGACGCACTTCCGCCGCTCCGAGCAGAAGGTGGCGAGGTTCGTGCTGCGCAATCCCGATGAAGTGATCCATATGCGCATCGTCGACCTGGCCACCGAGGCCAAGGTCAGCGAGCCGACGGTGGTGCGCTTCTGTCGCGCCCTGGGCTGCAACGGCTTCCAGGACTTCAAGCTCAAGCTGGCCCAGATGCTGGCCACCGGCAGCCAGTTCGCCCAGTTCTCGATGAACGACAGCGACTCGGTGGCGGAATTCTCCCAGAGCATCTTCGACTCCACGGTGGGCACCCTGCTCTCGGTGCGCGACCGCCTGGACAACGATTCGCTGAGCCAGGCGATCAATGCCCTGGGCATGGCCAACCGGGTCGAGTTCTACGGCTTCGGCGCCTCCGGCGCGGTGGCCTTCGACGCCCAGCACAAGTTCTTCCGCCTGCAGATCTCCACCGCCGCCTACACCGACCCGCACATGCAGAACATGTCGGCGGTGACGCTCAAGGAGGGCGACGTGGTGGTGGCGATCTCCCAGACCGGGCGCACCCGGGCCCTGGTGGCCAGCGTGCGCCTGGCCCGCGAGGCCGGCGCCACGGTGATCGGACTGTGCCCCAGCGGCTCGCCGCTGGCGGAGGAGGTGACCCTGCCGCTGTACATCGACGTTCACGAGGACACCGAGATCTATACCCCGATGAGCTCGCGGATCGCCCACCTGGTGATGATCGACGTGCTGGCGGTCGGCGTGGCCAAGTCCCGCGGCCCCAGGCTCGCCGAGCAGCTCAAGTCGGTGAAGAAGAGCCTCAACTCGCTGCGCTATCCGGAGCCCGACGAGTCCTGAACCGGCCGTGACCGGCGCGATATGGTAAGCTGTCGGGCCATTTTCCGAGCAGCGATGCCTTCCCGCTATGGACGACGTCACGGCGATTCTCGACCACATGAACCCGGCCCAGCGTGAGGCCGTCAGCGCGCCCCAGGGCAACATGCTGGTATTGGCCGGCGCCGGCTCCGGCAAGACCCGGGTGCTGGTACATCGCATCGCCTGGCTGATGCAGGCCGAGGGGCTCTCGCCCTACGCCGTGCTGGCGGTGACCTTCACCAACAAGGCGGCCCGCGAGATGCGTACCCGCCTGGAGGCGCTGCTGGGCATCTCGCTGCGCCACGTCTGGGTCGGCACCTTCCACTCCATCGCCCATCGCCTGCTGCGCACCCATTGGCAGGACGCGCGGCTGCCCCAGCACTTCCAGATCATCGACGGCGACGACCAGCTGCGCCTGATCAAGCGGCTGCTCAAGGACCATAACGTCGACGACGAGCGCTTCCCGCCGCGCCAGGTGCAGTCGTTCATCTCCGGCTGCAAGGAGGAGGGGCTGCGCCCTCATCAGGTGGACGCCCACGGCGACGCCTACATGACCCAGATGGTCGAGCTCTACGAGCGCTACCAGCTGACCTGCGAGCGCGGCGGCCTGGTCGACTTCGGCGAGCTGCTGCTGCGAAGCCTCGAGCTCCTGCGCGACAATCCCGCCCTGCTGGCCCACTACCAGGAGCGCTTCGCCCACGTGCTGGTCGACGAGTTCCAGGACACCAACACCCTGCAGTACGCCTGGCTGAAGCTGCTCACCGGCATGACCACGCCGATGACCGTGGTCGGCGACGACGACCAGTCGATCTACGGCTGGCGCGGCGCGCGGATCGAGAACATCCGCCGCTTCGAGGACGAGTTCCCCGCCACCAAGACGGTGCGCCTGGAGCAGAACTACCGCTCGACCAGCGCCATCCTCGACGCCGCCAACGCCCTGATTCGCCACAACTCGGAGCGCATGGGCAAGGAGCTGTGGACCGCCGGCGACCGCGGCGAGCCGATCTCGCTGTACGGCGGCTTCAACGACCTGGACGAGGCGCGCTTCATCGTCGACACCATCCGCGAGAAGGTCGAGGAGGGCATGACGCGCCGCGAGATCGCCATCCTCTACCGCTCCAACGCCCAGTCGCGGGTGATCGAGGAGACGCTGATCCGCCAGGGCGTGCCCTATCGCATCTACGGCGGCCAGCGCTTCTACGAGCGCCTGGAGATCAAGAACGCCCTGGCCTACCTGCGGCTGCTGCTCAACCGCGACGACGATGCCTCGCTGGAGCGGGTGATCAACGTGCCGGCACGCGGCATCGGCACCCGCACCGTCGAGGTGCTGCGCGAGCGCGCCCGCCATGTCGGCATCTCGCTGTGGCAGGCGCTGCACGACGCCCAGCTCGATGGCTCGCTCAAGGGCCGCGCGGTGTCCTCGGTGAAGGCCTTCGCCGACCTGATCGAGCGGCTCGACGACGAGACCTCCGGCATGGCGCTCCACGAGATCATCGATCACGTCAACGAGCGCACCGGGCTGGTCGAGCACCACCGCAACGAGAAGGGCGAGAAGGGCCAGGCCCGGGTCGAGAACCTCGAGGAGCTGGTCACCGCCGCCAAGGCCTTCAGCCAGGGCGAGACCCTGGACACCGTGGAGGCCGGCGAGGGCATGGCCGCGCTGGAGGCGTTCCTCGCCGAGGCCGCGCTCAACGCCGGCGAGCACGAGGCCGACGAGTTCGAGGACTGCGTGCAGCTGATGACCCTGCACTCGGCCAAGGGCCTGGAGTTCCCGGTGGTGTTCGTGGCCGGCGTCGAGGAGGGCCTGTTCCCGCACAAGATGTCGATGGAGGAACCCGGTCGCCTCGAGGAGGAGCGCCGGCTGTGCTACGTGGGCCTGACCCGGGCGATGCAGAAGCTCTACCTGACCCACGCCGAGCTGCGCCGCCTGCACGGCAAGGAGACCTTCCAGCGGCCGTCGCGCTTCCTGCGCGAGTTGCCCGAGGACTGCCTCGAGGAGGTGCGGCTGCGGGGCCAGGTCTCGCGGCCGGTCACCGCCTCGCGCCCCGGCCCGCGCCAGGAGAGCGTCGACGGCGGCGCCGACTTGCCCTCGCTGGCGCTGGGCCAGCGGGTCAGCCACCCGATCTTCGGCGAGGGCGTGATCCTCAACGCCGAGGGCGAGGGCGAGCGCGCCCGGGTGCAGGTCAGCTTCGAGGGCGAGGGCGACAAGTGGCTGGTGCTGGGGTTCGCGAAACTGACGCCGCTTTGAATCTGTCAGCGCGTCCTCCACGTCGGCGTGCCATGGCTCGCGGCCGCCGACGGATCAGCCCCGAACCATCCTGTTCATGGCACGGCGGTCGTTCGCTTGCTGATAAATGCCGCTTTCGCGATACTGCCCGGCGGACACTGACATGCTTCGGCATGCGATACGAAAAGAACAGCAAGGACAAGGAGCCGCCCTCTCCATGGAGCGTCGCAACTTTCTCAAGACCAGCCTCAAGACCCTGGGGGCCGGCACCGCCGGTGCCGTCGCCGCCCCCTTCGTCAGCACCGCCAGCGCCCAGGAGACCATCACCTGGAACATGGTGACCTCCTGGCCCAAGAACTTCCCGGCCCTGGGCACCGGCGCCAACGACCTCGCCGAGCGCATCGAGCGCATGTCCGGTGGACGCATGCGGGTGAAGGTCCACGGTGCCGGTGAGCTGGTCCCGGCGCTGGAGGTCTTCGACGCGGTCTCGGCCGGCACCGCCGAGATGGGCCACTCCGCCTCCTACTACTGGCGTGGCAAGGTCGCCGCGGCGCAGTTCTTCACCGCCGTGCCCTTCGGCATGACCGCCACCGAGACCAACGCCTGGCTCTACTACGGCGGCGGGCAGGCGCTGTGGGACGAGCTCTATGCCGAGCACAACCTCAAGCCCTTCGCGGTGGGCAACACCGGTACCCAGATGGCCGGCTGGTTCAAGAAGGAGATCCACTCGCTGGACGACATGCAGGGGCTCAAGCTGCGCCTGCCGGGGCTTGCCGGCGAGGCCATGAACGGCATCGGGGTGACCACCCTGACGATTCCGGGCAGCGAGATCTTCACCTCCATGGAGACCGGGGTGCTCGACGCCGCGGACTGGGTCGGCCCCTACAACGACCTGGCCTTCGGCCTGCATCAGGTGGCCGACTACTACTATACCTCGGCCTGGAACGAGCCCAGCGCGATCCTCGAGGGCACGGTCAACCTGGAGGCCTGGAACGCCCTGCCGGACGATCTCAAGGCGGTGGTCACCGAGGCCTGCCGGGCCTCCAATCTGGCGATGCTCAGCGAGTTCGCCTTCCGCAATGCCGAGGCGCTGCGGACCCTGGTCGACGATCACGGCGTCAAGCTGCGCCGCTTCCCCGACGACGTCATGGCGGCGCTGCACGAGTCGTCCGGGCAGGTCATCCAGCGGCAGGTCGAGAACGACGAGGCCTCGAAGCGGATCTTCGAGGCCTATCGCGACTTCCAGCAGCGGGTCAGCGCCTTCACCGGCATCGGCGAGTTCGACTACCTGAAGTCGCGGGAGGCGCTGGTCGGTTGAGGCGACTCGGGGCGGCTCAGCCGCCCTGACGCACCGCGCGGATGCGGCCGTTGTCGTCCAGCGCCACGGTCACGAAGCGCGCCTCGGTGACCTTGTGCAGCTCGTCGGGGTCGCGCTCGTGGGGCGAGCGGCTCCAGACCTCGACATCGATCTTGATCGAGCTGTGGCCGATCTCGCGCACATCGGTGAAAATGTTGACCATCGAGCCGACTCGCACCGGGCACAGGAAATCCATGGCCTCGATGGCCACGGTGGCGGTGCGCCCTCCGGCTTCGCGGCCGGCGGCGATTTCGGCGGCCTGCTCCATATGGCCGACCAGCCAGCCGGCGGCGATGTCGCCATGGAAGTTGGTGTCCTGGCGGCGGGCGACCAGCTTGAGAGTCAGATGGCCACGGGGGGCCGGAATGTCGTCGAGTTCGCTCATGGCATCGGTTCGCCTGGCTTGTTGTTGTGTGGGCGTCATGGTGGGGGATCGACGGAGCGATCGTCACCGGCTAGGGATCAGCGAAACATGATAAACGTCGAGGGCGTGGCCACTCTACCCTGTGGGGACGAGGGTCGCGCCCGATCCGTATGAGCGGGAGAAACTTCATGATAGCGGTCCTTCGTCGCTGCCTGCCGGCCTGGCTGCTGGTCCTCGTCGGGCTCTGGAGCGCGCCGGCCTCGGCCGAACACCATGTCGGCACCCTCGATACCGTCGGCTCCGACACCATGGCGGGGCTGATCCTGCGCTGGGGCGAACTGCTCAGCGAGCACTACCCGGGGCTGCGCGTTCAGCTCCAGGTGGCCGGCTCGGCCAGCGCCCCGCCGGCGCTGACCGCCGGTACCACCCTGCTGGGGCCCATGTCGCGGCCGATGAGCGAGGAAGAGCGCCAGGCCTTCGTCGATCGTCATGGCTATCCACCGCGGGAGATCGTGGTGGCGCGGGATGCGCTGGTGGTCGTGGTGAATCGCCATAACCCGCTGTCGAGCCTGGCGCGCCGCGAGTTCGACGCCATCTTCTCCGAGACTCACTACTGTGGGGCCGAGCGAGGCATCCACCAGTGGCAGGCGCTGGGGCTCGATTTCCCGGCGGGGCCCATCGTGCTGCACGGTCGCAATGCGGTATCCGGCACCCACGGACTGTTCCGCCGCGAGGGCCTGTGCGACGGCAGCTTCCGCCCCGAGGTCAACGAACATCCAGGGTCGGCCGCGGTGGTCGAGGCGGTGGCCGACGACCCCCTGGCCATCGGCTACGCCGGCCTCAATCACCTCACGCCCGGCGTGCGCGCGCTGGCCCTGCGGGACCCCGAGGGGCGCCTGCACGAGCCCACGCCTCTGGCGGTGCGTCGCGACGACTATCCGCTGGCCCGGGACCTGAGGATCTACGTCAATCAG
Organism: Halomonas sp. SL1; assembly: GCF_003030865.2. NCBI lineage: Bacteria > Pseudomonadati > Pseudomonadota > Gammaproteobacteria > Oceanospirillales > Halomonadaceae > Halomonas > Halomonas sp. SL1. The sequence goes on along the minus strand of NZ_PYUQ02000018.1, from coordinate 51,696 downwards.
CCGCCGGGCGAGGTGCTGCCCGTCGCCGAGCGGACCTTCCTCGAACTGGTGCTCTCGGTCGAGGGCCAGGCCATCGTCGAGGAGATGGGCTTCGTGTCGCTGCCGGCCGCGAGCCTGGCCCGCCAGCGACGCATCCTGCAGCCCACGCGCGACGAGACGTGACAGTGTCACCCGACTGTCATGACAATGTCGTAACCTTGCGCTAACCCACCGACTCGCCGGCCTTCATGCACGACTCTTCCTCTTCACCGCTGCTGCGACGCCGCCTGCGCCAGGGCCGCGACCGCCTGGCCACGGCCTTGATCACCGCCGGCGGCATCGGCGTGATCGCCGCCGTGATGGCCATCGGCGTGTTCCTGGCGGTCGAGGTCCTGCCGCTGTTCTGGTCGTCGTCGCCGGGCGAGCCCGAGGTGAGCCTCGCGTCGCTGTGGCTGCCCCAGCCCTATCCCGGCCTGGACGAGCCCGTCTATCGCTGGCAGCCGGCGCTGCCTGAGGGGGAGCCGGGGCCGCGCTTCAGCCTGGCGCCGCTGGCCTGGGGCACCCTGGAGGCCGCGGCCTGGTCGCTGGTGATCGCCGTACCGCTGGCGCTGGGCGCGGCCGCGCACTCGGCGCTGTTCATGTCGCGGCGGCTGCGCGCTCATATCAAGCCCACCCTGGAGCTGCTCGAGGCCCTGCCCGGCGTGGTGATCGGCTTCCTCGCCGGCCTGGTGCTGGCCCCCTGGCTGGAACGCCACCTGGGGCTGGGACTGACCCTGCTGTTGCTGCTGCCGCCGGGCCTGGTGCTGGGCGGTGCCCTGTGGAGCCGGCTGCCCGGCCGGGTACGCCAGCGCCTGCCGCTGGGCTGGTCGGCGCTGTGGCTGCTGCCCTGGCTGCTGCTGCTGTGGGGCCTGGCGAACGGGCTGGCGCCCTGGCTGGAGGGCTGGTGGTTCGGCGGCGACCTGCGCACCTGGCTCGCCGCCCACCTGGGGCTCGACTACGCCAGCCGCAACGCCATCATCGTCGGCATGGCCATGGGCTTCGCGGTGATGCCGACCGTCTACGCCCTGGCCGAGGATGCCCTCTCCGGGGTGCCGAAGAGCCTGGCCGAGGGCGCCCAGGCGTTGGGCGCGACGCGCTGGCAGACCCTGTGGCGCGTGGTGCTGCCGGCGGCCGGGCCGGGCGTGTTCTCGGCGGTGATGATCGGCGCCGGGCGTGCCGTGGGCGAGACCATGATCGTGCTGATCGCCAGCGGCAACACGCCGCTGATGACCGCCAGCCCGCTGGACGGCCTGCGCTCCATGGCTGCCAGCATCGCCACCGAACTGCCCGAGGCGGCGCCCGGCGGAACCCACTATCGCCTGCTGCTGCTGGCCGCGCTGCTGCTGTTCGTCTTCACCTTCCTGGTCAATACCCTGGCCGAGGTGGTTCGCACCCGCCTGCGTCGTCGCTACCGCCGGCTGGGGGGCACGCCATGATCCGTGCCTGGCGACGCCCGAGACGAGCCCGCCTGCCCCGGGGCGAAGGTCCCTGGGCCTGGCTGGCCGCCGGCAGCATCTCGCTGTCGCTGCTGCTCCTGGCCCTGCTGCTGGTGCTGCTGGCCTCGCGGGGGCTGGGGCATTTCTGGCCCAGCGACGTGGCCCAGCTGACCCTGGCCGACGGCCGGGTCCTGGCCGGCCGTGAGGTGAGGCAGACGCCGCTGCCCGACGCCGAGGGCGAGGAGCGCCTCTACCGCACCGGCAACCGCGACCTGAACGGCGATATCTGGACCTGGGTCCCGGTGGCCGATATCGAGACCGAGACCTATCCCCGCGAGCTGATGGTGCTGGAACGCCGTCGTTGGGGGGATTTCATCGGTCGCCTGGTGGCCTGGATGCCCGACGAGGGCGAGCGCCTGCAGGGCGAGGCGGCGTGGGAGGCATTGCGCGCTCGGCTGGCGGAGCAGGTGCGATGGCGTGAGGAGATCGCCCGGCTGCGCGACCGGGCCCTGCTGCCGCTGGCGGCCCGGGCCGAGTGGGACGAGACGCCGGAGACAAACCGCGTGCTGGGCGACGTCGAGGCACGGATCCGTGTCCTGCGCGATCGCATGGTGGGCGATCTGGTGGTGATGGAGAGCGCCGACGGTCGTCGCATTCGCCTGCCCGTCGAGGAGATCCTGCGTGCTCGATGGCCCAACGCCATGAGCCCCGTGGCCAAGTTCGCCGACTGGGGCAAGGGCCTGTGGCGCTTCCTCTCCGAGGGACCGCGGGCGGGCAACGTCGAGGGCGGGGTCTGGCCGGCGATCTTCGGCACCATCCTGATGGTGATGCTGATGTCGCTGCTGGTCACGCCTTTCGGTGTGCTGGCGGCGGTCTATCTCAACGAGGTGGCCCACCAGGGGCGCCTGACCCGGCTGGTGCGCATCGGCGTGCGCAACCTGGCCGGCGTCCCCTCCATCGTCTACGGCGTGTTCGGCCTCGGGGTGTTCGTCTACGGCCTCGGGGGCCGCCTCGATCAATGGTTCTTCGAGGAATCGCTGCCATCGCCGACCTTCGGTACCGGGGGCCTGCTGTGGGCCTCGCTGACCCTGGCGCTGCTGACCCTGCCGGTGGTGATCGTGGCCACCGAGGAGGGGCTGGCGCGGATCCCCGACCGCCAGCGCGAAGGCGCCCTGGCGCTGGGCGCCACCCGCCTGGAGATGCTCAGCCGGGTGGTGCTGCCGATGGCCACCCCGGCGATGCTCACCGGGATGATCCTGGCGGTGGCCCGGGCGGCCGGCGAGGTGGCCCCCTTGATGCTGGTCGGCGTGGCCAAGCTCGCGCCCCAGGTGCCGCTGGACGGCGACTTCCCCTTCCTTCACCTTGAAAGGAAGTTCATGCATCTGGGCTATCACATCTTCGATACCGCCTTCCACAGCAACGATGTCCAGGCGGCAATGCCGCTGGTCTATGCCACGGCGCTGCTGCTGGTACTGGTGATCCTGGTGCTTAACCTGACTGCAATATTTCTGCGCCATCATCTGAGATCACGCCACGGTAGCCTCTCGCGTCTCTGAGGCCGGCCGTGGTGCCAAGGGGTATGTAATGCCGGTCAAGCAGGACCCGGCTCCGCGGCACGGAGCCTTCATCGATTTCGCGCCCGAGGCCTCCTGCCTGGAGATCTCGGGCTTCGGGCTGCGCTACGGCGACAAGCCGGCGCTGCGCGACCTCAGCCTGCGGGTGCCGCGTCATCGGGTCACCGCCTTCATCGGGCCCTCGGGCTGCGGCAAGTCGACCCTGCTGCGCGCCCTCAACCGCCTGCACGACCTCAACGAGGACGTGCGGCGGGAGGGCGAGATTCGGCTCGAGGGCCAGGAGATCCATGCCCCCGAGGTGGCGGTGGCCGAGCTGCGCCGGCGGGTCGGCATGGTGTTCCAGGCGCCGAACCCCTTCCCGATGTCGATCTACGACAACGTGGCGTTCGGGCTGCGGCTGCAGGGCGGGCTGCGCAAGCGGCGTATCGACGACATCGTCGAGTGGTCACTGCGCTCGGCGGCGCTGTGGGAAGAGGTCAAGGATCGCCTCCAGGCCTCGGCCTGGGCGCTGTCCGGCGGCCAGCAGCAGCGCCTGGTGATCGCCCGGACCCTGGCGGTGGAGCCCGAGGTGCTGCTGCTCGACGAGCCGGCCTCGGCCCTGGACCCGATCTCGACGCTCAAGGTCGAGGAGCTGATCCGCAACCTGAAGTCGAGCCTGACCCTGGTGCTGGTCACCCACAACATGCAGCAGGCGGCACGGGTCTCGGATTTCACCGCCTTCCTGCAGGGCGGCGAACTGGTGGAGTACGCCCCCACCGATACCCTGTTCACCAATCCGCGCCTCGCGCGCACCGAGAACTACATTACCGGACGCATGGCCTGACGCCAGCGCCCTCAGGAGAGTCTCATGGACATCACCAGCGATATCCACAGCCAGCACATCTCGCGGCAGTTCAATCATGAGCTCGAGGAGCTCAAGACCCACCTGATGGCCATGGGCGGTCTGGTCGAGAAGCAGGTACAGGACGCCGTCCGTGCCCTGCTCGACAGCGATTCCGCCCTGGCCGAGCGAGTGGTCGACAACGATCGCGCCGTCAACGACATGCAGATCAAGATCGACGACGAGTGCACCCAGATCCTGGCCCGCCGTCAGCCGGCGGCCTCCGACCTGCGCCTGGTGCTGGCGGTGATCCGCGCCGCCTCCGACCTGGAGCGCATCGGCGACGAGGCCAGCAAGATCGCCCGCAACGCCCTGGAGCTGGTCGAGAGCCAGAACGGCAGCCGCGGCTTCGTCGAGGTACGCGTGATCAGCGAGCACGTGCGCAAGATGATGCGCGACGCCCTGACCGCCTTTGCCCGCTTCGACACCGAGATGGCGCTCAAGGTGGTCCAGGAGGACGAGCAGGTCGACAACGAGTACAAGAGCGCCATGCGCTCGCTGATGACCTTCATGATGGAAGACGCCCGGGCGATATCCCCGGTACTCGGCATCATGTGGATCCTGCGTGCCCTGGAGCGGATCGGCGATCACTCCAACAACCTGGCCGAATACGTGGTCTATCTGGTCAAGGGGCTCGACATCCGCCACACGGCCCCGGATGATCTCGACGACGAGGTGCGCGGCGACGAGGGCTGAACCCCGCTCGACCGCTACCGTCAAAGAAGCGGCCGTCGCCCCTGGCGACGGCCGCCGTCGTCGTGATGGAGGAAACGATACCGATGCTGGATGCCTTCTCGGCGCTGTCCCGGGGAACCCGCCTGGTCTACACCCCCGGCCTGCGCCGCTACGTGTTCCTGCCGATACTGGCCAACCTGGTGGTCTACGCTGCCATGCTGAGCTACGTGCTGACCCACTTCGGCGGCTGGCTCGACGGCTGGATGGCCATGGTGCCGGGCTGGCTCGACTGGCTGTCGTGGCTGATCTGGCCGCTGTTCGTGCTCAGCCTGGGGCTGATCGTGTTCTTCAGCTTCACCCTGGTGACCCAGCTGATCGCCGCGCCCTTCTACGGCCTGCTGGCCGAGAAGGTCGAGCGCGAGGTGACCGGCCGGCCGCCGTTGGACGACCGTGGCCTGGCACGCACCGCCATCGATGCCCTGGGCCGTGAACTGGTCAAGCTAGGCTACATCCTGCCGCGCATGGCGCTGCTGTTCGTGATCGGCTGGATCCCGGTGATCAACCTGGTCGCCCCGCTGCTGTGGCTGCTGTTCTCGGCCTGGATGATGGCGGTCACCTACCTCGACTATCCCATGGACAACAACAAGGTGACCTTCGCCGACATGCGCCGCCGGCTGGCCGCGCGCCGCTGGCCGACGTTCACCTACGGCGGCTGGGTGATGCTGATCACCTGGCTGCCGCTGGCCAACCTGTTCCTGCTGCCCGGTGCCGTGGCCGGCGCGGTGCTGATGTGGGAAGACCACTACCGGGCGCTGACGCCCGATGCTGCCCCGGCGAGGCGCTGATGCCCGCGCCCCGGGCAGGCGTCGTGATCACGTGACATCCCTCCGCCCGGCCTGCGTCGGGCGGAGTGGCGTCCGGGTACGGGATCAAGCGCGCCGCGAAGCCGGCGCGGCGTCGGTGAGGCGGGCGGCGGGGAAGATGCAGCGGAAGGTGGCGCCCTCGCCGAGCCGGGAGTCGATCTCCAGCTGGGCGTCGTGGCGCAGCAGCACGTGCTTGACGATGGCCAGCCCCAGGCCGGTGCCGCCGGTGGCGGTGCTGCGGCCCTTGTCGACCCGGTAGAAGCGCTCGGTCAGGCGCGGGATGTGCAGCGGATCGATGCCCTCGCCGTCGTCCTCCACCTCCAGGCAGGCGCCGTCGCCCCAGGGGCGCCAGCGCAGCACGATGCGGCTGCCCTCGCCGGCATAGCGCACGGCATTGAAGGCCAGGTTGGAAACGGTGCTGTGCAGCTCCTTCTCCGAGCCGAGCAGGCCGCGGGGCTCCTCGACCGCCACCTCCAGCTGGTGGTGGCCCTCGGACAGCGCCTCGGCGTCGCGCCGCACGGCCTCGAGCAGGCTGGTGGGGTCGATGCGGATGTCGTCGTGGCCGCCCTGGTCGTTCTCCAGCCGCGACAGCAGCAGCAGGTCGTTGACCAGGTTCTGCATGCGCTTGGTCTGGCTCTGCATCTGGCCGATGCCTCGGCCCAGGCGCTCGGGCAGCATCTCGGCCATGTCGCCGTAGGTCTCGAGGTAGCCCGCCAGCACGGTGAGCGGGGTGCGCAGCTCGTGGGACACGTTGGCCACGAAGTCGCGGCGCATCTGCTCCAGGCGGTGCAGGCGGGTGATGTCGCGGGCCATCACCAGGCGCTCGTCGTCGCCGTAGAGGGTGATCTGGAACTGCAGGATGAGGTTCTCGTCGATCGGCGAGCACAGCGTCAGCGGCTCGCGATAGTCCCGGGCGTGGAAGTAGTCGACGAAGCTTGGGTCGCGCATCAGGTTGGTGATGTGCTGGCCGCGGTCCAGGGCCGGCTTGAGGCCCAGCATGCGTTCGGCGGCGCTGTTCCACCACTCCATGTCGCCGTGGCGGTCGAGCATCACCACGCTGTCGCGCATCGCCTCCGAGGACTCCTGGATACGGCTCAGGGTGTCGCGCAGCCGGCGCTGGGTGAGGCGCTGGCCCTTCTGGTAGCGGTAGAGGCGATCGAACAGCTCGCCCCACAGGCCGGAGGCCGAGGGCGGCTCGTCATGGGGATGATGGGTCAGCCATTCCTGCAGGGCGTGCAGCTGGCGCAGCTGGTAGAAGAGATAGAGGGCGAGCCCCACGGCGATGCCGGTGCCGCTGAAGCCGAAGGGCCAGCCGACCAGGGCGCCGGCGCCCACCAGGGCACCCAGCCGCCACCATTCGCGTCGCCACAGCCGGCCCACGTCAGCCCTTGGCGGAGAAGCGGTAGCCGGTCCCGCGCACGGTCTGGATCAGCTGCTGGTGCGGCTCGCCCAGCGCCTTGCGCAGGCGGCGGATGTGCACGTCCACGGTGCGCTCCTCGACGTAGACGTTGCCGCCCCAGACCTGATCCAGCAGCTGGCCGCGGGTATAGGCGCGCTCCTGGTGGGTCATGAAGAACTGCAGCAGGCGGTACTCGGTGGGGCCGATCTCCAGCGACTGGCCGTCGATGCTGACCCGGTGGCTGACCGGGTCGAGCATCAGGCCCTCGACCTGCACCGGCTCCTCGACGCCGCGCGGCGTGGCGCGGCGCAGCACCGCCTTGAGGCGCGCCACCAGCTCGCGGGGCGAGAAGGGCTTGGTGATGTAGTCGTCGGCCCCGGATTCGAGGCCCTGGATCTTGTTGTCCTCTTCGCCCTTGGCGGTGAGCATGATGATCGGCAGTTCCGAGGTGCCTTCCTCGCGCTTCAGGCGGCGGGCGAGCTCGACGCCGCTGGTGCCGGGCATCATCCAGTCCAGCAGCACCAGGTCGGGCTGGTGATCGACGACCATGGCGTGGGCGCTCTGGGCATTGTCCGCCTCGAGGACGCGATAGTCGGCCATCTCCAGCGCCACGGCGATCATCTCGCGGATGGGCGCTTCATCATCGACGATCAGTACGGTCTTGGCGGTCATCCCGGGGCCTCATGGTCGAGATCAGTGACATATTGGTGACGATGACAGCATGTCCTTGTGACAATACCGTGACAGTCACCGCCTGTCGCCCCCGCTTAGCCCCGTCGTTCGACCCCGTCCGGCATCACCCGCCGGCGGCCGGCCACAGCGACAGCGCGATGCCGGCGAACGCCAGCAGCCCCGACCAATGGTTGTTGAGGAAGGCCTGGAAGCAGAGATCGCGATCGCGATGGCGGATCAGCCGCTGCTGGTGGACGAAGGTGGCGGCCATCGCGGCCAGGCCGACCCAGAAGAAGCCGCCCAGGCCGAGGCGTTCGCCGGCCCAGGCCAGCAGGGCCAGCGTGGCCAGCTGCAAAAGGCCGATGATCAGCCGGTCGGCACGGCCGAACAGCACCGCGGTGGACTTGATGCCGATGCGCAGGTCGTCGTCGCGGTCGACCATGGCGTACTCGGTGTCGTAGGCCACGGTCCACAGCACGTTGGCGGCGAACAGCAGCCAGGCCTCCAGCGGCACCTGGCCGAGCACCGCGCCGAAGGCCATGGGAATGGCCCACGAGAAGGCCGCCCCCAGCACCACCTGGGGCAGGTGGGTGTAGCGCTTCATGAAGGGGTAGACGAAGGCCAGGATCACGCCGCCCACCGACAGCATCACGGTGAAGGCGTTGGTGAAACACACCAGCACGAAGGCCGCCAGCACCAGGCCGGCGAACAGCGCCTTGGCCTCGCCTTCGCCGATGCGTCCGGTGGCCAGCGGACGCGACTTCGTCCGCTTCACGTGGCCGTCGAAGTGGCGGTCGGCGTAGTCGTTGACCACGCAGCCCGCGGCCCGCATCAGGTAGACCCCGGCGACGAAGATCAGCAGCAGCCGGCGCTCGGGAACGCCCTCGGCCGCCGTCCACAGCGCCCACAGCGTCGGCCACATCAGCAGCCAGGTGCCGATGGGGCGGTCGAGGCGGGTCAGTTGCAGGAAGTCGGGCAGCCGGTCCAGCCCCTTGGGGCGCATCAGGGAACGTTCCATGTGGGTCTCTCGGTTGAATCGGACGACACGGGTTTCGGGCGATGCCTGGGAGCCTATCGCGCCGGCAGGGCCAGGTCATCCGCCATGTCGTCGAGGAAGAACTCCTGGACCAGCACCGCGAAGCGGCCGTGGCGCAGCACCGAGCGTCGGCCCCAGGGGCCGGGAGCGTCGTGGAAGGGGGCCGGGTCGGCGCTGACCTCGATGGGGCCGCGCTCGAGGCCGGGCTGGCGGAACAGCCAGTGACCCAGCGAGCGCTCGCCGAGGCCCGCCAGCCGCTGGCCACGGAGGCCGTGAAGCGGGGCCACCGAGCGCGCCATCACCCAGGGCCGGTCGTCGAGGCACAGCGCGACCTCGCGCCGCCAGGCCAGGCGGCCCGGCGCCATGCCCAGTGCCAGGGCCTCGTCGCGCCGCGGCCGGCCCAGGCGCTGGTCGAGCAGCCTGACCCGGAAGCGGCGCGGCGCGCCGGCCTCGATCAGCCGACGGGTCAGCGAGTCCCGTGAGGCGACCCAACGCCACCAGGCCGGGCTCATGGCGGGGCGGGCCGCCGCCAGGGGGCGCCATCGGGGAGCGAGGGCCGGACCGTGATTCACTGCGCTACTCCGCGTCCAATGCAAAGGGCGGCTAGTGTACCATGTCGGGCCGTCGCGCCCCTGCAGCGAGGAGCCCCATGAGCGCACCCCTGACCATCATCGGCTCCGGCATGGCCGGGCTGGGCCTGGCGCGCCAGGTCCGGACCCGGCAGTCCGAGCGCCCCATCACCCTGATCACCGCCGACGGCGGCGAGGACTACTCCAAGCCGCTGCTCTCCACCGGCTTCGCCAAGCGCCTGCCGCCGGATCGCCTGGCCTCGCGCAGCGCCCTGGAGGCGGCCGACCAGCTCGGTGTGACGATGCGCACGCACACCCGGGTCGAGGCCATCGACCCGGCCGCGCGCACCCTGACCCTCGGCGCCGAGCGGCTGCCCTGGGGCGAGCTGGTGCTGGCCACCGGCGCGGCCCCGGCGCCGCCCTTCGCCATCCCCGAGGCGCTGGCCGGCCGGGTCCATACCGTCAACGATCTCGACGACTACCGTGCCTTCCACGCCGCCCTGGCGGCGCTCGATCGCCCGGCGCGGGTCGCCGTGGTCGGCATCGGCCTGGTGGGCTGCGAGTTCGCCAACGACCTGGCCGCCGGCGGTCATGCGGTCGAGCTGATCGCCCCGGAGTCGGCGCCGCTGCCGCGGCTGCTGCCCGAGCCGCTGGGGCGGGCGCTGGGCGAGGCCTTCGTCGAGGCCGGCATCGCCCTGCACACCGGGCGCATGGTCGACCTGCTTTCGCCCGAGGGCGAGCGGGTGGCGCTGGGCCTGGACGACGGCACCGCCCTCGAGGCCGACCTGGTGCTGGTGGCCACCGGCCTGCGGCCCCGCACCGCGCTGGCCGAGGCGGCCGGGCTTGCCGTGGGGCCGGCCGGGATTCTCGTCGACCGCCATCTGGCGACCTCGACGCCCGGCATCCATGCGCTGGGCGACGTGGCCTGCGTCGACGGCGTCAATGCCATGTACGTCCAGCCGCTGCAGGCCGGCGCCAAGGCGCTGGCGGCGACGCTTTCCGGCACGCCCACCGAGGTGCGCTACGGGCCCTGGCCGGTGCTGGTGAAGACGCCGCTGCTGCCGGTGGTGGCGCTTCCTCCCGCCGTCTCTCCCGCCCGCTGGCGCATCGAGGGCGAGGGGCATGATCTGAGCGCCCTGGCCGAGGATGAAGACGGACGTTTGATCGGATTTGCGTTGACAGGCGCCCGCGTGCGTCGGAAAGTCGAACTGGCGCGCGCTGCGCCGCCGTTGCTAGGCTAGTGACGTCAACGACGGCGCCCCCGGGATTCCGGGTCTGGCAGCGGCGTTGCCACACGGCGTCATCCGCATGCCGCCCCGTCGGCGGCATGCGAGTGGTGCATGAATCACCGCGAACAACAATGCGGCCGATGGGATCATCGGCAGGATGTCAAACCAGGAGGGCTGTATGCGCAAACCCGAACTCGCCGCGGCGATCGCCGAACGTGCCGATCTTTCCAAGGACAAGGCCAGCCAGGTGCTGAACGTCATTCTCGACGAGATCACCGGCAGCGTGTCCGACGGCAAGGACGTGTCGCTGATCGGTTTCGGCACCTTCACCGTGCGCGAGCGTGCCGCCCGCACCGGCAAGAACCCCCAGACCGGCGAGTCCCTGACCATTCCGGCCAGCAAGACCGTGGCCTTCAAGCCGGGCAAGGGCCTCAAGGACGCCGTCGCCAAGTAAGGCGCGAGGCGCGGCCCGATGCTCGGGCCGCGCGATCCTTCCTCATTTCGCTTTCCGACCAACGGTATCCCGATGAAGCTCCGCCTGATGCTGTGGGTGCTCGGCGTGCTGCTCAAGCGTGCGCTGCGTCGCAAGCCCGCCTTCCGCGAGCGCCTGGGTGAACTGAAACGCCTCGACTGGGGCATCGGCACCGAGGATCTCGCCATCGCCCGCCACTATCGGATGTCGCCTCGCGGCATCGAGACCGGGAACGGCCTGCCGGTGGATCTCGACCTGGAGCTGCGTTTCGAGGACGCGGACAGCGCGATCCGGGTGCTCCGCAAGCCCACCCAGAAGGCCTTCCTCGACGGCATGATGGCCGGCCGCGTGCGGCTGGTCGGCGATGCCAGGGACCTCGACCGCCTGCAGGGACTGCTGAAGCACCTGTAGCGCCGAGCTACAAGCGCCGAGCTACAAGCGCCGAGCTACAAGCGCCGAGCTACAAGCGCCGAGCTACAAGCGCCGAGCTACAAGCGCCGAGCTACAAGAAAACCCCGAAGGCTTCCACCTTCGGGGTTTTCTTTTGCGGCGAACGATTTCACGCTGCTGGCTTGCAGCTGTCAGACCTGCCCGTAGCGGCCGGCTTCCTCGCCCAGCCAGCGGCGGATCAGCGGCCGGCTGGCCTCGGGGTGCTCGGCCAGCAGCGCCTCGGCCAGCGGCGAGATGCGCGGCAGCAGGTCGGCGTCGCGCTCCAGATCGGCGATCTTCATCTGCGCCAGGCCGGTCTGGCGAGTGCCCAGCACCTCGCCGGGGCCGCGGATCTCCAGGTCCTGCTCGGCGATGCGGAAGCCGTCGGTGGTCTCGCGCATCACCGTCAGTCGCTTGCGCGAGTGGTCCGACAGCGGCGGATGATAGAGCAGCACGCAGAAGCTCGCGGTGGCGCCGCGGCCGACCCGGCCGCGCAGCTGGTGCAGCTGGGAGAGGCCCAGTCGCTCCGGGTTCTCGATGATCATCAGGCTGGCGTTGGGCACGTCGACGCCGACCTCGATCACCGTGGTGGCCACCAGCAGGTCCAGCTCGCCGGCCTTGAAGGCCGCCATCACCTCGGCCTTCTCGGCGGCCTTCATGCGGCCGTGGACCAGGCCGATCGAGAGCTCAGGCAGCGCCGCCACCAGCTCGTCGCGGCTGGCCTCGGCGGCCTGGCACTGCAGCGCCTCGGACTCCTCGATCAGGGTGCAGACCCAGTAGGCCTGGCGGCCCTCGGCGCAGGCGTGGCGGATGCGCTCGACCACCTCGGGGCGGCGCTCGTCGGGCACCACCACGGTCTTGACCGGCGTGCGGCCGGGGGGCAGCTCGTCGATCACCGAGACGTCCAGGTCGGCGTAGGCGCTCATCGCCAGGGTGCGCGGGATCGGCGTGGCGGTCATCACCAGCTGGTGGGGCGTCAGCCCACCGGCCTCGCCCTTCTCGCGCAGCGCCAAGCGCTGGTGGACGCCGAAGCGGTGCTGCTCGTCGATGATCGCCAGGCCCAGGCGATGGAAGTGAACGTCGCCCTGGAACAGCGCGTGGGTGCCGACCACCATCTGCGCCCGGCCGTCGAGGATCGCCGCCTTGGCGTCGAGCCGGGCCTTGCCCTTGAGCTTGCCCGCCAGCCAGGCCACCTCGATGCCGAGCGGCTCGAACCAGGCCTTGAAGGCCCGGTAGTGCTGCTCGGCGAGGATCTCGGTGGGCGCCATCATGGCCGCCTGGCAGCCGCCGGCGATGGCGGACAGCGCCGCCATGGCGGCGACCACGGTCTTGCCCGAGCCCACGTCGCCCTGCACCAGGCGCAGCATGGGCCGCTCCTCGGCCAGGTCGGCGCGGATCTCGTCGAGTACCCGGCGCTGGGCGCCGGTCAGCGAGAAGGGCAGCTGGGTCAGGAAGCGGGCCTGCAGGCCACGGCCGTCGGACAGCGCCGGCGCGCCGTCCTCCTGGATGCGCAGGCGTACCTCGCGCAGGCTCAGCCGGTGGGCCAGCAGTTCCTCCAGGGCCAGCCGGCGCGCGGCCGGGTGGCGGCCCTCGGCCAGCGCGTCCGGGTCGGCATCCGGCGGCGGATGGTGCAGCTCGCGCAGGCTGTCGTGCAGCTCCGGCAGGGCGTACTGGTGGCGCAGCGCCTCGGGCAGCCATTCCGGCAGCGCCTCGGGCGTGGCGTCGAGGCGTGCCAGGGCCTGGTCGATCAGCGCCCGCAGGCGCGTCTGGTGCAGCCCCTCGGTGGTCGGGTAGAGAGGCGTGAGGTGATCCTCCACCGCCGGTGCGCCCTCGCCGATCAGGCGATATTCCGGGTGGTAGATCTCGAGCCCGGTGGCACCGGCCCGGGCCTCGCCGAAGGCGCGCACCCGGGCGCCGGGGCAGAACTGCTGCTGCTGGGCCGGCGAGAAGTGGAAGAAGCGCAGGCTGAGTATGCCGGAGCCGTCCCTGAGCCGCACCAGCAGGCTGCGGCGCCGGCCGCGCACCACGTCGGCGGCCATCACCTCGCCCTCGACCACGGCCTCGTCGCCGGAGCGGAGGCCGGCGACGGGGGTGATGCGGGTGCGATCCTGGTAGCGCAGCGGCAGGTGGAACAGCAGGTCGGCGACGGCATCGATGCGCAGGCGGCCCAGCTTCTGGGCCAGCGCCTCGCCGACGCCCTTGAGGTCCGTGACGGGGGCGTCGAGGCCGCTCATGCCGGCTCGTTCGTGGCCGCGCGGCAGTGGGCGATGGCCTCGGTGACCGCGTCGATGGCCTGGGGCCGCGGGAAGCTGGCCCGCCAGGCGATGGCCACGGTGCGGCCCGGGCCGGGGGCCGTGAAGGGGCGGCTGGTGAGCAGGCCGCTCTCGTAGTGGCCGGTGCCGATCGCCGAGCGCGGCAGCACGGTGATGCCGAGCCGCGAGGCGACCATGTGCCGGATCGTCTCCAGCGAGCCGCCCTCGGCGGTCAGGGTGTTGTTGGGGCTGTTGAGCTTGTGGCTGATCGCCGGGCAGGCCTCGAGGATCTGGTCGCGGAAGCAATGGCCCTCGCCGAGCAGCAGCAGGCGCTCCTGGAGCAGATCCTCCTTGTCGATGCTCTCGCGCTCGGCCCAGGCGTGGTCGGCCGGCAGCAGCACGTCGAAGGCTTCCTCGTAGAGCGGCTTGGTCACCACGTCGGTCTCGGTGAACGGCAGCGCGACGATGATGGCGTCCAGCTCGCCGCTGCGCAGCTTGCGCCGCAGCTCGCCGGTGAAGCCTTCCTCGATGTAGAGCGGCATCTGCGGCGCGCGGCGGGTGAGCTCCGGAATCAGGTGCGGGAACAGGTAGGGGCCGACGGTATAGATGGCACCGATGCGCAGCGGACTGGCCAGCTGGTCGCGCCCGGCGCTGGCCAGTTCCTTGATCACGCTGCTCTGTTCCAGCACGCGCTGGGCCTGCTCGACGATCTTCTCGCCCAGCGGCGTGACCTGTACGGTGGACTTGGAACGCTCGAACAGTGCCACGCCCAGCTCTTCCTCCAGCTTCTTGACTGCCACCGAGAGGGTCGGCTGGGACACGAAGCAGTGCTCGGCGGCGCGGCCGAAGTGGCGTTCCTGGGCCAGGGTTACGATGTAACGGAGTTCTGTTAGAGTCATTTTGGTGCCGGGGCTTCCTCGATTGTCAGTGTGTCGCGGGCCCCATCCATAGGGCACCCCAAGGGTCATAGGGACTTTTTATCAGGGGGCGAGGGAAAGGTGAAGACAACGACGCTGATTCTGGGCTGCGGCGACATCGGTACGACGCTGGGCCAGGCGCTCAAGGCCGACGGCCACAAGGTCATCGGGGTGCGCCGCGATGCCACCAGGCTGGCCGATACCGGCCTCAAGGGCATCTCGGCGGATCTCGGCGACGCGACGGCGCTGGCCGAGCTGCCGGATGCGGATATTCTGGTCTATGTGGTCAGCGCCGACCGCTTCGAGGAAGAGGCCTATCGGGCGGCCTACCCGGATGGCCTCAAGGCGGTGCTCGCCGAGTTCGGTGGCCGCAAGCGCCCGCCGAAGCACGTGTTCTTCGTCTCTTCCACCAGCGTCTACGCCCAGCAGGGCGGCGAGACGGTGGATGAGGCCAGCCCCACCGAGCCCACCGGCTTCTCCGGCGCGCTGATGCGCGAGGCCGAACAGGCGCTGATCGATCACGCGTTGCCCGGGTCGGTAGTGCGCTTCTCCGGCATCTACGGCCCGGGGCGCGACCGCCTGATCCGCCAGGTCGGCGAGGGCCGTATCGCCGCCGCGACACCGGCCATGTACTCCAACCGCATCCATCGCGACGACTGCGCCGGCGTGCTGGCCCACCTGATCGGGCGGGCGCTGGCCGGCGAGTCGCTGCATGAGCTCTATCTCGCCAGCGACTGCGAGCCGGCACCGCTCCACGAGGTGATGGCCTGGCTGGCCAGGCAGCTCAAGGTCGAGGCCACCGAGACCATCCAGTCGCCGCTGCGCCGCCGGGCCAGCAAGCGCTGCGACAACGCTCGCCTGCTCGAGAGCGGCTATCGTTTCCGCTTCCCCACCTTCCGCGAGGGCTATCTGCAGGTGCTGCGCGAGGGCGGCTACCTGCCCGAGGCCACCACCTAGCGTTCCTCGTCCTTCCGACCGTCTGCCGACACGTCCGGGAGTGGCCCGGGCGTGCGCGCCAGGCAGGCATAGCGGCTGCCCCGGGGCGTGACGGTCGAGCGGATCAACTCGACACGGGAATACGTCCAGTCCAGCGCCACGGCCGGCAGGTCGGGGGCGGGTGGTCGCTCGGCCCGGCGCAGCAGGGTGACATGCGGCACGAAGCGCTCGGGGCGCCCTTCGATGCCGAGCCGCTCGAGCCCGTTCCAGAGCTGATGCTGGAGGGCGCCGAGCGCTGGATCGGGGGCGTCGCCGCCGACCCAGACGATGCCCGGGCGGCGGAACCGGCCCCAGCGGTCGAGCCGCCAGCGGCCGGGCAGCAGGGTGAAGCGCGCCAGCCAGTCGGCGATGGCCGTGGCCCGGGCGTCGGACTGCTCGCCGAGGAAGGCGAGCGTGAGGTGAAAGCCGTCGTCCGGCATGCGCCGGCCGCCGCAGCGGGAGCGGGCGGCATCGGCCAGAACGCCGAGCCGCCGGCGCAGGGCCGGCGGCGGTATCAGGGCCAGAAACAGGCGCATGGCAGGAAGGCTCTCTTCAGAGAGGTAACGGAAAGCGCGGATTCATGTCGCGAGCGATGAGAGGCTGGTCGCCGCCGGAGCGCAGCTACCGGAGTGTAGCCTGCTACATGAGGATAGCGAGCACCGCCGGCGGCCAGGATCTCGAGCGCAGCAATGAATCAGCCTTTCCTTAGTCGCCGATGACCAGCACGGCCTCTGCCTCGACCTGGCTGCCCTTGGGCAGGGCCTTGACGCCGACGGCGGCGCGGGCCGGGTAGGGCGCGTCGAAGAACTCTTCCATGATGCCGTTGACGATGGCGAAGTTGTCCAGGTCCACCAGGTAGAGGTTCAGCTTGACCACGTCCTTGAGGCCGCCGGCGGCCTCCTCGGCGACGGCCTTCAGGTTGGCGAAGACCTGACGGGCCTGGGCCTCGAAGTCGTCGGAGACGATCTCCATGGTGGCCGGGTCCAGCGGGATTTGGCCGGACATGTAGACGGTGTTGCCGGCCTTGATGGCCTGGGAGTAGGGGCCGATGGCGGCGGGTGCCTGGTCGGTGTTGATGACGGCCTTGTTGCTCATGGTGTGCTCCATGTGTTGTTGGCGATGATGGTGAAGTGTCCAATGACGGCGCCCCCGCCCGCCGCGACCGCGACGGGCGGGGGCGCCGGGGGTCAGTTGCCCAGCCGGGTGATCTTGCCGACGTGGGACAGGTTGCGCAGGCGCTTGATGATGCGCGCCAGGTGCACGCGGTTGCGTACCGAGACGGTGAGGTTGACGATCGACAGCCGGGCGTCGCGCTCCTCGATGCCGATGCGCTCGATGTTGGCATCGGCGTCGGTGACCAGGCCGGCCAGTTCCGCCACCAGCCCGCGGCGGCTCTCGATCTCCAGGCGCAGCGGCACCGGGAAGTCCTCGTCGGCCTGGTCGGACCACTCGAGGGCGAGCAGCTTGTCCGGGTCGCTCTTGAGTTCGGCCAGGTTACGGCACTCGGTGCGGTGGACGACGATGCCCTTGCCCACCGAGAGATGACCGATGACGGGATCGCCGGGCAGCGGGTGGCAGCAGCGGGCGAACTTGATCACCATGCCTTCGGCGCCGCTGATGACGATCGGCCCCTGCCGGTGCGGGGTCTCCGCGGTCGGCAGCTGCTCGCCGTGATGCAGGTCGACCAGGCGCCGGGCGGCCACGTGGGCGACGCGCGCTCCCAGGCCGATCGACTCCAGCAGGGCATCCTGGCTCTTCAGCTCCAGCTCGGCCAGCAGCGTGGCCATCGGCCCGCCGGGCAGCTCCTCGAGGCTGGTCTCGAACTCCGCCAGCGCCTTGTTGAGCAGCCGGCGGCCGAGCTGGACGGCCTCGGTGTGCTGCTGGTGCTTGAGCGCGTGGCGAATCGCCGAGCGCGCCTTGGCGGTGACCACCACGTTGAGCCAGGCCAGGCTGGGCCTGGCGCCGGGCGCGGTGATGATCTCCAGCGTCTGGCCGCTCTCGAGCCGGGTGGAGAGCGGCGCCAGATGGCGGTCGATACGGCAGGCGATGCAGCTGTTGCCGATGTCGGTGTGCACGCTGTAGGCGAAGTCGATCACCGTGGCGCCCTGGGGCAGCTCCATGATGTCGCCCTTGGGCGTGAACACGTAGATGTCGTCCGGGAACAGGTCGTTCTTGACGTGCTCGATGAACTCCAGCGAGTCGCCGGCGTGGCGCTGCATCTCGAGCAGACCCTTGATCCAGGAACGGGCCCGGGCATGGCTGCCCTCGGCGATCGGATGGTCGGTCTGGCCGGCCTTGTACAGCCAGTGGGCGGCGATGCCGTTGTTGGCCATGGCCTCCATCTCGCGGGTGCGGATCTGCACCTCGATGGGCATGCCGCCGCTGCCGAACAGGGTGGTATGCAGGCTCTGGTAGCCGTTGGCCTTGGGGATGGCGATGTAGTCCTTGAAGCGCCCGGGCACCGGCTTGTAGAGGTTGTGGACCATGCCGAGGATGCGATAGCAGCTGTCGACGTCGTCGGTGATGATGCGAAAGCCGAACACGTCCATGATCTCGGCGAACGACTTCTTCTGGTCGCGCATCTTGCGGTAGATCGACAGCAGGTGCTTCTGGCGGCCCATGACCGAGCCGGTCATGCCCTCTTCGTCGAGGCTGTTCTGCAGGGTGTCCTGCACCTGGCGGATCGCCGAGCGGCGATGGCCGCGGGCGCTGGCCACGGCGCGCTTGATGCGCTCGGCGCGCATCGGATGGATCGCCTGGAAGGAGAGGTCCTCGAGCTCGACGCGGATGGTGTTGATGCCCAGCCGGTTGGCGACCCGGGCATAGATCTCCAGCGTCTCGCGGGCGATGCGGCGCTTCTTCTCCGGGCGCAGCGCGCCCAGGGTGCGCATGTTGTGCAGTCGGTCGGCCAGCTTGACGATGATCACCCGGATGTCCCGGGACATCGCCATCACCATCTTCTGGAAGTTCTCGGCCTGGGCGACCGCCTTGTCCTCGAAGGTGATCTGGGTGAGCTTCGAGACGCCGTCGACCAGCTCCGCCACGGCCTCGCCGAACTGCTCGCCCAGGGCCTGCTTGGAGACGCCGGTGTCCTCGATGACGTCATGCAGCATGGCGGCCATCAGGCTCTGATGGTCCATGTGCATGTTGGCCAGGATGTTGGCCACCGCCAGGGGGTGGGTCACATAGGGCTCGCCGGAGCGACGGCGCTGGCCGTCGTGAGCCTGCTCGGCGTAGTAGAAGGCACGCTTGACCTGCTGGATCTCGTCCTGAGGAAGGTAGCCGCCGAGGCGGTCGGCCAGGTCATCGATGGTGAACATGCGGCGTGCCCTGAAGGTTGCGTGATGGCCGTGCGGATGGCGGCGACGCCGGCATCACTCCTCGGCGGGGATGCCCGACTCGCCTTCGGGGCGCGGACGCACGGGGGCGGCCTCGACCGGTTCGTCCAGCACGCTGGAATCGACCAGGCCATCGGCGATCTCGCGCAGCGCCATCACCGTGGGCTTGTCGTTTTCCCAGGGCAGCAGGGCATCGCGGGAGCCGCGGGCCAGCTGGCGAGCGCGCTGGGTGGAGATCATCACCAGCTTGAAGCGATTTTCGACGTTTTCCAGACAGTCTTCGACGGTAACACGCGCCATGGATGCCTTCCTGAATGCTGACGGGCGAAGCCCCGGCCGGCGCCGCTGCGCCCCGGGGATTCACCGATGAATAGAGGGGTTAGATTACTCGACGCCCGGCGCGCCTGACAAGCGCCGCGGCCGGGCTCAGGCGAGCAACGAGGCCAGCAGCGGGGCGTGGCGCTCGCGGGTACGTTCGGTGGTCAGGCGCCGGGCGATGACCAGCGACTGCAGCTCCTGCTCGGCGGTGGTGAAGTCGTCGTTGATCACCACGTAGTCGTACTCGTCGTAGTGCGACATCTCGCTGACCGCCTCGCGCATGCGGGAGGCAATCACGGCGTGCTCGTCGGTGCCGCGGCCGGACAGGCGGCGTTCCAGCTCCTCCCGGGACGGCGGCAGGATGAAGATCGAGACCGCGTCGGGCAGCTGCTCGCGGACCTGGCGGGCGCCCTGCCAGTCGATCTCCAGGATCACGTCCTGGCCGGCGGCCAGCAGTTCCTCCACGGCGCGCCGCGAGGTGCCGTAGTAGTTGTCGAATACCCGGGCATGCTCGAAGAAGTCGCCTTCGTCGATCATGCGCTCGAACTCGGCCCGCTCGACGAAGTGATAGTTCACGCCGTCCACCTCGCCCTCGCGGCGGGGCCGGGTGGTGTGGGACACCGAGACCTGGATGCCGTCGAGGCGTTCGATCAGTTCGCGCACCAGGCTGGTCTTGCCGGCGCCGGAGGGGGCGGAAACGATGAAGAGCGTACCTTGGGGCATGGCGGGTCCTGCGATATCGACGGCTGCGGAGGAGGGCGCGAAGTATCGCATACTTGTCGCCCTCGCCCCAGCCTCAGGCCACGGCGGCATTCGCCTCGCGGCGCTCCAGGTAGCGCCCGGTGAAGAACATCGCCAGCCCGCCGAGCGCCAGCACGGCGCCGACCAGGCCGCTGGCCGACCAAGGGGCTCCGCCCTTGATCACCACCGCCGCCAGCCAGGCGCCCAGAGCGTTGGCGCAGTTGAAGGCGGCGTGGTTCATCGAGGCGGCCATGGTCTGGGCGTCGCCGGCGACGTCCATCAGCCGGGTCTGCAGCGCCGGGCCCAGGGCCATGCTGGTGCCCACCAGGCCGACGAACAGCAGCCCGGCGATCAGGTGGTTGGCGGCGAAGAAGAAACCGGCCTGCACCACCAGGCACCAGATCAGGATGCGGGGGATCGCCTTGAGCAGGTTCTTGTCGGCCAGCCGCGCGCCGACCAGGTTGCCGACGATGGTGCCGATGCCGAAGATCGTCAGCACCCAGGGGCCGATGGCTTCGCGCATGCCGGCCTGGGCCGAGAGGGTCGGCACCACGTAGCTGAACACCGCGAACATGCCGCCGAAGCCGATGCTGGCCACGCCCAGGGTGAACAGCACCCGCTGCTTGACCAGCGCCGAAAGCTCGCGCTTGGGGCTGGCATGGGGATCGGCCGCCTGGGTCGGCACCCACAGGCGGATCAGCACCGCGGTGGTCAGGGCGATGGCGCCGACGCCGAGGAAGGCGCTCTGCCAGCCCAGCCACTGGCCGGCCCAGGTGGCCAATGGCGCGCCGACCAGGATGGCGGTGGTCAGACCCAGCATCACCCGGCTCACCGCCCGGGCGCGCTGCTCGATGGGCACCGCATTGGCCGCCACCAGGGCGGCGACGCCGAAGTAGGCGCCGTGGGGCAGGCCGGCCAGGAAGCGCAGCCCGACGAACGGCCAGAACGAGGTGGCCAGGGCGCTGGCGACGTTGCCGACGGCAAACACCAGCATCAGCACGATCAGCAGGGTGCGGCGCGGCACCCGGGCGGCCAGCGCCGAGATTAGCGGTGCGCCGACCACCACGCCCAGGGCGTAGCTGGAGATGGCGTAGCCGACGTCGGCGGAGGCGACCTGGAGGGCGCCGGCGACCCGCTCCAGCAGGCCCATGATCACGAACTCGCTGGTGCCGATGCCGAAGCCGCCGAGGGCCAGCGCCAGCTCGGCCAGGCGGGGATGGCGCGCGGTGGCGCCGGCAGAGGGTGTCGACATGGGAAACCTCGGGGAAATAAAAAAGACCCTGACGGTGTCAGGGTCGCGTAAAATTACTACAAAAGTATAACGCAGCTGTCGTTAGGAAGCGAAGGGGTGCCTGTTAGCGGCCGCGGCATCATTCGATGTTCTGGATCTGCTCGCGCATCTGCTCGATCAGCACCTTGAGCTCCACGGCGCAGCGGGTGGTCTCGGCGACCACCGATTTCGACGACAGGGTGTTGGCCTCGCGGTTGAGCTCCTGCATCAGGAAGTCCAGGCGGCGGCCGATCGGGCCCTTCTGGGCGAGCTGACGTTCGACCTCGCCGACGTGGGTCTCCAGCCGGTCGAGCTCCTCGGCCACGTCGGCCTTCTGGGCCAGCAGCACCAGTTCGGCCTCCAGGCGCTGGGGCTCGAGCTCGGTGCGCATCTCGGCCAGCCGCTCGAGCAGCTGGGTGCGCTGACGCTCGAGGATCGTCGGCAGCAGGCCGCGGACCTCGGCGATCTGCGCGCGGATGCCGATCAGCCGCTCGCGGATCAGCTCGGCGAGCTGTTCGCCTTCCCGGGCGCGGCCGGCGATCAGGTCGTTCAGGGCCGCCTCGAACAGGGCGTTGGCCTCGGCCTTGATCGCCTCGAGGTCGAGCCCGGGCGTCTCGAGCACGCCGGGGTGGTCGAGCAGCGCCAGGGCGTCGGGCATCGATGCCTCGGGCACGGCCTCGCGTACTTCGCTCAGCGCCGCGCCCAGGGCACGAAGCTTGGCGTGATCGACGCTGGCCTCGGCGCGGCGCTCGGCGGGCTCGAAGCGCAGCGTGCACTCGACCTTGCCGCGGGCCAGGCGGTTTCGCAGCGCGTCGCGGAAGCCGGGCTCCAGGTCGCGCAGGGCCTCGGGCAGGCGGAAGTGCGGGTCCAGATAGCGCTGGTTGACCGACCGCAGCTCCAGTTGCAGCCGTCCCCAGTCGGCATCGCGATCCTGCCGCGAGAAGGCGGTCATGCTGTACACCATGGCGGGGCTCCTTGTGGGTCGGTCGAGGTCGGGGCGAGTCAGTGTAACCGATTCCTCCGGCAAGCCGTGTAGAATGGCGGGCCATCCATTTTCGACTGCGAGAGAGCTGCCATGGCCGAGGACTTCCGGCGTCCCAGCGGACGCGCCCCCGACGAGCCCCGCGAGATCCGCCTGACCCGCGACTACACCCGTCACGCCGAGGGCTCGGTGCTGGTCGAGTTCGGTGATACCAAGGTGCTGTGCAACGCCAGCGTCGAGGCCGGCGTGCCGCGCTGGCTGCGCGGCAAGAAGCAGGGCTGGGTGACCGCCGAGTACGGCATGCTGCCTCGCGCCACCCACACCCGCGGCGGTCGCGAGGCGACCCGCGGCAAGCAGGGCGGCCGCACGCTGGAGATCCAGCGGCTGATCGGCCGCTCGCTGCGCGCGGCGGTGAACCTGAAAAAGCTGGGCGAGTACACCATCACCGTGGACTGCGACGTCATCCAGGCCGACGGTGGTACCCGCACGGCCTCGATCACCGGCGGCTGCGTGGCGCTGATCGACGCCGTGCGCTACCTGCAGCGCGAGAAGCTGATCAAGGGCGATCCCTTCCATCAGCTGATCAGCTCGGTCTCGGTGGGCATCTACAACGGCGTGCCGGTGGTCGACCTGGACTATCCCGAGGACTCCCGCGCCGGCACCGACATGAACGTGGTGATGGCCGAGGGCGGCGGGCTGATCGAGGTGCAGGGCACCGCCGAGTCCGGCACCTACAGTCGCGCCGAGCTCAACGCCATGCTCGACCTGGCCGAGCAGGCCGGCGCCTCGCTGTTCGCGCATCAGCGCGAGGCGCTGGGCATCCGCGGCTGACGGTTTTCGTCAGACGCGTCGCCCACAAACGCAGCACGCCGGCCCTCGGGCCGGCGTGCTGCGTCATGCCTGGGCATGACGGCGACGAAGGGAGGCGCGTTACAGCGGCAGGTCGTACTCGACGATCAGCGGCGCGTACTCGGAGAAGGTCGCGTCGTAGTCGATCCAGGCGTCCACCACGTGGCGGCGGAAGTTGGGGCCGACCAGCTGGTAGTCGACGCGCCAGCCTTCCTGGCGTTCGCGGGGCTGGTCCTGGTCCAGCGCCGGCCACCAGGTGTACTCGCCGGCGTCGCGGTTGATCTCGCGGAAGGTGTCGATGAAGCCGGTCGGGCCGAGCACCTGATCCATCCAGGCGCGCTCCTCGGGCTTGAAGCCGGGGGTCGTCTGGTTGTCGGCCCAGTTCTCCAGGTCGATGGTCTTGTGGGCGATGTGCCAGGTGCCGGCGATGATGTATTCGCGGCGCTTGCGCGCCATCTTCGACAGGTATTCCTGGTACTGGGCCATGAAGGCCTGCTTGGCGGCCGGATCGCTGCCGTCGGGCATCAGGAAGCTGGCGATGCTGAAACGGTCGTAGTCGGCCTGCAGGAAGCGCGCCTCATGGTCGCACTGGGGGAAGCCGAGGCCATACATGATCGCCTTGGGGATCTTGCGGCAGTACAGGCCGACGCCCGAGAAGCCGTCCTGTTCGGCGTCGAGGAAGTAGCCCTCGTAGCCCTCCGGATAGAGGATGCTGTCGTCGAGCTCGAAGCTCTTGGCCTTGAGATTCTGCACGCAGACGACATCGGCATCCTGGTTGGCCAGCCAGTCGAGAAAGCCCCGACCCACCGCCTCTCGGATGCCGTTCACATTGATGGTGGCGATTTTCATACATGGTCCCTTTTGCGTCGCGCGTGTATGATACCCGACGTTTCGACGTTTGGGTAAATGGCGTCCGCCAATAGACGTGATAGGAGGCTCCGTGGCCGCATCGACCCTGCAACCGTATCAGCAGGCCTTCATCGAGTTCGCCATCGAGCAGGGCGTGCTGCGCTTCGGCGAGTTCACCCTCAAGTCCGGGCGCACCAGCCCCTACTTCTTCAATGCCGGCCTGTTCAAGAGCGGTCGCGCCCTGGCGCAGCTGGGCCGCTTCTACGCCCAGGCCATCGCCGACAGCGGCCTCGAGACCGACGTGCTGTTCGGTCCGGCCTACAAGGGCATTCCCCTGGCCGCGACCACCGCGGTGGCGCTGGCGGATCATCATGACCGCGACCTGCCCTATGCGTTCAATCGCAAGGAGGCCAAGGCCCACGGTGAAGGCGGCAACATCGTCGGTGCGGCGCTTGCCGGCCGCATCCTGATCATCGACGACGTCATCACCGCCGGCACCGCGATCCGCGAGGTGATGGGGCTGATCGAGGCCGCCGGCGCCGAAGCCGCCGGCGTGGTGGTGGCTCTGGACCGCCAGGAGCGCGGCGGCGATGACCGCGATCCGCGCAGCGCCATCCAGCAGGTCGAGGCCGCCTACGGCATGCCGGTGGTGAGCATCGTCACCCTGGACATGGTGCTCGAGTACCTCGAGGTCCACGCCGGCGACGAACTGCGCGGCCACGCCGAGGCAATCCGCGCCTACCGCGATCGCTACGGCGTGCAGAACCGCTCCTGACGAGACGAGATGTGATCATGAAAGCGATGATGGCGTGGCTGGGCGGCCTCGGTCTGGCCCTGGCGACCCTGAACTGCCAGGCGGGCAGCCTGGATCTGAACCTGAGCGACGAGGCCGTGCAGTTCGCCGCCAGCGGCGAGGTCGCTCCGGGCATTGCCGTGGGTGGCGGTCTCCTCGACAGCGAGGATCGCGTGGATACCCAGGCCGTGCATGCCGAGGTGCTGGGGGTCGAGCGCACTCGTCGCTATGACATCGGCGTCGGCGCCCGCTGGACCCAGCTGGATACCGATGCCGGCGACGGAGGTGGCCTGGGCCTGGGGGGCTACGGCTATGCCTATGTGCCGCAGGTGCCGGCGCTTTCGCTGGGCGGCTATGGCTTCTATACCCCGGGCGTGGTGAGCGCCGGCGACCTCGAACGAGGCCTGGAGTATGGCCTGCGGGCACGCTATGGCGTCACGCGCAACGTGGATGCCTATGTCGGCTATCGTCGCCTGCGCGCCGACCTCCACCGGCCCGGCGGTACCCGGACCCTGGACAGTGGCGCCCATGCCGGCGTGCGGCTGGTCTTCTAGGGGCGATGTCGCGTTCGGTCGTGCCTCGGGCCCCGTTTCGGGGCCCGAGGCCGTTGTCGGCCCAGCCTTCTTCCGGAGTGATCGATGCTCGACGTGGTGCTCTATCAGCCCGAGATACCGCCCAATACCGGCAACCTGATCCGCCTGTGTGCCAACACCGGCTTCCGACTCCACCTGATCGAACCGCTGGGCTTCGCCCTGGATGACAAGCGCCTGCGCCGTGCCGGCCTCGACTACCACGAGTGGGCCCGCGTCAGGGTGCATGCCGACTGGGCGGCCTTCCTCGCCGAGGTGGCGCCGAGGCGGGTGTTCGCGGTCTCGACCCGCGGCCGTACCGGCTATCACGAGCCCGCCTACCGTGAGGGCGACGCCCTGGTGTTCGGGCCCGAGACCCGCGGCCTGCCCCAGGCAATGCTCGATGCCCTGCCCGAGACCCAGCGCCTGCGCATCCCCATGCTGGCCGAGAGCCGCAGCCTTAACCTGTCCAATGCCGCCGCGGTGCTGGTCTTCGAGGCCTGGCGCCAGCTCGAGTTCGTGGGGGCCGGTCTTCCCGACAGCGAGTCGATCGCCGCACCGAGGAACGAGCCATGACCCAGAGCATCGCCAGCCGCATCGCCAAGCTCAACCCGCGCCAGCAGGAGGCGGTGCGCGCCATCGACGGGCCTTGCCTGGTGCTGGCCGGCGCCGGCTCGGGCAAGACCAGCGTGATCACCACCAAGATCGCCTACCTGGTGCAGGAGTGCGGCATGAGCGCCCGGCGCATCGCCGCGGTGACCTTCACCAACAAGGCCGCTCGCGAGATGAAGGAGCGGGTGGGCAGCATGCTCCAGGGGCGCCAGGGCCACGGCCTGACGGTGTCCACCTTCCACACCCTGGGCCTCAACATCATCCGTGGCGAGCTCAAGGCGCTGGGCTACAAGCCGGGCTTCTCGCTGTTCGACCCCGAGGACGCCAAGGCGCTGCTGCGCGACCTGATGAACAAGGATGCCCAGGTCGACGCGGACCAGATCAACCAGGTCCAGGCGGCCATCTCCAACTGGAAGAACGACCTGGTGCTGCCCGGCCAGGCGCTGTCCCATGCCGATAGCGAGGACGAGCTGTTCGCCGCTCGGGTCTACGAGGCCTATGTGCGCCACCTCAAGGCCTACAACGCGGTGGATTTCGACGACCTGATCCTGCTGCCGGTGACGCTGCTGCGTGACGATCCGGAGGCACTCTCCCGGTGGCGCAAACGCATTCACTACATGCTGGTGGACGAGTACCAGGACACCAACGTCAGCCAGTACCAGCTGGTGCAGCTGCTGATGGCCGAGCGCCAGACCTTCACCGTGGTGGGCGACGACGACCAGTCGATCTACGCCTGGCGCGGCGCGCGGCCCGAGAACCTGGTGACCCTGGGCGAGGACTTCCCGCGCCTGAACGTGATCAAGCTCGAGCAGAACTACCGCTCCACCGGCACCATACTGCGCGCGGCGAACACCCTGATCGCCAACAACCCCCACGTCTACGAGAAGACCCTGTGGTCGGACATGGGGCAGGGCGCGGCGATCCGGGTGGTGGTCAATCGCCACGAGGAGGCCGAGGCCGAGCGGGTGGCCAGCGAGATCCTCACCCGGCGCATCAAGGAGCGCGCCGAGTGGCGCGACTTCGCCGTGCTCTACCGCGGCAACTTCCAGGCCCGGCTGCTGGAGCTCAAGCTGCAGCACTACCAGATTCCCTACAAGCTCTCCGGCGGCACCTCCTTCTTCTCTCGCAACGAGATCAAGGACGCGATGGCCTACCTGCGGCTGCTGATCAATCCGGCCGACGACAACGCCTTCCTGCGCATCGTCAACGTGCCGCGCCGCGAGATCGGCCCGAGCACCCTGGAGAAGCTCGCCAACTACGCCACCGAGCGCGGCGGTTCGCTGTTCGCCGCCTGCCAGGAGCTGGGGCTGGCCGAGCTGCTGCCGACCCGTGCGGTGGAGCGTCTGGGTCGCTTCACGCACTTTATCGAGGGCGTACGCCGGCGCATGGACGGCGGCGATGCCATCGACGCCATCCGCGACATGCTGCGCGAGATGGACTACGAGGCCTGGCTCTACCAGAACGCCAGCGCGCCGACCATCGCCGAGCGGCGCATGGCCAATGTCTGGACACTGATCGACCAGCTCGAGAAGTCCATGGATCGCGATCCCGACGAGGATACCGCCAGCACGGCCACCGAGACCGACGGCGTGGAGGCGGCGATCTCGCGGCTGGTGCTGCGCGACATCCTCGAACAGCAGGCCGAGGAGGACGACTCCGACCGCGTGCAGCTCTTGACCATGCACGCCTCCAAGGGCCTCGAGTTTCCCCACGTCTACCTGATGGGGCTGGAGGAGGAGCTGCTGCCGCACCGCAACGCCATCGAGGTCGGCACCGTCGAGGAGGAGCGACGACTGGCCTACGTGGGCATCACCCGGGCGCGGCGCACCCTGACCATGACCCTGGCGCGCCAGCGCAAGGCCTACGGCGAGCTGATGGACTGCACGCCGAGCCGCTTCCTCGACGAGCTGCCGGAAGATGCCCTGGAGTGGGAAGGCCGGGCCGACCGCGAGGATCCGGAGAAGAAGCAGGCCCGCGGCAAGGACGCCATCGCCGGGCTGCGCTCGCTGCTGAACTGACCTCGTTCGAGACCAGCGCAACACAAAGCGGGGCGCCACTGGGCGCCCCGCTTTGTGTTGACAGCGTTTCCGGCGGCGCCGGACTGGTGCGAGCGTTACTGTGCCTCGCTGACCATGTAGTCGACGATGGCCTTGATCTCCGCGTCGGGCAGGCCGGCCCCGCCCTTGGGCGGCATGGTGCCGATGCCGTTGATGGCGTTGGCATAGAGGGTCTCGATGCCCTTGTCGATGCGCGGCCCCCAGGCCTCGGCGTCGCCGAGTACCGGGGCGCCGGCGACGCCGCTGGCATGGCAGGCCGCACAAGGCGCGCTGGCATAGAGCGCCTCGCCGTCCGGGCCGCCCTCGGCCGCGGCGGTGTCGTCGCCGGTGGTCTCTTCCGTGGGGGTGCTCTCTCCCTCGGCGACCGCGGTGTCGCCGGCCTCGGCGGCGGATTCGTCCGTGGCCGGCACGTCCATCACCGGCTCGACCAGATGAGCGACCGCGGCGCGGACCTCCGCGTCGGAGAGGTTGGGGTTGCCGCCGCGGGCCGGCATGGCGTTGAAGCCGTTGATGGCATGATCGAGCAGGGTCGCGAAGCCCTTTTCGGTGCGCTCGGCCCAGGCGGCCTCGTCGCCGCGTACCGGCGAGCCGGCGGCGCCGGTCTCGTGGCAGGCCATGCAGATGCTGCCGTAGATGCCCTCGCCGTCGATCGCGTCGCCGGCGGTGCTCGCGCCTCCGGCGTTGGCCGAGGCCATGGCGGTGCCGCAGTCCTCGCCTTCCAGGCACAGTTGTCCGACCGGGGCCAGGCGCTCGGCGATGGCCTCGTGATCCGCCTCTTGCTGGGCGTGGGCCGTGGAGGCGGCCATGAGGCCGAGGAAAAGCAGGCCCATCGGTATCAGCTTGCTGGCATTCACTCTCACCACCTCTTCATTGACGGTCTTGTTGGCGGATCACGGACGGCGGCGTGATGGGCGCAGTATAGCGACAGTCCCCCGCCCGGAAAATGTCGCCGGTCAACTGTACGGCGAACAGGGCCGGCCGCACTCGGGCATCGCGGCTGGACAGTGCCTGGGCGGCACGGTAGGATGTCGCTCGCCTGATAGCGATAGCCATCGGGCCTCGCGCGCCCTTAGCTCAGCTGGATAGAGCGTCGCCCTCCGGAGGCGAAGGTCAAAGGTTCGAATCCTTTAGGGCGCGCCACAGGATCTCAGAAGGGCCCACGGTCATCCGTGGGCCCTTTCTCGTTTGCGTCACCCTACTCCTCACAGTTTTCCACAGCGCCTCGTTATCCACATCCCCCTTTGCCTGCCGCGCGAGGTGAAAGATGCCTGTTTGCCCCGGTATGCTCTCCGCCAGGCTCACTGCAACGGTAACCCGCAAACGGCGGGGCACAAGGATGCGCACATGACCCTGCCCGACTACTCCTGGCTCGCCTGGACGCTGATCGTGCTTTCCACTTATCTCACCGGCGTGTCCAAGGGCGGGTTCGCCGGCGGCTTCGGCACCCTCTCGGTGCCACTGATGGCGCTGGCCATCGGCCCCATCGAGGCGGCGGGATTGCTGCTGCCGCTGCTGCTGGTGATGGATGCGCTGGCGGTGAAGGCTTGGTGGCGACACCGGGACATGGCCGAGGTCAGGCGGCTGCTGCCGGGGCTCGCCATCGGCGTGGCGGCGGCGACCCTGGTGGCGGGGCGACTGGAAGAGGATCACGTGCGCCTGCTGCTCGGCGTGATCTCGCTGCTGTTCGTCGCCTACATGGTCGCCAGGCCCGCCGCGTCGCGGCCGATCCGCGCCTTCTGGGCCTGGCCGGCGGCGATCGCCACCGGCATCACCAGCTTCATCGCCCATGCCGGGGCGCCGCCGATGAACCTCTATCTGGTGCCGCGCCATCTGCCCAAGATGACCTTCATCGCCACCACCACCCTGGCGTTTGCCGCCGTCAACCTGATGAAGCTGCCGCCCTATCTGGTGCTCGGCGAGATCAACCTGACCAGCATCGGCGCCTCGCTGCTGCTGGTGCCGGTGGCCTGGGCCGGGGTTCGCAGCGGCCTGTGGCTGCAGCATCGGGTCGACGAGCGGCTCTTCTACCGGCTGGTGGTATTGGCCATGGCGCTCGTCGGCGTGCAGCTGATCGTCAAGGCGCTGGGGTAGAGCGGCGATTCAGGCCGAGGTGGCCGGCCGAGGCTCGTCGAACTGCGGGCGGTCGGCGAGGAAGGACTCGAGCGCATCGCCCGGCAAGGCCTGGCTGCACAGGAATCCCTGGTACTCGTGGCTCTGCAGCCGGCGGATGAGCGCCAGCTGCTCCTCGCTCTCGATGCCCTCGGCGACCACTCGCAGGTCGAGGCTGCGGGCCAGGGCGATCACGGCGGTCACGATCGCCATGTCCTGTGGGTTGGTGACCGCCTCGGCCAGGAAGGTGCGGTCGATCTTCAGGCGATCGATGGGGAAGCGACGCAGCTGGGCCATGTTCGAATAGCCGGTGCCGAAGTCGTCGATGGACAGCATCACGCCCAGCTCGCGCAGCGCGTTGAGGACCTCCAGGGCGTGGTCGGGATCCCGGATCAGCGTGCTCTCGGTCAGTTCGAGTTCGAGGTGGCAAGGGGGCAGGCCCGTGTCAGCCAGCACGCGCTTGACCCTGTCGACGAAGTGGCGGTCGTTGAGCTGCACGGCGGAGATATTGACCGCCATGTCGAGGGCCTGGCCGTGCTCGTCGGCCCACTTCCGGGCGTAGCGACAGGCGGTGCGCAGCACCCATTCGCCGAGCGGCTGGATCAGCCCGGTATCCTCGGCCAGCGGTATGATCTCGTCGGGTGTCACCGTGCCGAGTTCCGCATCGTGCCAGCGCAGCAGCGCCTCCACGCCGGTGATGCGGCCCGAGTCGACATCGACCTTGGGCTGATAGGCCAGGCTCAGGTCGCCTTCCTCGATCGCTCGGCGCAGCCGACGTTCCAGGTGGCTGCGCCGCTCGGCGTGCGAGGTCATGTCCGGCTCGAAGAACTGGAAGGTGTTGCGGCCCCTCTGCTTGGCGTCGTACATGGCCGCGTCGGCGTGGATCATCAGCGCGTGCTTGTCGCCGCCATGGTCGGGATAGAGGCTGATGCCGACGCTGGTCGAGGCCTTCACCACGCTGTGCTCGATCTGGAAGGGCTTGTCCAGGGTGCTGACCAGGCGTCGGGCCAGGGCGGCGGCCACGTCAGGTGTCACTTCGCTCTCCAGCAGCACCATGAACTCGTCGCCGCCGACCCGGGCCACGGTGTCGATGTCGCGCACCGCGGCCTGCAGTCGGCTGGCCGCCTGCTGGATCAGCGCGTCGCCGACATGGTGACCCAGCGAGTCGTTGATCTGCTTGAAGCGGTCGAGGTCGACGAAGAACACCGCGAACATCGAAGGCGGGGCGGCGAGCAGGGCGTCCAGGCGTTCCTCGAGCAGCAGCCGGTTGGGCAGCTGGGTCAGCGCATCGCGATAGACCATGCCCTTGAGCTCCCGGTTGGCCTCGCGCAGCGAGTCGGCGAGCCGGGCGTTGCGCGATGACAGGTGAGCGTCGAACAGCGAGATCAGCAGCGCGGATACCATGATGCAGGTCGACACCAGGGCCACGGTGACGGCGAGCTGGTGGGGCGACAGGCCGCCGCTCGCCGTCGGCATGCCGCCCTCGGGATAAAGGGCCGCCGCCATGCCGGTGTAGTGCATGCCGGAAATACCCACGGCCATGACCAGCGCGGCCAGGCCCTTCTGCCAGAGCGGCGGCTGCCGGTCGGCGGCCGGGTTGAGGTGGAAGGCGAGCCACAGGGCCAGGCCCGCCGCCGACACGGCGATGGCCAGCGAGAGCAGGAACAGGGTCGGCCGATAGCGCAGCGCTCCCTGGATCTCCATGGCCTCCATGCCCAGGTAGTGCATCAGGCAGATGCCGAGTCCCATGACCAGGGCACCGAGACCCAGGCGTCGGCGACTCAGCCGGCCGGTATGGACGACGCCCAGGGCGAGTGCGGCGGAGAGAATCGCCGCCATCAGCGAGAGCACGGTCATGGGGACGTCGTAGCCCACCGTCGCGGCCATCTCCATGGCCAGCATGCCGATGAAGTGCATCGCCCAGATGCCGGTGCCCATGGCGAAGGCGCCACCGGCCAGCCAGGCATGGCCGAGGGCGCCGGTGCTGGCGCGGACACGGCCGGCCAGATCGAGGGCGGTCAGCGAGGCGATGGCGGCGACACCGAAGGAGAGGGCGACCAGGGTGAGGTTGTAGGAGGCGCTCATGGCATGAACCGCGGTGATGGCAAGGGGAACGAGTCTGGGGAAGCGGTCTGTCGAAGGCAAGCGGTGTGCGCTCACGGGGGGAGGGCGCGACGCTGGCGTGCCGGGTGGCGCCGGTCGCTCGACACGCAGCGAGAAGGCGTCTCATTTCTTGAGATATCGCCAAGATGTCGGCATTTCGCGGTGCTTTTCGCGACGAGCAGGTCACGAACCGTTGTTACACTGGAGACTGGAAGCGTCGAGGGCTCTCGGGCGAGCCCAGGAGTGCCGCGATACGGTGGTCTGCGCCGATGAAATGCTCAAGAACGCCCGGCCACGGCCGACATCCGATGGCGTGACGCAAATAGATACTGACGGGACGGGCGCGATGGCGGGCGACGGTGGCGGGGAAAATACACAGGGCAACGGCAAGCAGACACGGGTGCAGTCTCTGCCCGCTCCCCTGTCGCGTCTGGTCGTCGAGCAGGCGCCGTTCGGGCTGGTGCTGGTGGATGACGCGGGCCGGGTCCGGTGGGCCAACGCCGGTTTCCGGGCGTTGCTCGAGCTCGACGAAGAAGAGCTGATGGGGCGTCCGGTCGATGGCTTGATCCGCTACTCCGGTTTCCTGCACGACCGTCATGACGAATGGGTTGCGCTGGAAGAGGGCTGGGAGCCGGCGCGCCTCGCCGCCGATCCCCAGGACGATGGCCATCTGGTGCTGGTGAGCGCGACCCCGGTGGAGCGGGAGCAGGGCGATCGGCTGCGCCTGCTGAGCGTCATCGACCCCGGGGAATCCTCCGCCGCCCTGGAGCCCGGCGCCTGGCAGAGGCTGCCCGTGCGCCTGCCGAACGTCTGGCTGTTCGAGGACCGCCTGGAGCATGCCCTGGAGCGTGCCGATCGCACCGAAGGGTGTGTCGGGCTGATCATGCTGCGGCTCGACGGCCATGCGACGCTGCGCGAGACGCTAGGCGCTGCGGCGTTCGAGGCGCTGGCCGGTCGTGTCGAACAGCGTCTCGCCCGCACCCTTCGCCGCGAGGACAGCCTCGTCAAGCTGCGGCCCGGCTGCTGGGGCGTGCTGATCGAGCCGCCGCTCACGCCCGGCGGGCTCCAGGCCACGGTGATGCGCTGCCTCGAGGCCATGGAGCCGCCCTTCCGCCAGGAGACGCACCCGACCCTGCTGACCCTCTCCGCCGGGGTCGCCATCTATCCCGAGGACGGGGAGCTGCCCTCGCAGCTGTTGAGCAGTGCCGAGACGGCGCTGGAGCGTGCCGGGCCCTCGGGGCACGCCTTCTTCGATGAAGCCCTGCGCCACCATCTGGACGCGCAGCTGGCGTTCCGTCAGCGGCTGCAGGACGCGCTGCTGAATCCGGAAGCGCATTTCCGGCTGCTCTACCAGCCGCTGATCGCACTGGACAGCGGTCGCTGCCTGGGGCTGGAGGCGCTGCTGCGCTGGCATCATCCGACCCTGGGGCCGCTGTTGCCTGCCGATTTCCTGCCGGTGGTGACCGAGCTGGGCGAACAGGTGCGTCTGGATCGTTGGGTGATCGCCACGGTGATCGCCCAGCATGCCGCCTGGCAGGCCGAGGGCTCGCCGCTGGCCGAGCTCGACGTCGCGGTGAACGTCGACGACGACCTGCTCGATCAGGCGGTGTTCGATCGCCGTCCGCTGGATCTCTTCCTCAGGCAGCAGGGGCTGGAGCGTGGCTGGCTGTCCCTCGAGCTGGGGCAGCAGGGGCTGATCGAGCATGCCGCCAGCCAGACCCATCTGCTGCGGCGTCTGGAACGTCTCGGCGTCGGCCTGGTGGCCAACGATATCGGCGCCGCGCCGCTGGATTTACCGCGTCTGTCGACGCTGCCGATATCGCGGATCAAGCTGAATCCCAGGATGATCGACTCGCTGGAGCGGGGTGGCGTGCTCGAGGCCTTGCTGCGCTGCTTTCAGGCACTCGGTGTGGAGGTCGTGCTGATCGGCATCGAGACACTGGCCCAGCTGGAGGCCGCGCGTGCGCTGGGGGTATCGCTGGGGCAAGGTAACCTGCTGGGCACGCCCCAGGCGCCGGCCGACCTGGCGGGTTGGTGGGAGGCGCGCCCGACGACGGCCTGAGACGAACGGCTCGTTTCAGGCCCGGGCGTCGAGGCGGCGCGACTGGAGGCCGGTGCGGCCGTCGGCGGAGTAGGTGTCGGGGTCGGCGAGGCGGTGGATGGTGTCGAGCATCTGCTGGTTGTGGCGCATGCGCAGTTCCAGCAGACGTCCGTTGCGCTCGTTGAGCCGGGCGATGTGGCGTGCCTGGTTCAGCATGGCCTGCCAGCCGTCGAGACAGCCGGCGTCGGCGGCGGCCTGGCGGGCGCCCTCGGTGCCCTCGGCGTAGCCCAGTTGGCGCTGGACCCGGGCGCGGGTTTGCTCGGTCTCCTCCAGGTCCTGCTGGACGGCGGTCTTTTCCTCGGCCAGGGCATTGAGGCGCCGGCCGTCGATCTCGCCGGCCACCAGCAGGCCCTGCTCTTCCTCGAGCAGCCGCCCCAGGCGTGCCAGGCGTTCGGCCTGGCCGTCGAGGAGTCGCTGCAGGCTCACTGAGTCTCGCCCTCGTCGGCCAGCAGATCCTGCACGCTGGCGATCAGGCCGTCGGCGATGCGCTCCGGCTTGATCTCCAGCTGGCCGTCGCGAATGGCTTCGCGCAGCTCGTTGACCCGGGCGGCGTCGATGTCACGGCTCGGGTCGGTGGCGCCCTGGCGCAGGTGCGTCGAGGTGGCCGGTTCCGGGGCGTCCTGCCCCGCCGCGGGCGTTTCCCGGGTCTGGCGCGTCGTGTCGCGTGACTCGACCTGTCCGGGGCGCAGGGGATGGTGATTGTCGACTTTCACGGTGAAAGGCCTCGTGAGCGGTGCGTTATTCGAGCTATCGGCACTCGAAGCCGACACTTTAATGCCCGGCCGGGGGTAACGGCCAGTCCGGGTCAGCCCTCCACGGCCAGCCGGTTGCGACCGATGATGCGCCCTTCGAGGATGCGGCGATCGTCCAGCCGTACCCGGATGCGTTCCCCGCGCCCGCCGGCTCCCAGTGCCTCGGCCTGACGGGTGACGCGAAAGCCCTGGCCGCCGGCCTCCAGGATCACGCTCGCGCCGCGTTCCACCAGCCGTGGCGCACGCACCTGATGCGACTGGATCGCCCGTCCTGCGGTCAGCGAACGGCGGGCCTCCTGGCCGACGATCGCCTCGATGGATCGCAGGGCCCGCCTCGGCAGCCGGTCGAGCTCCCCCCGCCGTTCCTCCAGATCGTCACGCGTCAGCCGCGTGCCGGCTTCGATGGCATGCGCCGTGACCGGATAGCGGCCGATCACGCTGACCTCGGCCTGCAGGTAGCGCGTCCGGTGGTCTTCGCCCGAGCAGCGAACGCCCACCGACAGCCGCCCCAGCGGCGCGCGAGACGTGTCCCTCAGGAAGGGGGTCGGCTGCTGGCAGGTCGGGAAGTGCGCGGCGGGCGGATAGAGCGTCACGCTGACCTCGTCGCCCAGCGGGGCGGCCTCGGCGGTCAGGAAGGCGCGCACGGCGTCGAGCATCGCCGTGTCCTCAGCCGACGCCGGAAGGGCGGCCAGCAGCAACAGCGGTAGCAGGCAGCGGCGGATCAATCGGGACATGGGCACGCTCGGAGGAAGTTCCTGACGGCAGTCTAGCGCTCGCTTCGACGGGGGATGCCGTGAAATGGCCCGGCTATCGAAGGCTGTTCGATCCTTTGGGCTGACAGCACCGTGGCTATTCTCCATCGTCGACGAATTTCCTTTTCCGGAGCGTGCCGGATGATCGATCAGCTCGAAGCCTCCCTCAACTTCTCCCAGCAGGCCCTGAGCCTGCGCCATGAGCGACAGAAGGTGCTGGCCAGCAACATCGCCAACGCCGATACCCCGGGCTACAAGGCCCGCGACATGGACTTCGGTGCCGAACTGGCCAGGGCGACCCGTCAGGGCGCTGCCGGTGCGGGCGGCGGGCTGTCGCTCGCGCGCACCGACGGCGGCCATCTGGCCGGCCAGGGCATGCCGTCGCCGCGCGGGGAGCTGCTCTATCGGGTGCCGGACCAGCCGAGCCTCGATGGCAACACCGTCGATATGGACCGCGAGCGCACCGCCTTCGCGGACAACTCGGTGCGCTATCAGGCCTCGCTGACGCTCCTCAACAGTCGTATCCAGGGCCTCAAGAAGGCCATGCAACCCGAATAAGGAGCGGTGGCATGTCGATGTTTTCCGTGTTCGATATCTCCGGCTCGGCGATGAGCGCCCAGTCGCAGCGCATGAACGTCACCGCCAGCAACCTGGCCAACGCCGACAGCGTGGCCGGCCCCGACGGCGAGGCCTATCGCGCCAAGCAGGTGATGTTCGAGAGCCAGGCTGCCTCGCGCCGTGGCGTGGGTGGCGTCGGGGTGCGCGAGGTGGTCGAGGATCCGGCGCCGCTGCGCCAGGAGTATCGCCCCGAGCACCCGCTGGCCGACGAGCAGGGCTACGTGAGCCTGCCCAACGTCGATCCCGTGGCGGAGATGGCCAACATGATCTCCGCCTCCCGTTCCTATCAGGCCAACGTCGAGGTCATGAACACCAACAAGCAGTTGATGCTCAAGACCCTGACCCTGGGCGAGGGCTGATCCCATGGCATCCACCATCGATTCCGGCGTGCTCAACGGCCTCAATGGCGGCGCCTCCGGGGCGAACCGGGCCGGCGGCGGCTCGGGGCTGACGTCTGCCCAGTCCGACGAGCTGCGCAACAACTTCATGACCATGCTGGTGACCCAGCTTAAGAACCAGGATCCGATGGATCCGATGAAAAACGAGGAGATGACCTCCCAGCTGGCGCAGATCAACACCGTCAGCGGCATCGAGAAGCTCAACGACTCGCTGTCCGAGATCACCAGCCAGATCGACGCCGGGCGCACGCTGCAGGCCACGGCGCTGATCGGGCAGGGCGTGATGGTGCCCGGCAACCGGGTGCTGCTCGACCAGAACGATGCGGGTGACGTGACCACCACGCCCATGGGCGTCGAGCTGGCCGCCCCGGCCGACCGGGTCAAGGTGACCGTCACCAACGGCGCCGGTCAGGTGGTCAATGCCTATGACCTGGGGGCCATGGACGCCGGCGTGCAGTCCTTCAGCTGGGACGGCAAGACCAGCGACGGCCAGGTCGCCGCCGATGGTGCCTACCAGTTCCGCGTCGAAGCCAGCCAGGGCGACAGCCCGGTATCGGTCGAGTCGCTCAACTACGCCATGGTCAACAGCGTCACGCCGTCCCCGGACGGTGATGTCCGGCTCGACCTCGGCGCCGTCTACGGC
Source organism: Halomonas sp. SL1 (assembly GCF_003030865.2). Classification (NCBI taxonomy): domain Bacteria; kingdom Pseudomonadati; phylum Pseudomonadota; class Gammaproteobacteria; order Oceanospirillales; family Halomonadaceae; genus Halomonas; species Halomonas sp. SL1. The sequence goes on along the minus strand of NZ_PYUQ02000018.1, from coordinate 14,446 downwards.
CAGGTGGGGCTTGGGGACATCAAGCAGATTCTGTGATGCGTCGGGGCCGGTTCGAGGGGCGGGTCGGCTCAGCACCTTTCATGATTCGATAACGCAGGGATAACACGACATGGGCTTCTCACAAGCGCTCAGCGGCCTGAACGCCGCCTCCTCCAGCCTCGACGTGCTGGGCAACAACATCGCCAACTCCCAGACCGTGGGCTACAAGAGCTCCAGTGCCCAGTTCGCCGATGTTTTCGCCGGCTCCACCGGTCTGGGCACCAAGGTCTCGGCCGTGCTGCAGGACTTCGGAGACGGTAATATCGAGAACACCGGCCGCAATCTGGACCTGGCGATCAGCGGCGACGGCTTCTTCCGCTTCCAGCAGGATGGTGAGGTGGTCTACTCCCGCAACGGTCAGCTGTCCATGACCGCCGACGGTTACCTGGTGAATGCCCAGGGCGCGCGGATCATGGGCTACGGGCTCAACGCGGCGGGCAATGTTCAGGTCGGCGGCCAGCCAGAGGTGCTGCAGGTGCCAGCGGACGACATGGCAGCCAGTGCCACTACCGGTGTCTCGACCACCTTCAACCTGGATGCCCGGGAGGCGGTCGATGAAGGGCTCAGCCAAGCCGAAGTGACCGACGCTACGGGGGCCGCCACCACCCTGGACTATCACTTCTCGAATAACTTCTCGACCTACGACTCTCTGGGAAATTCGCGCAACGTCACCGTCTACTACGAGAAGGTCGATGCCAATACCTGGCGCGGTCGGGCGGTGATGGACGGCACATACTCTGAAGAGAACGATTTCTTCCTGCGCTTCGACAATAACGGTCAGCTCCAGGACCAGGGCGTGGCTGGTGTCGACGCCAACTTCCTGCAGGCGGAGGACACGCTCGAGCAGCGCGAGGTCGAGCTGGTAACGGCGACCAGCGACCGCGATGCGGCGCAGGATGCCTACGACAGTGCCCAGGCTGCCGTCGACGCAGCCCAGGCGGCTTATGATGCCGATAACTCCCAGGCCAATCAGGATGCCCTGGATGCGGCCAAGGCAGCGCTTGCGACGGCCAAAAATGAGCTGACTGACGCGACGACGGCATATAGCGATGCGCTTGGTCAACGCAATACTGCCCAGGCTGCCTATACCACCGCCTATAACGCCCTGGATGCCGATATCGAGACGGCGATGACCTTCGCCGCGCAGGGTGGCGCCGCCGAGCTGACCTTCGACTATCGACCGACCGGCTCCACCCAGTTCGGCAATACCTCCTCGACCAGCTCGCTGACCCAGGACGGCTATACCTCCGGCGCCCTGGTGGGCATCACCATCCAGGACGACGGCACCGTGATGCGCAACTACGCCAACGAGCAGTCGGTGCCGGCCGGGCAGATCGCCCTGGCCAACTTCCGCAACCCGGAAGGGCTAGAGGCGGTGGGTGATAACGCCTGGTCGGCCACCGCGAGCTCCGGTCAGGAGCTGCTCGGCGAGCCAGGCACCGGGGTGCTCGGCAGCGTCCAGTCCAGCGCCATCGAGACCTCCAACGTGGACCTGGCCAGCGAGCTGGTCGACATGATCGTCACCCAGCGGGCCTACCAGGCCAATTCCCAGACCATCTCCACCCAGGACGAGGTCCTGCAGGCCGCCATCAACCTGAGCCGCTAAGCCCGGGAGGCTGAGTCATGGATCGCATCCTCTATACCGCCATGAGCGGCGCGCGCCAGAGCATGGAGCAGCAGGCGGTGGTCAGCCACAACCTGGCCAACGCCTCGACCACCGGCTTTCGCGCCCAGCTGCATGCGATGCGCGCGGTGCCGGTGGAGGGCGACGGGCGCCTGGACACTCGCGCCTCGGTGGCGGCATCCACGCCGGGCGCCGATACCTCGTCCGGCCCGATGACCCGCACCGGCCGCACCCTGGACGTGGCGATGAAGGGCGATGCCTGGCTCGCCGTCCAGGCCCCCGACGGCACCGAGGCCTACACCCGCCGCGGCGACCTCCAGGTCGATGGCGACGGTCTGCTGCGCAGCGCCGGCCATCCGGTGATCGGCGAGGGCGGCCCCGTCCAGGTGCCCCTGGGCGCGCAGGTCTCGCTGGGCGCCGACGGCACGATCAGTGCCATCGCCCCCGGCCAGGGGCCCGACGCCCTGGTGCCGGTGGGTCGCCTCAAGCTGGCCACGCCGGGGCCCGATGGGTTGGAGCGCGGCGTCGATGGCCTGTTCCGCGCCCCCGGCCAGGACGGCCAGCCCGGCCTGCTGCCGGCGGATGACGATGCCAAGCTGATCAGCGGTGCGCTCGAGGGCAGCAACGTCAATCCGGTGGAGACCATGGTGTCGATGATCGACGTGGCGCGCCGTTACGAGATGCAGACCAAGGTCATGAGCACCGCCGACGAGAACGATCAGCGGGCCAACAGCCTGCTCTCGCTGAGCTGAGCCGAACGAACATGAGGGAACCAGAATGATCAAGTCACTATGGACGGCCAAGACCGGCCTGGAGGCCCAGCAGACCAAGCTGGACGTCATCTCCAACAACCTGGCCAACGTCAACACCAACGGCTTCAAGCAGTCCCGGGCGGTGTTCGAGGACCTGCTGTATCAGAACCTGCGCCAGCCCGGTGCTCAGACCAACGCCCAGGACCGGCTGCCGTCGGGCATGCAGGTCGGTACCGGCGTGCGTCCGGTGGCCACCGAGCGCCTGCACACCCAGGGCGGGCTCGAGCAGACCGGCAACAGCCGTGACCTGGCCATCGAGGGCCGGGGCTTCTTCCAGGTGATGATGCCGGACGGCACCACCGCCTACACCCGTGACGGCAGCTTCCAGCTGGACCAGAACGGCCAGATGGTCACCGCCAACGGCTATCCACTGGAGCCGGGCATCGTCATCCCGCCGAACGCCCTGTCGGTGAACATCGGCGAGGATGGCATCGTGTCGGTCAAGGTGCCGGGCGACAGCGAGCTTCAGGAAGTCGGCCAGGTCACCCTCTCCACCTTCGTTAATCCCACCGGGCTGGAGAGCCTCGGCGGCAATCTGTATGCCGAGACCACCGCCTCCGGGCCGCGCACCGAGGATATTCCCGGCATGAACGGCACCGGCAGCATCATGCAGAACTACGTCGAGACCTCCAACGTCAGCGTGGTCAAGGAAATGGTCAGCATGATCCAGACCCAGCGTGCCTACGAGATCAACAGCAAGGCCGTGCAGACCAGCGACGAGATGCTCTCGCGCCTGGCCCAGCTGTGAGGCGAGTGATGGACCGGAGGGCGAGGGCATGAGCGGGATGATTCCGGGTGGTGCATGGCGCTGGCTGCTGGTCGTGGCACTGGCGGTGTTGGGGGGCTGTGCGCAGATTCCCCACGCCTCGGTGGTCGGCGAGCAGGAGCGGATCGAGATTCCGGAGCGGCCGATGGCGCGCGCCAACGGGGCCATCTACCAGCCGCGCAGCGGTTATCAGCCGCTGTTCGAGGATCGTCGTCCGCGGATGATCGGCGACATCCTGACCATCGTGCTGGACGAACAGGTCAGCGCCAGCAAGAACGCCCGCTCGAACGCCGACCGCAACGGCTCGTCCAGCCTCGAGCTGGCCCAGCTGCCGGATGCCCTCGATACCCTGGCGGAGTACGGCTTCGATGTCTCCGGGGAGAGCGACTTCCAGGGCGGCGGTGGCTCCCAGGCCAACAACTCCTTCACCGGCACCATCACCGTGACCGTGATCGACGTGCTGGGCAACGGCAACCTGCGGGTGCGCGGCGAGAAGCAGATCGCCATCAACCAGGGCACCGAGTTCATCCGCTTCGGCGGGGTGGTCAATCCCCGCGACATCACCGGCGAGAACACCGTGCCCTCGACCTCGGTGGCCGACGCCCGCATCGAGTACGTCGGCGACGGCTACATCAACGAGGCGCAGCACATGGGCTGGCTGCAGCGCTTCTTCCTCAACGTCTCGCCCTTCTAGGAGAGTGGCATGATGACCGGCACTCGACGCGCGCTGGGCGCACTTCCGCGGCTGGCCTCCGGGCTGGCCTTCGTGGCGATGATCCTGTTGGCACTGCCGGCCCAGGCCGAGCGACTGCGAGAGCTGGCCAGCTTCGCCGGCGTGCGCGACAACGCCCTGGTCGGCTACGGCCTGGTGGTTGGGCTCGACGGCACCGGCGACCGCACCACCCAGGCGCCCTTCACCGGCCAGAGCCTGACCAACATGCTCTCCCAGCTCGGCATCACCGTGCCGGCGGGCACCAACATGCAGCTGCGCAACGTGGCGGCGGTGATGGTCACGGCCGAGATGCCGGCCTTCGCCCGCCCCGGGCAGAACCTCGACGTGGTGGTGTCCTCGGTGGGCAACGCCGACAGCCTGCGCGGCGGCACCCTGCTGATGACCCCGCTGAAGGGCGCCGACGGCAGCGTCTACGCCCTGGCCCAGGGCAACCTGCTGGTCGGTGGTGCGGGGGCGGCGGCCGGCGGTTCCAGCGTGCAGGTCAACCAGCAAGGCGGGGGGCGCATCGCCAACGGCGCCACCGTGGAGCGCGAGGTGCCCCTCGACCTGGGCGCCAACGGCGGACTGCTCGAGCTGCAGCTCCAGACCGACGACTTCGGCACCGCCCAGCGGGCGGTCAGCGCCATCAACCAGGAGTTCGGTCGTGTCGTGGCCTCGGCCCGCAACGCCCGGGTGATCGCCCTGGACGGCCCACTCGATCCCAACGCGCGGGTCAATTTCATGGCCCGGGTCGAGAACGTCCAGGTCACGCCCACCGAGGAACCGGCCCGCGTGGTACTCAACTCGCGGACCGGGTCGGTGGTGCTCAACGGCCAGGTGACCCTGCGCCGGGCAGCGGTGGCCCAGGGCAACCTGTCGATCGTCATCGACAGCGACGTGGACGTCAGCCAGCCGAACCCGTTCGGCAACGGCCAGACCGTGGTGACCCAGGATGCCGAGATCAGCATCCAGCAGCAGCCCGGCACCCTCAAGGTCGTTGAGGGCGCGGACCTGATGGAGGTGGTCGACGCGCTCAACTCCTTGGGTGCCACGCCCAACGACCTGATGTCGATCCTCGAGGCCCTCAAGGAAGCGGGCTCGCTGCGCGCCGAACTGGAGATCATCTGATGAGCCTGGATGCTCCCGACACCGCCCGCGGCCAGTTCGCCCTGGACATCCAGGGCCTGGAGCGCCTCAAGCACAATGATTCCGGCGAGGGCCTGAAGGGCGCCGCCCAGCAGTTCGAGGCCCTGTTCGTGCAGATGATGGTCAAGAGCATGCGCGAGGCGGTGCCGACCTCGGGGCTGCTCCAGAGCCAGGCCGGCGACATGTATCAGGAGATGCTCGACAAGCAGTGGTCGCAGAGCGTGGCCGAGCGTGGCCTGGGGCTGGCCGACCAGCTGGTGGCCCAGCTCGAGGGCTCGGTCGGCGGGCGCGATGCCTCGGCCTCGAGTCACCGCAACATCGAGGCGCTGATCGCCGGGATTCCCCGCGGCACGCCGCGCCCGCTGACCGATGCGCTGATGGCCGAGCCGGACACTGGCGCGCGGGCCGAGGGTGACGCGTCATCGGCGCCGACCTCCTTCCTCGAGGCGCTTCAGACCGGCGTGGATGAGCCGGCGTCCGCCGTGGCGGATCCGGCCGCGATGGCGGACCGGCCCGAGCACGTTCAGGCCTTCCTGGCCAGGCTCGCCGGCCCGGCCCGTGAGGCCAGCCGCGAGAGCGGCGTGCCGGCCGAGTTGATCCTCGCCCAGGCGGCGCTGGAGACCGGCTGGGGGCGGCGCGAGATTCCCACCGCCGACGGCGGCAACAGCCATAACCTGTTCGGCATCAAGGCCGGCAGCCGCTGGCAGGGCGAGACCACCGAGATCCTGACCCATGAGGTGATCGACGGCCGTCGCCAGGCGGTGCGCGATCGCTTCCGCGTCTATGACTCCTTCCAGGCAGCGTTCGCCGACTACGCCCGTCTGATCGGCGACAATCCTCGCTATGCCGGCGTCAGTTCGGCCGCGACGCCCGACCAGGCGGCCCGGGCCCTGCAGCGCGGCGGTTATGCCACCGACCCGGCCTATGCCGACAAGCTGATCGCGGTCATGGACACCCTGGGGCCACTGCCCGAGGGCCAGCGACTGGCGTCACGCTGATCGGCATTTTCCCGGGGGCTTTCAGTCCCCGGCTCAAGGACATTCGGCCTCAAGTCCGGCCCGCCGCGGCCGATAGCCAGAGAATCGGCAAAAGGGAACATCTGTCATGAGCATCTTCTCCACCGGCCTCAGCGGCCTCAACGCCGCCCAGAACGCCCTGGCGTCCACCAGCAACAACATCAGCAACGTCTACACGCCCGGCTACAACCGCGAGGTGACCGTGCTGGGGGAGAGCGGCACGGGCACGGGCGGGGTGCAGGTCAACGATATCCAGCGCCAGTTCAACCGCTATGTCGCCGACCAGCTGAATGACGCCACCAGCAAGACCAGCGCGCTGGAAACCTACGGCACCCAGGTGGAGCAGATCGACAACCTGCTGGCCGACGAGGCCGCCGGGCTCTCGCCGCTGATGCAGGACTTCTTCTCCTCGATGGAGGACCTGGCCAGCGCACCCTCCGACCCGGCCGCCCGCCAGGGCGTGCTCGGCTCGGCGGATACCCTGAGCGCCCAGTTCCGCTCCTTCGACGGCTACCTCCAGGACATGCAGAACGGCATCAACGGCCAGATCGAGGACGAGGTCACCCAGATCAACAACACCACCGAGCAGCTGGGCTCGATCAACCGCGAGATCGCCCTGGCACGTGCCAAGCAGGGCGAGGCGCCCAATGCGCTGCTCAACCAGCGCGACCAGCTGGTCCACGAGCTCAGCGAGCGCATGGACCTGCGTCTCAACATCCAGGACGGCAAGTCCTACAACGTCAGCCTGCCCAATGGCCAGCCGTTGGTGATGGGCGATCGCAGCTTCAAGCTGGAAGCCATGGCCTCGCCGGAAGATCCTCAGCGCACCGTGGTCGGCTATCCGGACTCCAGCGGCAACGTCCGAGCCCTGGACGAGGACGCCATCAGCGGCGGGACTCTGGGCGGGCTGATGGACTTCCGAGCCGAGACCCTGGACAAGACCCAGAACCAGATCGGCCAGATGGCGGTCTCGCTGGCGGTGGCGGTCAACCGACAGCATGCCGAAGGCATCGACCTGAACGGCGACGCGGGCGGCGAGTTCTTCAGTATCGGTGAGCCGCGAGCCTTCTCGGCCGAGCGCAACACGGGCACCGCCGAGATCGCCGGGGCGGCCTTTGATGCCGACAGCATCGATCAGCTCAAGGCCACCGACTATACGGTGCGCGTCACCGACGCCGCGGCGCCGGCCTTCGAGGTGATGCGCGAGGACACCGGGGCCGTACTGGAGGCCGCCGACGTCGACTATGCCGGCGGCGAGCTGAGCTTCGGCGGCCTGACCCTGAGCTTCGACGATCCTGCCGGCCTGGCCGACAACGATCGCTTCGTGGTCCAGCCGGTTCGTCGTGCCGCGGGTGGCCTGGAGAGCGCCATCGGCGATACCGACAGGATCGCCGCGGCCGGTCCGGGGGGCGGCTCTGGGAACAACGAGAACGCCCTGGCCCTGCAGGATCTTCAGCAGAAGAGCGTGGTGGGCGGTTCGGCCTCGCTGAGCGAGGCCTATGCCTCCCTGGTCAGCGACGTCGGCAACCGGACCAATATCGTCCAGGTCAATCTGGAGGCCCAGCAGGGGCTCAGCCAGCAGCTGGAGGCCGTCCAGCAGTCCGAGTCCGGGGTCAACCTGGACGAGGAGGCAGCCAACCTGATCCGTTACCAGCAGTACTACCAGGCCAACGCCAAGGTCATCGATACCGCCACCTCGGTGCTCGACACCGTGCTCGGTCTGCGCGGTTGATAGGGAGAGTCTCACGAGATGCGCATCAGTACCCTCACCATCTTCAATCAGAGCGTCGGCTCGCTCAATCAGCAGCAGGCCAGGTTCAACGACGTCAGCCAGCAGATCGCCAGCGGTCGCCGGGTGACGAGCCCGTCCGACGATCCCCAGGCGGCCGCTCGGGCCGTGGGCGTCAGTCAGTCGCTGGCCGTCACCGAGCAGTACACAGACTCCCGCGTCAGCGCCCGTAACTCGCTGTCCCAGGGCGAGAGCGTGCTCAACAGCGTCAGTGATGCGATCACCAGTGCCAAGACCCTGCTGGTTCAAGCATCGAACGGCACCCTCAGCGATGCGGATCGGCAGTCCGTGGCCTCGGAGTTGAGTGGCATCTACGAGACCCTGCTTGGCCAAGCCAACGCCACCGATGGCAACGGCACCTACCTGTTCGGCGGCTACAGCGACAGCAGCGCGCCCTTCGTCAAGGGCAACGGTGGCGAGGTCGAGTACGTGGGTGACAGCGAGGTGCGCCGGCAGCGTATCGATGCCTCGCGGCTGATGGAGGTCAGCGACAGCGGGCAGGCGATCTTCCAGAGCGTGCCCGGCGGCGCCGGTCATGTGGCCGCTGCTGAGGCCGGCAATGCCGGTGGCGTCACCTTCTCCGGCCCCCAGGTGCTGGACGATGAGGCAGTCGACGCCGACCAGCCCTATACCATCACCTTCACCGGTGACGAGGCGTCGGGGTTCACCTACGAGGTGTTGAACGGCGATGGCGACAGGGTGGCCGATGGCGCCTATTCGCCCGGTGAAGAAGGTACGCGGATCGCGTTCGAAGGCCTGTCCATGGAGCTGGACGGTCAGCCCGTTGACGGCGACAGCATCGCGGTGAAGCCCGCCGATCAGGGCAATACCGACCTCTTCACCACCCTGGAGAACGCGATATCCGTGCTGGAAAGCCCGGCCGGCACCGAAGCGGAGCGGGCCGTGCTCGGCAATACTCTGAGCACCTCCATGCGCGAGCTGGACAACAGCCTGGACAATGTCTTGACGGTGCGCGCCTCCATGGGCGCGCGGCTCAACGAGCTTGACGTGGTGGATGGCGTCAGCAGCAACCGCACCCTGAACTACGAGCAGACCCGGTCCGATCTGGTTGATCTCGACTATGCCGCAGCGATCTCCGAATACAGCCTGCGTCAGGTCGGCCTGCAGGCGTCCCAGCAGACCTTCGCCAACATGAAGGGCATGTCGCTCTTCCAGTACCTCTGATCCTGCCCTTGCCTGCCGGTCATGGTCTTCCCTGCCCATGATCCCTTTCCCCGCCCTGTCGTCCCACGACAGGGCGGTTTTTTGTTGGCAGTAAGAGGCGACTCAGCCGCTCAGCGGCGCCAGCACCTGCAGGAATTCACTCAAGAAGGTGAGGCCCTGTCCGAACAGTCGTTGCAGGACCCGGCCCAGGTCGGTCATCAGCACCATCAGCAGCACCACCCCGACCGTCAGCGAGGCCGGGAAGCCGATGTTGAACACGGTGAGCTGGGGCGCCGAGCGGTTGAGGATGCCCAGCCCCAGGTTGATGATCAGCAGCGCCGCCACCAGCGGAAGGGCCAGCAGCATGCCGAAGGAGAAGATGGTGCCGCCGTAGCGGGCCAGCATCTCGAAGGCGGCGGGGTCGTAGCGCCCCAGGCCGATGGGCAGGGTCTGAAAGCTCGAGGCCAGCAGCTCGAGCACCATCAGGTGGCCGTTGAGGGCCAGGAACATCAGCAGCGTGATCGTGTACAGGATGCGCGACAGCACCATCATGTTGGTGCCGCTGGCCGGGTCGAAGAAGGTGGCGAAGGCCAGGCCCATCTGCAGGCCGATGAATTCACCGGTGGCCTGTACCACCACCAGGGTGACGCGCATCACCAGGCCCATGGCGGCGCCGACCAGCAGTTGCTCGATGACGATGCCGAGCCCCGCCCAGGAGAACAGCGGCACGCTCGGCATCGCCGGCAGCACCGGGGCCATCACCACGGTCAGCGAGGCGGCCAGGGCGATCTTGGCCTGGCGTGGCACGCTGGAGTGCCCCCAGAGCGGCGAGGTCAGCATCAGCCCGCTGATGCGGCAGAAGGGCCACAGGAAGGCGACCAGCCAGCCGTGCAGCTGGTCGAACGTGATCTCGACCATGATGGCCTACATCACCATGCTGGGGATGTTGCCGAACAGCTCGCGGGTGAAGGTGGTGATCAGGCCCAGCAGCCAGGGGCCGGCGAGGACCAGCACGGTGAACACCGCCAGGATCTTGGGGATGAACGACAGGGTCATCTCGTTGATCTGGGTGGCGGCCTGGAACAGGCTGACCAGCAGGCCGGTGAACAGGGCGGTGAGCAGCAGCGGGCCCGCCAGCAGCAGGGTCACGCGCATGCCCTGGTAGGCGATGGTCATTACCGTCTCGGGGGTCATGGCAGTCTCCGGGCGTTCACACGTAGAAGCTTTCCGCCAGCGAGCCGATGATCAACTGCCAGCCGTCGACCAGCACGAACAGCATCAGCTTGAAGGGCAGCGAGATGGTGATCGGCGGTACCATCATCATCCCGAGGCCCATCAGCGTGCTGGCCACCACCAGGTCGATGATCAGGAAGGGGATGAAGATGGTGAAGCCGATCTGGAAGGCGGTCTTCAGCTCGCTGGTCACGAAGGACGGCACCAGTACGCGCAGCGGCACATCCTCCGGGCCCTGCATCTGCCCGACGTCGGCCAGGCGCGCGAACAGCGCCAGGTCCGGCTCGCGGGTCTGGGCCATCATGAACTCGCGGAACGGGCCCTGGGCCTGGGTCAGGAACTCGGGAAAGGCGATGCTGCCGTTGGACAGCGGCACCCAGGCCTGGTCGTACACCTCGCCGAACACCGGGGCCATGATGAAGAAGGTCAGGAACAGCGCCAGGCCCAGCAGGATCTGATTGGGCGGCGTGGCCTGGGTGCCCATGGCGGTGCGCAGCAGGCCCAGCACGATGATGATGCGGGTGAAGCTGGTCATCATCAGCACCGCCGCCGGCAGGAAGGCCAGCGAGCTGAGCAACAGCAGCGTCTGCAGCGACAGCGACCAGCGCTGGCCGCCGTCCTCCATCGGCTGGCTGATCAGCCCGGGGATCTGCTGGGCCAGGGCCAGACCCGGCACCAGCAGCAGGGCCAGCAGCCACCAGCGGGCGTGACGCGTGGCGAAACGGTTCATGGGCGATCCCGGTCGTGTCGGCCCAGCCCGGCGTTGTGACGCAGGGCCTTGGCGAAGCGGGCGGCGAAGCCGTCGTCCTCGGAGAAGGCGGGAGCTGTCGCCGGCGACTCGGGGGCCGGCAACTCGTGGAGCTTGTTCACCTGGCCTCCGCCGACGCCCAGCACCAGCCAGGTGCCCTCGACCTCGACGATCACCACCCGCTCGCGCTGGCCGATGCTGGTGCTGCCCACCAGGCGCGGACGCTGGCCCTGGCCGCGCCCGCCACCGTTGAGCCGTCTGAGTAGCAGGCTGCAGGCGACGATGATCGCCAGCACCAGCGCCAGGGCCGCGGCGGTCTTGCCCAGGGTGGCCATGCCGATCAGCGCCTCGCCGCCGCCCAGGCCATCGGCGACGGCACCGGATGCGCTCTCGCTCATCGATTCAGCTTCTGGACGCGCTCGGAGGGCGTGATGATCTCGGTGATGCGGATGCCGTACTTGTCATCCACCACCACCACCTCGCCCTGGGCGATCAGGTAGCCGTTGATCAGGATGTCCATCGGTTCGCCGGCCAGCCCCTCGAGCTCGATCACGGAACCCTGGGCGAGCTCCAGCAGCTGCTTGATGGTCAGCTTGGTGCGACCCAGCTCCACGGTCAGCTTGACCGGGATGTCCATGATCATCTCGAGATCGCGGGGCACCGCCTTGTCCTGGCCTCCCTCCAGCGGCTGGAAGACGCTGTCGCTGGCGGGCTGCGCTGCGGCGCCGCTGTCCGCGGCGGGGGCATCGTCACCCTCGGCTTCCTCGGCGGCGGCCTGCTCGGCCATGGCGGCGGCCCAGGGATCCTCCTCCCCGCTCGGCGTGGCATCGCCCTCCTGTTCGGACATGGCGGCCGCCCATTCGTCGTCGAGGTTCTGATCGTCGGGCTTGTTGGGATCAGTCATGCTTGGCTTCCTTGGATGTCGGCTGAGCCCCCTTGACGAAGGCGCTGGACGGCGCGTGGCCCGCCGCGTGATCGAACAGTCGACGCACCCGCAGGGCACGTTGCTCGTGCTGGCTGCCGTATTCGCATTCCATCACCGGCACGCCGTCCACGCTGGCGGTCACGGTTTCGGGCAGTTCCAGCGGCAGCACGTCGCCGGCCTTGAGGGCCAGCACCTGGGAGATGCGTGAGGGGATGTCGGCGAAGTTGGCCACCAGCTCGATCTCGGACTGGCGCAGCTCGCCGGCCATGCGCTTCGACCAGCTGCCGTCCTGATCCTGATGGCCCTCGTTGACCGGGTTGGTCAGCAGGTCGCGCAGCGGTTCGATCATCGAGTAGGGCATGCAGATCTGGAAGCTGCTGGCCAGGTTGCCCACCTCGAGATTGAAGCTGGTGTTGACCACGATCTCGTTGGGCGAATTGGTGATGTTGGCGAACTTCGACTGCATCTCGCTGCGCAGGAAGCTGATGTCCAGCGGATAGACCGACTTCCAGGAGTCGCCGTAGGCCTCGATGGCCAGCTGCAGCATGCGCTGGATGATGCGCTGTTCGGTGTTGGTGAACTCGCGCCCCTCGGACTTGGTGAGGAAACGGCCATCGCCGCCGAACAGGTTGTCCACCACCATGAATACCAGGTTCGGCGGAAACACGATCAGCGCCGAGCCCTTGAGCGGCTTCATGGCGATCATGTTGATGTTGGTGGGCACCGGCACGTTGCGCGAGAAGTCGCTGTAGCTTTGGTACTTCACCGAATCCACGGTGATGTCGGCGCTGCGCCGGATCAGGTTGAACAGGCCCATGCGGAAGTAGCGGGCGAAGCGCTCGTTGATCATGTCCAGGGCATGCAGGCGTTCGCGGATGATGCGGTGCTGGTTGGCCGGATCGAAGGGGCGGACCTGCGGCTGGCCGTCCTGGCCCTCCGCGGGCTCGTCGTCCCCGCTGACGCCCTTGAGCAGGGCGTCGATCTCGTCCTGGGAGAGCAGATCTTCTTGAGACATGGTCGCTACGGGCCCGGCGTCATTGCACGATGAATTCGGTGAACAGCACGTTCTCGATGGCCAGTTCCGGCTGCGGCTCCACCATCGGTGCCTCGAGGGTGGCCTTCACCTGTTCGGCGAGGCGCCGCTTGTCTTCCTGCGAGGCGAGGTCGGCGGCCTGCTTGCCGGAGAGCAGCATCAGCAGGCGGCTGCGCACCTCGGGCATGTGTTCGGTCAGCAGCGCCTGGCTCTGCTCGTCGGCAACCTTGAGCGAGATGCCGGCGTAGAGCAGCCGTGACCCGTAGTCGTCGTCGGCCAGGTTGACGGTGAAGGGTTCGATCTCCACGAAGATCGGGGCCTTGTGCTCGATGGTCTCGGGCTCCTGAGCCATGGCCTTGCCGTCGTCCCCGTCGCCGCTCATGACCATGAACAGGGCCGTGGCCGCCGCCGAGGAGGCGATCACCACCAGCACCACCAGTAGCCACAGCAGTTTCCGGGAACCTCCGCTGGATGTCGCCATTACCGTTCCTATGCTGAATATTCTGCCGATAGCGGGGAATTATGCCGCCCGCGAGGGCGGCACGATGAATCGAACAGGCCCGATGAACGGGGCCATCTCCGGATTTTGCGACCTGCCCGATCAGGCGTAGAGATCGACGCGGCCGTCCAGGATCATGCTGCCGGGCACCGCCGCGGGCGTGACGGTCTCTGCGGATGAGTCGCTCTCGCCTCCGCTCGTGCCGGCGGCCGCGTCGGCGAATCGGCGGCCTTCTCCTTCGGTGCCGCCCTGGCGCTGCTCGCCCACCGAGGTCTCGCCCAGGGAGATGCCCTGTTCGGCCAGCGCCTCACGCAGCTGCGGAATCGCCTGCTCGAGGGCATGGCGCACCTGGCCGTGGGCCGACAGGAAGTGCGCCTGGGCGCCCTGATCGCCGACCTTGAGCGTCACCGACAGCGGGCCCAGCTCGGCCGGGTGCAGCCTCATCTCGATGCGCTGCTCGCCGCCCTGACGGGCGAACTGGAGCAGCTGCTGGCCGAGCTGGCGGGGCCAGGACTGGCTGCCGACCGGCGCGCTCAGGCTGGCCTGCTGGGCCGTGGCGGCGAGACTGCCGGGACTCGTCGAGGGCGTCAGCGGCAGGGTGCCTTGGCCGCCGGGAACGGAACCGCCCGCGAGCAGCGGTGCCTCCTGAGCGTTACCACCCGGGCTCTGCTGGCGGGCGGCCAGGGCCTCGATCATGGCCTGCGACGAGGTGGTGGCGGGGGTGGCCGGCGCGCCACCGGCGGCCTGGCGTACCGCCTCGGCGGCGGCCAGCGCGGCCGAGGCGGGACGGCAGGCCGGCGCCGAGGCTGGCTCTTATACACATCTCCGAGCCCACGCGACTCCTGAGCCTCTCGTATGCCGCCTTCTTCTTGAAAAAAAAAAAAAACAAACACGGCAAATCCAGAACAGCTTCAAACTCGACTATGGTCCAACGTGCCAG